>JAEMRJ010000091.1 GCA_016463365.1 Thermoleophilaceae bacterium | reverse complement strand
TCGAGCGCGGTTCTGTTGTCGAGGGTGCGATCAGCAACATCGTGGACTTCGGTGCGTTCGTCGACCTCGACGGCATCGACGGTCTGATTCACATCTCCGAGCTCTCCTGGAGCCACGTCAACCACCCGAGCGAAGTTGTCTCGATCGGTGACGTCGTCAAGGTCAAGGTGCTCGACATCGACCACGACCGCCAGCGCATCTCACTGGGTCTCAAGCAGACCCAGGAAGACCCGTGGCAGAAGGTCATCGACACGCACCACATCGGTGACGTGCTCGAAGGAACGGTCACCAAGATCGTCTCCTTCGGTGCTTTTGTCGAGATCTACAACGGCGTCGAAGGCCTCGTGCACATCTCGGAGCTCTCCGAGCAGCACGTCGAGAACCCGCGTCAGGTGCTCAACGAAGCCGACGTCGTGCGCGTGCGCATCCTCGAGATCGACACCGAGCGTCGTCGTCTTTCCTTGAGCGCCAAGCAGGTTGACGGTCAGGAACTTGTTCCGGCCGAGCTCAACGAAGAGGGCGAAGTCATCACGCCCAAGGACCACGACGCCGCGGATCTGATTGCAGAGGCACTGGGCGACCTGGACCTTGGTGGTCTGGGCGAGAACGACGCTGCAGCCGCCGAAGAGGCTCCTGCAGCTGAGGAGGCAGCCGAGGAGGCTCCGGCCGAGGAAGTAGCTGAAGAGGCTCCGGCCGCTGAGGTCGCAACCGAGGAAGCGCCTGTTGAAGAGGCACCGGCAGAAGAGGCTCCGGCAGCTGAAGAGGCTCCGGCCGAGGAGGCCCCCGCAGAGGAAGCCCCCACCGCCGAGGCTGACGCCGAGACTCCCGAGTCCGCCTAGTCGCTCGTTTCGCGCTGCCCGGCGCGTATGGCTACCAAACCGATATTCGTAGGCTTGACCGGCGGCGTTGCCGCCGGCAAGTCGACGTTTCTTGGGCTGCTGGAAGAGGCGGGCGTTCCGACGCTCTCAGCCGACGCGGTTGTGCATGAGATCTACGAGCAGAGCGACTTCATCGGACTCGTCGCCAAACGCCTGGGCCCGCAGGTGATCGAGAATGGAATGGTCAGTCGCGACGCCGTCGCCGAAGCCATCTTCGCCGACCCCGAGGCTCGCGTCTGGATCGAGCAGCAGATCTGGCCGCGCGTTGGCCAGCGCATCCTCGACTTTCGCAAGCACTGGGAGTCGGTCGAAAAGCCACCTCAGGTGATCGTCGTCGAGGTGCCGTTGCTGTTCGAATCCGGCATGGATCAGGCATTCGACCTGACCGCGACAGTGATCGCAACCCCGGAGGAGCGGATGCGTCGCGCGGGTGAGCGCGGAGATGTCGAAATCGAAGCCCGTGAAGAGCGTCAGATGCCGCAGGACGAAAAGGCGCAGCGCTCCGACATCGTTATCGAGAACGATGGCTCGCTGGAGACGCTTGCCAACGAGGCGCGGCTGTTCCCGGGACTTGCCTGGGATCTCATCAACATCTGCTGACCCGATTCGACCGCTTATTCGCGCAGTTTGCGAGAAAGTTTGTGTCGTTTATTGCACTGCCTTGGCACCAGGTGCCAAGGCAGTGTGGCAATGGATACAAGCTCCACGCAATTCCGCCGACCAGCCGCGCCGGTCGCACTGACACAATCAGACTTCATATGGCAGGTCGCACTGCAACATCCAGCCGCCCGTCCCGCAGGGTCCAGAAGCGCCAGATCAAGCAGACCCGGCGGCGTTCGCTCGCGCGCCGGCGCACGATCGGCTTCATTTTCATCCTCCTGATCGTCGGCGGAATCGCCTTCGCCGTTTCAAAGACCTATGAGAAGGGCTACCGCGAGCTGGCGCTGCCGCTGCGCCACGACGACATCATCCGCCAGCAGGCCGAGGCGAAGAATCTCGATCCCGCGCTGATTGCAGCGGTGATCTACCAGGAGTCGCGCTTCCGGCCGCGCGAATCTTCGGCCGGAGCGCTCGGGCTGATGCAGCTCCTGCCGGACACCGCGCACTTCATTGCGGGCAGGACTGGCGGTTCGAAGTTCACCACGGAGGACCTCGCCACCCCGCAGATCAACATCGCCTACGGCGCCTGGTATCTGCGCCACCTGCTGGACGAATTCGACGACGATGAGATCACCGCGCTGGCCGCCTACAACGCCGGCATCGGAAACGTTCAGAAGTGGCTCGCTGAAAAGGGCGAGACGACGCTCTCGGACCCCGACGACATTCCCTTTCCGGAGACCCGCGAGTACGTCAAGAACGTGCTGAAGGCGCGTGATCAGTACCGCGTGGAATACGCCAAAGAACTTGCTCAGTGACCACTTCGTAATCTGCACCAATGGCCGTTGCGACCGACGACAAATTTGTACTCACGAGCGAGTACACGGCAACGGCCGATCAGCCGAAGGCCCGCGACGAGCTGGTTGAAGGGCTCCGAGCAGGCGACCGCTTCCAGACTCTGCTCGGCGCCACCGGCACCGGCAAGACCTTCACGATGGCCACCGTCATCGAGCAGATCCAGCGCCCGACGCTGCTGATCGCCCACAACAAGACGCTCGCGGCCCAGCTCTGCAGCGAGCTGCGCGACTTCTTCCCGGACAACGCCGTCGAGTACTTCGTCAGTTATTACGACTACTACCAACCAGAGGCGTACGTCCCGAGCAGCGATCTCTTCATTGACAAAGACTCTGCGGTCAACGAAGAGATCGATCGACTACGCCACGCGGCTACGGCTGCGCTCTTCACCCGCCGCGACGTGATCGTGGTCGCGAGCGTGTCCTGCATCTACGGCCTCGGCGCTCCGGCGGCCTACCAGGAGTCGCACCTGATGTTTGCTGTCGGCGAGGAGACGCCGCGCGAGCGCGTGCTCGAGAAACTCGTCAACATGATGTATCGCCGCAACGACACGGTGCTCGAGCGCGGCACGTTCCGCGTGCGCGGCGACACCGTCGAGCTCTTTCCGGCCTACGCCGATTCGGCCTACCGGATTGAGCTCTTCGGCGATGAGATCGAGAAGATCGAGCGCTTTGATCCGCTCACCGGCGAGCACTTCGGCGAGCTCAAGTACGTGTCGCTGTGGCCGGCGACCCACTACGCGACAAGCCGTGAGACGATCGAGCGCGCGCTCGAGACGATCGGCGCCGAGCTGACCGAACGCCTCGCGGAACTTGAGGGCCAGGGCAAGCTGCTCGAGGCCCAGCGCCTCAAGCAACGCACGCGCTACGACCTCGAGATGATGCGCGAGCTCGGGTTCACCAACGGCATCGAGAACTACTCACGCCACCTCGACGGCCGCGAGCCGGGGGAGCGGCCCTACTGCCTGCTCGACTATTTCCCCGACGATTTCGTGACGATCATCGACGAGTCCCACCAGACGGTGCCGCAGATCGGCGCGATGTACAAGGGCGACCGCGCGCGCAAGGAGACGCTCGTCGAGTACGGCTTCAGGCTGCCCAGCGCGCTCGACAACCGGCCGCAGACCTTCGACGAGTTCCTCGGCGACGTCAATCAGGTGGTTTTTGTTTCGGCGACGCCGGGGGAGTGGGAGCGCAACTATTCCTCGCGGATCGCTGAGCAGATCGTGCGGCCGACCGGGGTGGTCGATCCCGAGATCGAGATCCGCCCGACGCGCAACCAGGTCGATGATCTGATGAATGAGATCAAGAAACGCGTGGACCTCGACCAACGCACACTGGTCACGACGCTGACCAAGAAGCAGGCCGAAGATCTGACTGAGTATCTGGTCGAGTACGGGCTCAAGGTGCGGTATCTGCACAGCGACGTTGACACGCTTGAGCGCATCGAAATCATCCGTGACCTGCGGCTCGGCGTGTTCGATGTGCTGGTCGGAGTGAACCTGCTGCGTGAAGGCCTGGACATGCCCGAGGTCGCGCTGGTCGGAATCCTCGACGCCGACAAGGAGGGCTTCCTGCGCGGCGAGACCGCCCTGCTGCAGACCACCGGCCGCGCCGCGCGAAACATCCACGGCAAGGTGATCATGTACGCCGACCGCGAGACAAAGGCGATGATCAAGACGATCGAAGAGACCGACCGTCGCCGCGAGATTCAGGTCGCCTACAACGAGGAGCACGGCATCGTTCCGACCACGATTGCCAAGCGCGTCGGTTCACTGGCCGCGATGACGCCCCAGGGCGCGAAGGTCCCCGCCAAGAAGGCCGCCAAGGCCGCGCTCGACGCCGAGCTGGCCAAGCTCAGCCCCGACGAGCTCCACGACAAGATCGCAACGCTCGAAGAAGAGATGCTCTTTGAGGCTGAGGAGCTGCACTTCGAGCGCGCCGCCGAACTGCGCGACGAGATCAAGGCGCTCGAAGCGCGGCTCTAGCTGGCGATTGCGGTCTGCTTGCGATCGCGCTTGGCGGCGAGCATCGCGACGTCCGCCGCCTCGACGATTCGCTCCAGCGACTCGGTGGCAAGACCCGGCGTGCCCGAGGCGACGCCGATGCTCAGAGAGATCTCGAACGGCTCATCGGTCTCGTAGTTCCGGCGCGCGATCGCGTCGTTCAGGCGCTCAAGTATCTGGTTGGTGTCCTTCGCTGCGGCGCCGGTCAGAAGCGCGCCGAACTCGTCGCCGCCGAGCCTGGCCACGATGTCGGACTCGCGCAGCTCGCGTTCGATCAGGTCAGCGACCTCGATCAGCAGACGATCGCCGGCTTCGTGGCCGCAGTTGTCGTTGATCGGCTTGAGATTGTCGACATCGGCGTAGACCACAGCCAGCGGAAGATCTTGGCGCTGAACAACTCTGTAGAGGCGCTCTCCGAGCATCTCGAAGCCGCGACGGTTGGAAAGTCCGGTCAGCTGGTCGGTGATTGCCAGGGCAAGGGTGGCGATCTCGCTCTCGACCATCGCTGCGAGGTCGCGCAGCGAGTCGGTGTCGACGTCCTTCGGCGCGCGCGGGGCGCTGTCGATCACGCAGATCGCACCGATCTGCTCGCCGCCCGGGGCAGTTATCGGGTGGCCGGCATAGAAGCGGATGTGGGGATCGCCTGTGACAAGGGGGTTGTCTGAAAAGCGGTCGTCCTTGCTCGCATCGCCGACGACCATCGTCTCATGGGGCGTGTGCAGGGTGTGGGCGCAGAACGAGTCCTCGCGCGGCATTTCCTGTTCTACGGGGCCTTGATGCGACTTCATCCATTGACGGTCGTCACCGATCATCGAAACAGCAGCAACTTCGGTTCCGAAGAGCCGTTGGGCCAGGCGCGTGATGCGGTCGAAGCGCTCCTCGTACTCGGAGTCGAGAATGTCGAGCGACTTCAATGCCGTGATTCGCGCTTCTTCATCTGGGGGGAAGGGGGATGCGCTCATTTTCTGTCTGATCGGTATACGGACGAAATCGCTTGATTGATCACCGATTAACAAAGAAAGGCCCCGCCGAGCGCGGAGCCTTTCTTCACGAGCAGTTGATCGCCGTTGTCGGTTTCAAGTTTTGTTTCCCCGAGCTGCGTCACCTTGCGGTGACTGGGAGGGTGCAGCTCAAGTCACTCCCCAAGAGTTCCGATATCGTGATCGATATGAGAACTATATCGTTAGCGGTATCGGAAAAAAACTATGAGTTGTTCCGAGAGCTCGCGCAGACCGAAGATCGGTCGATCGCGAGCCTGATCCGCGATGCGATGGCCGAATACATCGCCAGAACCGGCGCTCAGCCCGCGGGCGAGCAGCCCGGCACAACGGTCGTGCAGCAGCTCCTCCCCGGCCCAGGCCGATATCGGATCTATGCCGAAGTCAGCGAGGCCGAATAGCGCTGGCCGTCCGAATCTCTGGCCGCAATGAATGATCAGCTTCGATAACTGCTTCGCGCTGAACGCCTGGGCTAGATCTGATGAAGGCGTTGCTCCATAACAAAGAAATCGGCGGTCCGGCTGAAGCCCGAATGGCTCTCAGCCGAACCGCCGTTTCCGACTACGCCGGACCCCTCGGCGACGCTGCAAGCGTGATTCTTATGGGTCGCATGGCTTGGCTGCTGCTACGTCGAAGTTCCCTGCAACGGAGTATGAACCAGTGTGAATGGGGGGTATTGACCATTTGGGAACAAAACCCCAGCCATATCCCGGCGCGAAGACCACCGCGTAGATATTGTCTTTCGTCGAGTATCGATACTGAATAGGCGACCATGCTGCGAGGGTCGCAATCTTGCTCATGGGCTGAACGGCCCCATAGCTGTTTATCCACTTGGCGGAGTGGTAGAACGGCGTCGCTGAGCCCAAGAGTTTCGTTGTCATTGGGCCCGTGGCCTTGTGCTCGGGACAGTTGAAATCAGAGCCGAAATAGTTGCGGTTTTGAAGATTGAGCCGAGTTTGATTGGAGCACCCGTCAGACACTGAAGTGGACTTTGTCGAGAGATATGGGTTCTTGAATGAGTTGTTCGTGCCGGTGCCTGCGGGCGGACCGATCCACAAACACGTGCCGTTGACGACGGACTTGCCCCATCGATAGACGGTTCCGTAGCTAGACGTATAAGTTCCGCCCGGAACCCCTGTGTACGCGGTCCGATCGAAGCTGGTGCCGTCCGCTTGGCGTCCCATGTAGTAGAAGCCGGCTTGGTTAAACAGGTACACACCGCCGCCGTAGATTTGAAGCGCGGACGAGTTCGTCACGGTATGCCTTTGGGCTGCGCCTGCTTGGGTCGGTGCGATCGCAGTGATTGCTAGTACGGCAGCAATCAACGCGAGCCGAGTGGAAGTCTTCATCGTCGTCTCCAGTTTGTTCGTTGAGTAGTGAGTCGCGAACTGCGCCCACCGATGGACTTCTTCACCAGCAATCGCAGTCCACCTCTTCGGGATTGCCAGCGTCCAATGCCGAAGTCAAACTCGCACTCGGTCTCCATCTTCTCGACCGCCGAGCTGAAATATCCCGTGATCGCACGGGATTCGCCTTGAGTCTCGCGAACCTCTGCGCTCGGCGATCGGTCTGACGTTTGCGCGAGCTCCGCGCTGGTCTTAGACGTCGAATTTGGGAACTCGTGCCATCTCTTTTCGGAACGCGAATGTATTCACCGCCAACCGGACGCCAGGCGCACGAGGAACCGAATGGCTTCCTCACCATGACCCTGAGGATCCCACCTGCTTCCGCACGAGGAGATCGAGGAAGAACCGCTCTTCCTCGGGAAATCAGAGAGGAAATTCCACTTGCGGCGAATCTAGACCTCGCCAAGCATCAATACGGCGGCGGGCTGCATGCCCAGCCGCGCGTAGAACGCACGCGCATCCTCGTTGCCGGGCACCGTCGAGAGCTCGAACCAGGCGTAGCCCCGCTCGCGGAACCGCAAGCGCGCGGCCTCCATCAAAGCGCGGCCGATCCCAAGCTCCCGGGCGGACTCAACCACGGCAATCTCCTCGACGTAACCGATCGCCGGGCCGCTCTCATAGGCGGCAAGCCCTTCGCGCTCAACGCAGAAGACAAACCCCAGCACCGCACCATCGGTCCCTTCGGCGACAAAACAGAAGCCCTTGCTGTCGGCCATCCATTCGGCAAAGCGAGAGCGGTAGAGCTCCCAATAGGCATCGTCGGGCCGGGCAGGCGCGCCGGCGAGATCCGGTTGCACGCCGATTTCGTGCCGATGCAGTGCCAGTGCGGGATCGCGCAGGCGATCCACGTCGGCCGCGTCAAGCTCTGACACCGAGTAATCCACGGCGGGCACCGTAGCGACCGAATCGGTCCGCTGGCAAGTGTGTTTATATGCCCGACTCATGCGAGCCCTTCCCAGACCCCCCGGCCGGATCGCGCTTGCCGTCCTGTTTTCGCTGATTCTCACGCTGGTCACCGCCGGAAGCGCCTCGGCCGTCGAGCAGTCAACCGGCCCGGATTCGGCCCCGCTGCGCGAGCTTCCAGACCTGGTGCTCGCCCCGTGGCTGACCACCCAGACGAAGAACGGAAACTTCAACCGCCCGTCAGGCACCCCAGCGATCGACGGCTACGGCAACGCCGGAATCGCCTACGGGATGCTGCAGGAAGCTGCTCGCACCGGCGACGACAAGTACTTCAGGTCTGCAATGAAGACGTTCGCGTGGATCAACAAGACCCGTCAGCCGATGAACGGAGTTTTCTACCAGATGTTCTCGGCGTCGGCCTACAACTTCGCCCGCGCGAACTTCGGCAAAAGAACCGAGTTCAGGCGCATCCGCGTCGCCTGGGCGAACAAACTTCGGCGCTTCGAATATCAGAACGGCCTGCTCGGCTCGCGCTACCACTACAACAAGAATCTCGTCGAGGCACTCGAGGTCGTAGAGCTCTACAACACCGGCCTGCGCGGCAACTCGCCAAAAGCCATTCTGAACAACCGCAGCGTCGCGATGCAGCGCGCCTTGCGACTCTTGAACGTTCTGATCCCGCGCCGCGTGGACGACTACAGCCAGGTCGTGGGCGTCAAGGAAGGATGGCCGTTCAGCAACACCGTCGCCGATATGAGCGACCCGCCTGACAATCCGCCGGCCTACAACGCATTCGTCGCGGGAATGTATGCCCGCACCTACTCGCAGCTCCCTCAGGCAATGCGCACGGAGCGCATGCGCCAGACGGCAGAGACGATGATCCGCGGCGTCGTCGCACGCACCGCGCCTGACGGCGACATAGCTTTTGACGGCCGATCGCAGGAGCAGGCCTGGGCGCTCTCGCTTGCGGCCTACGGGGCATGGTCGTCATCGACCTACGCGACTGGGGCCGAGCGTGAGATCTTCCTGGCCTTCGCCCGCCGCGTGATCAAACGCCTCGAGAACGTCCACGTCACCAGCGCATCGTCGTTCGGCTTCGTGCTCACGCCCGCCGCCGGTTGCTGTGACAAACGCGACATGCCGCCCGGACAGGACAACTACTACGACGTGACCAAGTACTCGGGGCTCACGGCCATGACGCTCGGCTGGGCGATCGCCGACCGGCCCGCCGACTGGCAGGGAGGGTCCGGCGCGCTCCCGGCCGACGCCCCGTCCAACTACATCTACAACAGCGGCCGCGGCCGATTCTTCCAGCACCGTGGGGCTGACATCTACTGGTTCCTGCGCCAACAGAGCGACTATTACGACGCGCGCTACGACATGGGCGTCGCGGTGATGAAGGTGCGAAACGCCAACGGCTCGTGGACTGACGTGGTTCCGCCGCGTCCGTACACCGGTGGCCACCACAAGCCGGCCGACCCGGCAGCGCCGTGCCTCGTCTTCCGCAAGGGCTGCGCGTATCTGGAGCTGCACACCGGAACGGCGGTCGGCGGTGGGGCATATGAGTTTGAGGCGATCTGGCGCACCGCCCGCCGCACGCTGGTGCGGAGGGGATCGGCGACCGTCACTCCGACGACGACCGGCCTGAAGCTCTCATGGACCGGCGAACCGGGCGACGTCTTCAAGTTCGACAACTTCCTGCCGTCAGCAAAATGCACGGCAACCGGCGTCACCGGTCCGCGACTTGTGGTCACCGTCTCCGGCCAGTCAAAATGTTCGCGCGCAAGGGGCGTTTTTGCAGGGGGATCACGCGTCGACATGCTCCGGACCCAGTCGGTGACATCGCCGCAGAACGGCAGCGTCGAGATCACCTACGCCGCCACACCAAATTAGCGAACATACGTTCGGTCCGGACGCCTTGCTAAACATCACTCCTAGGATCGAGTGATGGCAGACGGCAACGGAC
>JAEMRJ010000187.1 GCA_016463365.1 Thermoleophilaceae bacterium | reverse complement strand
GACCTGATCCAGGAAGGCAACGTCGGCCTGATGCGCGCAGTCGAGAAGTTCGACTGGCGACGCGGCTACAAGTTTTCGACCTACGCGGCGTGGTGGATCCGCCAGGGCATCACGCGTGCGATAGCCGACCAGGCGCGCACCATCAGGATTCCCGTGCACCTGCTGCAGAACGTCAACAAGGTCGCAGCCGTGCGTCGCCGCCTCGTCCAGGAGCTCGGGCGCGAGCCGGCCGTCGAAGAGGTCGCCAAAGAAGTCGACATGGAGATTGCCGACGTCAAGAAGCTCATGGGCCTCAGCGCCGATGCAATTTCGCTCGAGACGCCCATCGGCAGCGACGACGGAGCATCGACGATCGGTGACATGGTCGAAGACGACTCCGAGCAGGCGCCCGAAGAGATCGTCGCCGAAAGACTGCTCTCAGAAGACATCGACGTTGTCCTTGGCCAGCTCGGAGACCGCGAACGTCGCGTGATCGAGCTGCGCTACGGCATCAGCGGCGACGAACCGCTCACCCTGGTGGAGATCGGAAAGTTCATCGGGGTGACCCGGGAGCGCGTCCGCCAGATCGAGATCGCAGCGATCGAAAAGCTGCGGCGTGGCGGCGAGACTGAGCGTCTTCGCCGGCAGTACGGCTGAACCTCAGAACTCCAGCCGGAATACTTCCTGGATCGCGGCGGCGCGTTCGCGTGGGACCTCCGCCGCGTCGGCAGCAGACGCCCACGCTGTGGTCGACGCGATCACCTGATCGAGCAATGTGCGCCAGCGACCGCGCACGAGGCCTGCACGTTCGGCCACCGCTTCGAAGTCCGCGACGGCGAAACCGTCGAGCTTGCCGTTGATCGACATCTGATGGCGTGAGGTGAATTCTCCGGTCGGGTTGAACGCGAATGAGAGGTCGTAGGCGGGGGAGAGTCGCCAGTCTCCGCGCTTGTCCATCAGGTATGAGATGTTCTTGGGGTGATCGTCCTGATTGCGGGCGACGACGTTGAAGAGCATGCGGATGTACTGCTGCTCGATGTCTGCGCCGGGAGCGTTGATCGTGCGAAGCGTGTCAAAGACATCCTCGTAGGAGGCGCTTCCGGGTTGGTTGAAGTCCACGTGGGTGAGTCCCGCATGGGTCTGCATGTGGAGTTTTGAACCGTCGGCCCGTCTGTCGAAGCGCCGCGTCATGAAATGCCGGCGACCGCCTTCGGCGAAGATCCGGCAATCGGCCATCTCGACTCCGGCGCGCGCTGCAAGCAGCGAGTAGGCGTACTCGATCGAGCCGTACCCGCGTGAGCGTCCGAACTCACGGCCCTCGTCGCCCACGCCGTCGAATTTCAGGATCCAGTACTGGAATCCGTCGGCGAGGTCGACGCGTCCCGAGCGGACCTCGTCGGTCACGGGATTCCAGCCGATCACCGCCTTCGGACGCGCGCCGCCGGCCGATGTACCCACTTCGAGCAGCTCTTCCATTCCGTCTCCGGTGCTCAGCTCGGTCGACCAGGAGACGTCATCCTCGTACGCCAGCGCGGCGAACTCACGGAGTCGGGCGATATCGACAGGGGCGCCGACAGCAGGGCGATCGACGGCCGGTGTGAACTCAAGTGCGCCCATGCCGCGGGTCCCGACGTAACAGAGCATCTGCACGGCATCAAGCGACGAAGCGGGCTTGCCGACCGATTCGAAGTAGCGCTCGATCAGTCGGCGACCGAAGTTGTCCGGAAGAGAATCCCAGAGCATCCCCGGCAGACCGTGGAAGGTTGCGCGAGGTAGCGCCGGGAATTCATAGAGGCCGCTGCGTTTGGGCATCTGCAGGGGGGAGGGCTCGACTCCGCTCGCGAGGAAGGGCGGGTCGTACTCGAAGACGGCAGACGCATCGGGCGAGTCCTGGCGGACAGCCCCGATCCTGCGTCCCCAGAGGTTCACGTCAGCGAGGCTCACCCTTCGCCCTCTCCCCAGGTCCATTCATCGAGGTGTTTGCGCGAGCCGCCGCGCGGGGACCGTCTGCGCGGTCGCCCGCCGAGGTCCGACTCGGCGATCGGGCTGGCGACGGCGCGCGGTACCGCGGCATCGAGATTCGCCAGCAGGCCCAGGGCGCGAAGGACGCGAAGGAAACTGCGTGCCTGACCGAGCGAACCCGACTCGATCTTGCTCACCGTCAGTTCAGAGACACCGGCTCTGGCCGCCAACTCTGCTTGCGAAATCCCCTGATTGAGGCGGGCCTGCCGCAGTCGGGAGCCGAGCTCCTCAAGCGTTGCGGCCTCGATCGAGTGGTTGGTGATCTGCATCGCCATTCCGTTCATAACCTATAGAAACATATGGATTATATCGTCAATACAGACATAACCCTTAGAAAACTATGGCTTATGAACGCAAAAGAGCGGAGCCGAAGCCCCGCTCGCATCCGATCAGTACTCCCCGGGTTGGACTCGAACCAACGACATTTCGGTTAACAGCCGAACGCTCTAC
>JAEMRJ010000090.1 GCA_016463365.1 Thermoleophilaceae bacterium | reverse complement strand
CAACGGGTGGAAGACCTGCTGGAACTGAGCGATGCCGAAGTCGAACTCGCCCATGAAGATCCCGAGCGCGATCAGCAGTCCGCCGGCAGACATCGCCCGGCGGCCGGTGCGGTCGAGCCGCTCCTTCCTGGTCATTTCGCGATCGCCGCGCTGGCGGTCGGCGGCGAGGCCGCCCTCGACCAGCAGCACGGACGCGCCGATCAGGCAGAGCCCGGCACCAGAGAGCATCAGAAGATGAGTCGGACCCCAGAGCGTCACGTCCTGCCCGAACATGCGGTGCCAGAAGTCATCCAGCGGAAACCCGGCGAGGCCGAAGGCAGCTGAAACAGTGATCAGGATGCCGCCGACCGGCGCGTACCAGCCTTCGGCAAGGCGAACGGCCCACGGGCTCGGCCTGGTGCCGGGCGTGGGCATGGTCAGCGCCAGCACGCCTGCCGAGAAAGTCCCCAGCAGTCCGACGAGGATGAAGTAGTGCGACGGGTTGGCGAGCGGCCCTTCGTCACGCCCCTCTGAAAGGTGCAGCGAGATGTCCCAGTAGAGCCCGAAGACGGCGCACAGGAGCGAAGCGGTCAGCACGACCAGCGGAAGTGCGGTCCAGGCGGGCAGGCTCAGCTGCCGTCCGGCGAAGTCGCCCACCGTCTGCAGCCATGTGATCTTGCCGGCGCGATGTCCGAGCGCAAGGAGCACCACGCCACCGAACGCAAGACCTCCCATGACCGTCGCGATGATGATCTCCTTGAACGCGGCGCCTCCGGCTGGCGGGGCGGCTTCTGCTGCTGCAAGGACGGTGGAAAAAAGTTCAAATGTCATCCGGCTATGTTACATGAATCCATGTTTCATGCAACTCTGTCCTGGATATAGGATTTCCGCACAATGGCCCAGCCAAAAGACCAACTCACGATCGACGAACTCGCACAGCAGACCGGCATGACGGTCCGCAATATCCGCGCCCATCAGTCCCGCGGACTGCTACCAGCACCCGAGGTCCAGGGACGAATCGGGTACTACGGCGACCGCCACATGGCGCGGCTGGAACTGATTCAGCAGCTGCAGGCGGGCGGCTTCAATCTGACGGCGATTCAGCGCCTCGTTGAGCGCGCCGAAGAGACCGGCGACAACATCGGCGACCTGCGCAATCTCGTGCTCACGCCGTTCGCCGAAGAGCCATCCGAGGTGATGACGCTCGCCGAGATCGCCGAACACATCGGCGAGATCGACTCGCGCATGATCAAACAGGCGATCGACCTCGGCTTCGTGATTCCGCTCGGCTCAGATCGCTACGAGGTGCTCAGCCCCACGCTTCTGCGCGCAGGCATCCGCGCGCTCGAGCTCGGAGTACCGGTCGACACCCTGTTCGATGTCTTCAAGAAGGTCAATGATCACACCCGCGCGATCGCAGAGGTGTTCACGAAACTCGTCGACACCGGCGTCGTTCGTCCACAGGAGAAGGCCGGCCTTCCGCCGGAAAGTTTTCCGCGGGTCATCGAGGCGATCGAGGGCCTGCGTCCGCTGGCCAGCGACACGGTGATGGCTTCATTCCGGGTGAACATGGACACGGCTGCCGAAGAGGCGTTCGGCAAGATCCTTCGTCGGATCGCCAAAGAAGACGTCAAGCTCAACGGCAACAAGCGGGCCGAGCAAGAGCCCGCAGAGCCCAAGGCAAAGCGATCCGCCGGTCGCCGCTCGCGCACGCGCTGATCTGCTCGGGGAGGGGGGAATGTTGCCGCCCCCTGCGACATGTAAGTGTGAAACATGACGTTCACAGCAACTCTCTGGAGCAGTGCTTCAGACACGCAACTACGCGCGTGGAGACCGACAACTTCGGCAATCCCCCGGGGTCGGTCGGAAGTCCCGCGCGTAACGTGGCGATTCAGAGCACGTCAACAATGCGCTGGGGGGCTCCGGCGCAGATTTCGGCGTTGACGGGCAGGGCGAATTCAGGCAGACTTCGCCCCGGCCAGGACTGCTCTACGCGCGAGCGCTTGTTCACGGACGATCGGGACCCCTTGGGTCAGAGC
Source organism: Thermoleophilaceae bacterium (assembly GCA_016463365.1). The sequence continues at coordinate 7,763 of JAEMRJ010000090.1, read as the reverse complement.
GCATGTGCACATTCGCCATGGGGACGCGGCTGCCAGCCGTCCACCGGATCACGCTTCACCCACTGTATTGTCGCGATACTTGGGTGCGTGCCTCCGGCGGCGGCCGGCAGTTAGTTTTCTAACGGCACACCAATTGCCCTTCGCGGGTGTTTGAGAGTCAGAGATGGGGATCAAGGTTCGATCGATAAACATTTGTTTCGCGACGCGGATGACGTTCGTCGTCGTAGTGATGCTCTGCGCGCTCGCATCAGCAGGGCCGGGCACGGCCGGCGCGGCGGTCTACAGCGTCTACAGCTGCTCGGGTCCGACCGCCGAGCCGTTGCCCAACTCTGCCTGGACCACCGCAGTGATCACGCCCGGCCAGGCCCTTGACTTTTCTTTCGGCGCCAACTGCGGTGATCTCAGCGTTTCCGCGTCGCCGACGGCCAGCTTCGCCGCCGGAGACGGTGCCGATCAGGTGTTTGATGCGCCGCCCGGAACCACCATCAGCGGCTACCAGCTGACCCGCGCAGTCGACGTTTCTTACCCTGCTGTGGGCTCAACTCCGCCGACGCTCTCCGCCGGCGTGCGCGAGACGACCGACGCCGTCACCGGCGTCTTCGGCTGCTCGCAGGTGATCGCCGACTGCATGATTGCGCCCGCAGTTGTCACGCGCAACGGCCTCGCCCTGACAAGTCTCAGCGTCGGTATCCGATGTGATGGGTTGCTCGGCGACTGTCAGCCGGGCGGTTTCACCAAGCTTTCGGCGCAGCTGCAGAACGCCCGCGTGGATGTTGAGGATCCGGCGGCGCCGGTGATCGCTTCAGTCGGAGGATCGTTGCCCGGATCAGACGCGGCCGCCGGCACCCACACGCTTGACGTGACGGCGACCGACGTCGGCGGCGGAGTCCGGACGATCAATCTTGCGGTCGACGGCGCGCTCCAACAGAGCAGCGCGGCGGGCGGAAGCTGCGGTCAGCCCTACATCATGCGGGCGCCGTGCCCCTCGGGCCTGGTGCGCACGCTCAGCGTCAACACAGCCACGCTGACCGCCGGCGTGCACACTGGAACGCTCACCGCCATCGATGCTGCGGGCACATCCAGTGCTCCGTACAGCTTCAGCTTCAGCGTCAGCGCCGGCGCGCCCGGAGCCGGGACGATTCCCAGCAACGGCTCGCCCGCCGTCCAGCAGCCGATCGTCAGGACCAGCAGGTCGGTGATCGCATCCAAGAACGGCAGGAGTGTTCTGGTCGAAGGCACCCTGACCACGCAGCAGGGCGCGCCGATCGCCGGCGCGGTGCTCGAAGTCTCATCCTTGGACCTGGGCGTCTTCAACGCCGTCCCGAAGTCGATCGGGACCACCACCACCACGCCGACTGGCGGTTTTTCGCTGAGCATCAAGCCTCACGGAGTCAGCCGCATAAGCGTTCTCTTCAGGCCAGATCCGGCCTCGATCGGCACGGCGATCTCCGCCACAGTCGTTCGCGAAGCGCTCTCACTCTCAATCAATCGATCGAAGTCAAGGGTCAAGCCGGGTGGCAGCCTCACGCTGGCCGGCGCGCTCGACGGAGCAGGCGCGGCCGCCGACGGTGCGCCGATCGAGATCGACGCTCTGATCGGCGGGTCCTGGCGGGCAGTTGGAGTGGTCGAAGCCAACTCGCGCGGGAGCTACCGCTGGAGGTACAGGTTCACCCGCGTCAAGCGGGCAACCCGCTTCACGTTCCGAGCGATCGTGCGCAGGAACAAATCCTGGCCTTGGCCGACCGAGAAAAGCAGATCGCTTCATGTGTTGGTGGCGCGATGACACCGTTTGAGCGCGCAGTTGTCGAGCTTGGCCGGCACGGTCGCGACGCGATCGCCCAGGCCCACGGCACCGCGATCGCCGTCGGCGGACGCTTCACCGGCACTTCCTACGAGTCCGAGGCGATCTGCAGTACTCAGGATCTGCTCTGCCTGGCCGGCGACGCAACGGTGGATCTGGCGATGATCGCGCAGATTTTCGAAGCGTCGCCTGAGGCGCACGAGCATGCTCAACTGTTGCGCAGCGCTGCGGCGGGGGTTGCCCGGCTGACGGCACGGGCACTCGAGATCCACGCGCGCGACACCGGATACGACCCGGAAGTCTGGATCGCCGACGCACTCGACGCCACGGAGCTGGTGATGAGCGACGACCGCGATCCGATGTTTGACGGCCTGCGAGCCGGTGGCGAATGTATTGCGCTGGCGCGCCGCACGGCCTCCTGCATCTTTGCGGCGCTCGCCTGCGCCCCCGCCGACAGGATGGGCGTCCCCGGCCACATCGCCGACGCACTGGGAGCGAGCGTGGCACTGTTCATGATCGCGGGCAGCACCGAGCATGAGTAGCCTCCCGCGCGCCACAGACGCCGATCAGGTGATCGGCGCCGAGTACGACGCGTTCAAAGATGAGGTCACGCGCACTGTCGCCGGAAAGCTCGCGGCATCGAAGATCCGCTTCGCCGAGCTGGACATGGACGGCTTCTACAACCAGGCCTGGTACGGCCTCTACACAAAGCTTCAGGACGGCCAGAAGATCGAGAACCGCAAGGGCCTTCTGGTCCAGATGACCTACCGCCGGGCGATCGACGAGTACCGCACGTTGCACCCCGACCGTCAGGCCGACCCGGTCGTGCTGGAAACGCTGGGCGTCGACAATCCGGTCGAAGAGACGCTCGACCAGCAGCAGGAGTTCAGGCACTTCGTCGAGGGCATGCGCGCGTCACTGAATCAGCGGGAACTGCAGGCGGCCACGCTCTGTTACGTGTACGGCATGTCGCGGCCCGAGGCTGCCCAGCAGGTCGGCGTGCGACCGAAGCGCATGGAGAAGATCATGGACGAGGTCTCCCGCAAGATGCGCCCGGTGCTCGCCTCGATCAAACAGGGCACCTGGTGCGAAGACCGCGCGCTGCTCATCAATGAGTTCGCGCTCGGCGCACTCGATCCCGACGGGCCTGATTACCGCGAAGCGGTCGAGCACCTTGACGGTTGTCCCGGCTGCCGTCGTCACGTGATCGGCACGCGCGGCCTGACGGCCGTGACGATCCCCAGCGCCTTGATGCTTGTTGCGTTGACCGGAGCGGCAGTTGGCGCTGGTGCGGCTGGAGCAGCTGCGGCCAGCTCTTCTGCCGGTGGCGGCGCGGCTGCGGGCAGCAGCGCGGGAATCGGCGGCGCGGCGCAGGCGGCCGCTGTCGTGGCTGCAGTCGCGGCGGTTGCCGCGGGCGGATTTGTGGTCGCCAATCAGCTTTCGGGCGAAGACGACCCTCCGGCGAGGGCCCCGGTCAGTCAGGGCTCCGAGGGCGCGGCGCCGGCTGCCAGGTCTGAGCGTGCGACGGAACGTAGGGCCGCGGCCAAGAAACGGAAGTCTGCCACGAAACAACCAGACGTCACGCCGCAGGCAGCAGCAGCGCCTCCTCCGGTGGCACCGCCTGCGCCCGAGCCGGCACCTGCGCCGCAGCAGCAGAGTGCGCCGAGCGAACCTTCAGAGGATGCCGGCGAAGAGTTCGATCTGCAGTAGTTCGGTTGCGCTCCGCGATCGGGTCGGTTAACTTCTCCGTACGCGGTACTCGGCACTCGGCCACGACCGCGCGTTCAGGGAGTGCACTCGATGTCTGACGGTTGGCGAACAACCTTTAATGGTCGGCGCGCGCCAATATGGCTCGCGGCGCTGGTCGCTGCGCTTCTGGGCGGCGCGGTGATGGCGGGCGGCGCGTCGGCGGGCACCTACAGCGTCTACAGCTGCGAGGGCCCTTCGGGAGAGGTTCTTGGCGACGAGGCCTGGGTCCCTCACCTCTCAAACCTCGCTCACTTTGTGTCGTTCAGCCTCGGTCCCCAGTGCTCTGAGTACTCGGTTGTCGCCGTCAGCGGTCTTGAGCTGCTCGCCGGTGAGAACGCCGGTCTGCGCTTTGACGCGCCGGTCGGCACGACGATTTCTGGCTATTCGGTACGCAGGTCGGCGAGCGTCGTGTTTGCGCCCGACGGCGACCACCCTGCACTGAGCGTCGGCCTTCGCCGCACCGTCAACTCGGTCAGCAGCTACTCGGGCGAATGCGAGGCAGTCGAGTCCGACTGCGAGATCGCCCCGAGCGGAACGCAGTCGGCGGGTCTGACCGCAAGCCAGTTGCAACTGGGCGTTGAGTGCGCGCAGACTTCAGCTGTCTGCGCATCCGGAGGCTTCACGACATTGCGTACGCGGCTGTTTGATTCGCGTGTTGACCTGAAGGATCTGACCGCGCCGGTGGTGGCACTGACCGGTGGCACGCTCCCGGGCGCAGGCGGAGCGCCCGCGCTGCGCACGCTGGACGTCTGGGCGACTGACATCGGCGGCGGAATTCGCAACGTCACGCTCAGCGTCGACGGAGCGCCGGTCGCGAGCAGGGACAGCGGGGGCTCGTGCAGCACGCCCTACACCAAGGCTGCGCCATGCCCGCTGATCAGTTCTCAGAACTTCTCGCTCGACCTTGGATCGATGTCGGTCGGTACTCATTCTGCTGTGGTGACCGCGGTGGACGCCGCCGGAAATCTCGGCACGCTGGCACCGATCACCTTCACGGTCGGCGGTGTGGACGCAAACGGCCTCCCGGCGGGCGAGTCTCCGGCGCTCACGACGCTAAAGCCGCTGATCTCAGTCCGGTCCACCCGCAAAGTTTCGGTGGCCGGCGTGCTGCGCACCAGCTCCGGTCGCGCGATCAGCGGCGCAACCCTTGAGGTGACGGCGACGAGCGTCGGCGCGGCAGCCGAGACTTCCACCCGTCTCGGGTCGGTCAAGACCGACGCCGACGGAGCGTTCGCCTTCAAGGTGAAACCGAATGGCGCGCTGCGCATCACGTTCACTTTCCGCCCCTCAGCCGGCGCCCAGAGCATCGCGACGGCGTCAACCACCGTTCGTCAGAAGATTGCGCTGAGCGCGCGTCGCTCCGAGGCGAAGCTTCGCCGCGGCGCTCAACTGACGGTCGCCGGCCGGTTGTCCGGAGCCGGCCGCGCGGCGGCCGCAGTGCCGGTCGAGATCCAGGTGAAGAACGGCAGGCGATGGAGCCGCGTCGCGCTCGTACAGACCGATCCGCGCGGCAGCTACAAGTGGCGGTACCGGTTCAAGCGGGTCACTCGCCCGACGCTGTTCACGTTCCGCGCCGCCGTGCTCGCGAAGCCGGATTGGCCGTGGCCCGGTACGGCAAGCGCGCCGGTGCAGGTGTTGGTGCGCCGATGAGCGCGATGGCCCAGAACCAGGCCGACTACACGATCGGCGACGAGTACGCGAAATACCGCAACGATGTTTCGCGCGCGGCCCACGACCGTCTCGCGAAAGAGGGCATCGATTTTGCGGCGCGCGACATCGACACCTTTTACAACCGCGCCTGGCACGGCATCTTCTCGCGACGCTGGGCCGGCGGCGAGATCGAGAACATCGAGCGGCTGCTGACCGAGTCCACCTGTCGGCAGGCCGTCGACGAGCACCGCGTGCTTCACCCCGAGACGCGCATGGACGCCGAGGTGATCGAGGCGGTCGGTATCGCAGCACCGATCGAAGAAACGCCGGAACAACAACGCCTACAGCGCGAGTTTTCTGCGCGCATGCGCGCGACGCTGAACCAGCGGGAGTTGCAGGCGGTGACGTTGTGTCTCGTATACGGATTCAAGGCTTTTGACGCGGCCGACGTGGTGGGCGTCGGGGCGTTCCGCATTGCCGGACTGCTCGGGGATGTGATCGAAGAACTCGAAACGGTCCTCGAACCAGTCCCGGAGGGCCAGCCTTGCGAAGAACTTGCGCCGCTGATCAATCAGTATGCGCTGGGCGTGCTCGATCCGCGCTCAGGTGAGTACCGCAGTGCCTTCGCCCACGTCAAGGACTGCCCCGGTTGCAGGCGGCACGCGATCGGCGTGCGCGGCCTGACCGCGATCACAAATCCCACCGGCACGATGCTGCGGGCGATCACCGGCAGCGTAAGCCTTGGCGTGGCCACCGTCACAACCGATGCCGCGCGCCGCGCCCCAAGCCCGCTCCGCACAAAACCTTCGCAGTCTGCTGACGCGCCGAAATTTGGCCGCGGGCGACGGATGGCCATACTCGCCGGCGTCGTGGCGGCGGTGATCCTCGGCCTGTTCGCGCTGACGGGCCAGTTCGGTGCTGACGAAGAGGCTGCGTTGAGCACTGCGCAGAGTCCCGAGGCAGCAGCAGCCGCAGCCGCGCGTGCTGCTGAAGCCAGGGCCGCGCAGGCAAGAGCCGCGCTCAAGGCGAAGGCAGCAGCGCGCCGCGCTGAGGCTCGCCGCGCGGCCCGCGCCCGTGCCCGCTCCCGTGCCCGCTCCCGTGCGCGTGCGCGTGCCCGTGCTCGCGCCGCCGCCCGCAGGGCCGCTCGCGCCAACGCCGTGGCGAGGACGCCGCAGGTTCAGCCGCAGGCACCGGTCATTGTCCAGCCGCAGGCACCGGCCGCCCCTGCCCCGAAACCGAAGCCCAAGCCAAAGCCCAAGCCGCCCAAGCCCAGTACCGATCCGAGCCAGGAGTTTGACGTCCCCTGAAACCGCGCTCGGCTAGTGGCGGAAATGACGGCGGCCGGTGAAGACCATCGCAATTCCAGCTTCGTCACAGGCTGTCACGACTTCAGAGTCGCGCTTTGACCCACCCGGCTGGATGATCGCCGTGACGCCGGCTTTGATCGCGTACTCGGGGCCGTCGGCAAACGGGAAGAATGCGTCGCCGGCCAGAACGGCGCCGGTCAGGTCGGCCCGCGCCTTCTTCACGGCAAGCTTCACGGAGTCCACGCGGCTCATCTGACCCGCTCCGATGCCCAGCGTCGCCAGGTCGTTGCCGATCACGATCGCGTTGCTCTTGACGTGCTTGCAGACGCGCCAGGTGAAGAGCAGGTCGCCCCACTGCTTCTCTGACGGGTGGGCCTGAGTTACAACCTGCATCGCCTCACGCGGGTCGATGTCGACGTCGCGGTCCTGCAGCAGCAGCCCGCCGCGCACGCCGCGCAGGTCAGGGTCTGAGACCGGCCAGAAGCGGCGCTCGTTGTTGACCAGCACACGCAGGTTTTCTTTGGCCGCGAAGATTTCGAGCGCCTCCTCGGTATAACCCGGCGCAAAGACCAGCTCGACGAAGTTCTCGATCATCTTTGCCGCGAGCGATCCGTCGACCTCGCGGTTGTAGATGTAGATGCCACCGAACGCCGAGAGCGGGTCGGTGTGCAGCGCCTTCAGGTAGGCGTCCTCGAGCGTCGCGCTGATCGCGATTCCGCACGGGTTGTTGTGCTTGAGGATCACGCAGGTGGGCAGCTCGAACTCTTCGATCAGGCGCCGACCAGCGTCGAGATCCAGAAGGTTGTTGTAGGAAAGTTCCCTGCCCTGTTCCTGACTGACCATGCTCAGCAGGTCAGTGCGGGTGCCGACTTCGGCGTAATAGGCAGCACGCTGGTGCGGGTTCTCGCCGTAGGGCAGATCGATCTGCTTCTCGTAGGCGCGCACGAACTGGTCGGGAACATTGCCGGAGCGCTCGTTGAACCACGTGCTGATCGCAGCCTCGTACTGCGCCGTGTAGTTGAAGGCGTCGACCGCGAGCGATTCGCGCGTCTCGAGACCGAGCATGCAGTCTTCTTCGCCGAGCTCATCAAGCACGGCGTCGTAGCTCTCGGGGCTGACGACGACGCCGGTGAACTCGTAGTTCTTCGCGCTGGCGCGGACCATGGTCGGTCCGCCGATGTCGATCTGCTCAAGCACCTCAGCGTCGGAGACGCCGCGGCGGTTGGCAAAGCGCTGGAAGGGGTAGAGGTTGACGA
>JAEMRJ010000089.1 GCA_016463365.1 Thermoleophilaceae bacterium | reverse complement strand
GGCGTATTCCTTCGTTTTCTGAGTCATGTGCGCGGATTCTAGGATCGTGGTCGGAAGAGATGCGAATCGGAGCGGTTGACATAGGCAGCAATTCGACCCGGCTGCTGCTTGCAGACGTCGAGGGCGGCGTGATCTCAGAGATCTCGCGGCAGTCCATCGTCACGCGACTCGGAGACGGCGTGGACAGTTCCGGCGCGCTCAACAACGCCGCGATCGAGCGCGTGATGGATGCGCTCGAGGAGTACGCGGGCGAGATGGTGCTGGCCGGCTGCGACCGCATCGGCGGCGTCGCAACTTCGGCGGCGCGTGAGGCCTCCAACGGCCAGGAGTTCGCCGAGAAGGTCGGCGCGCGGCATGGCATCCCGATCGATGTGATCAGCGGCGACCGAGAAGCTGAACTGACCTTTCTCGGCGCGTCGACCGGCGACGTGCTCGACGGCGCTGGACGATCAATGGTCGTGGACATCGGTGGTGGCTCAACCGAGTTCATCATCGGCGCCGACAGGGAGTTGCTCTTCCACACCTCAACCAGACTCGGCGCCGTGCGTCAGAGCGAGCGCTGGCTTCAGGGCGATCCCCCGACCACTGACGAGATCCAGACGCTGCTGGACGAGGCCGAAACGATCGTGCTTGATTCGGTTCCGGTTGAGTTTCGCCGCGACATCGCTCGCGCAATCGGAGTCGCCGGAACTCCCACCGTGCTCGCATCAGTTGACCAGAAGCTTGAACCATTTGACCCCTGGAAAGTCCACGGGTACCCGATCACGATCGACGCGGCCGAGCGCCTGCTCGACCTGCTCGCCGGCATGCCACTCGCAGAGCGTCGCGGCGTCACAGGTCTCCATCCCGATCGCGCGCCGACGATCGTCGCCGGGGCGGCGATCCTGCTTTCGACCCTCAGAGCTTTCGGCCTCGACGAGCTGGTCGTCTCCGAGCACGACATCCTTTACGGAGTCGCGCTCACGCTTGCGGCGTAGGCCTAACCGACCTCGACGTCGGGGTCGAGCCGCTTGTCGATGATCGGGTCCGCAGTGGGCACACCGCCCTCGGCGCGCCAACGGCGTACCTGACCAAGTGCCCCAGAGATCGTCGCGACCAGCGGCACAGCAAGGATCCCGCCGATCACGCCGCCGATCGTCGTGCCGGCAAGGACGGTGGTGAGGGTCACCACCGGAACCAGCGACACGCGCTCTCCGACGACGCGAGGACGGATGAAAATGCTGTTGACCTGCGAGAGAACCAGCATGACCAGCACCATCCCGACCATTGTCCAGATGCCGCCCGAGACGAACGACATCGCGGCAACGAGCGCGCCGGAAACCCAGGCACCAATGATTGGGAGAAACGCGAGCATGAACACGATCACCCCCAGCACTCCGGCCAGCCTCACGTCGAATATGAACGCGAAGATTCCCACTCCTGCGCCATAAAGGGCGGCCATCTGTGCTGTTGCCTGCAGGTACGTCGCCAGCTTGCGGTACGCGCTCTCTCCCAGTTCGTTGATCCCGGGTCGGTTGACCGGGCTGAAGAACCCGAGGACCCATTGCCAGTAGCGGTCGCCGCCGGCGAGCAGATAGCCGATCAACACGATCGTCAGTCCGACCATCGCGGTTGCCTGGAGGATCAACGGCGCGGCGGCCTTCACGCCCTGGACCAACCAGTCCTTGAGCGCCGGCAGCGCGTTCCTGATCTGTTCCTTCAGGTCGGCGATCTGCGCATCTGAAAAGTTGAAAGGCGATCCTGACAACCATGCGTAGAGCTCATCGCCGGAGTTGTCGAATGCGACCTTGAAGTCGTCCAAGCTGCGCAGAAATGGCGGGATCGCAATCAGGACGAAGCCCACCAGAACGCCGACTGCGACGAAAACTGTCAGCGTGGATGAAAGCCCTCGCGACATCCCGCGGCGCTCGAACACGGACGTGAGCGGCGAGAGCACCGAAGAGATGAGCAGCGCGAGCAGCAGCGGCACAACAACGAACTTCATTTGAATCAGAATCGCGACGATCAGGGCCAGCGCGGCTGTGCAGATCAGGATTCGCCAGGACCAACCGGCCATCGTCCCGAGCACGCCCCAGTCACGCCCGGCCGGCTCGCCTGGTTCGAACATCGACCGCTCGTCGCTCACGTGGACTCCTTTGGACGGACGCCGACCTCTTCGAGCCAGCGGACGAGTTCCAGGTGCATCGCCCGCGCACCGATGATTTCATCCGGCGCCGCCGACCATTCCGACGGGACAAGCGCAAACGGTTCGGACTGCGTGCCTCCCAGGCCGCCGTGCGACCCGACGAGTTCTTCGAAGGCTGCGACCTCACCGGACTCCGGGTCGAACATGCTCACCACGTAGATGTCAGGCGCATTGTCAAAGCCGCTGTTGCGCGCGAGGTGCGTCGCGGCGTGCTTGCCGAAGTGCTCAAGCGGGTCGAGCCCCTCCACTTCTCCTGTCGTCAGGTGGTGCAGACCGTCAGCTCCGATGGCTACCGGACCCCCGTCTGTGTCAACCGTCACGAAACCAACTCCCGGATGCGTCGCCAGCGTCGTGATCAGGCCCGGGTACTCGCGCTCGATCGCCTCACGAGTCATCCGGACTGACGATTCCGGAAAATAGATCAGCCCGAGATTGCCGGATGCGAGCACAATCACATCGGGCTTGTCTTCTGCAGACTGGATCTTGTCCTCGAGGTCGTGCATCTCCAGTTCTGGCCCGAAGCGCGCCTCTTCTGCGCCGGGCTCGCGCCGTTCAACCTGCTTGCGCACGACAGTCGCGGTCGCGCCCTCGGCGTTGGAAATCTGCGTCACTGCGCCGCCGATGTTGCCCCAGGCCTCGTCGACTGCGGCGATCTTGGCCACGTCATGCTCGTCGGCGATCGAACGCTCAACCACCGACTCGAGCGTTTCGCCGAAACGCTGAAGGAAGGTCGCACCCTGGCTCTGACCATGATCTGAGAGCACGACAAACTTGTACGGCCGCGGTGCGAACTCGGCGATCCGCTCGAGGCGCGCGAACTGCTGATCCAGCCGGCGCAGGACATCAAGCGCGTCGCGTCTTTCGATCCCGGAGTGATGAGCGACTTCGTCGTAGCCGACGAACGTCGCATAGCTGGTCGGCACACCCTCGAACATGTCGCCGATCAGGCTGAAGATGTTGAAGTCGCGCATGACAACGGTCATGCCCATGCGCAGGAGCGGATAGATACCACCACGATCGACGCGCGGCTGGATGTCGAGCTGCCTCTGACGGCGGGCCTCGATCTTTTCGGTGATGACATCCCAGATGCCCAACGAAATCGTGCGCGACGGGTTGTAAGGGTCGGCGAAGTAGGCGTAGAAGTCGCGCGAGTAGAGCTTGTCCCGCACGCGGCTCAGCGTGAGGAGCGAGCGCTCAGCGTCGCCGGACATCAGGTTGCCACGGCTGGTGCCCCCGTAGGCAAGCAGTCCCTTGCCGGTGGACAGGCGCTCTTCGACCATTGCGACATCTTTCGCGCTGCTGGAAGTGACGAGCCGCCCGCTCTCGCGCTCATACCAGCGAAATGCTGGAATTCCGTCGTTGCTGCCCTGAAGCAGTCCAGCCTGAGAGGCACTCGTCTGCGATGAGAGATCGCATTCCCAGCGCACGATCCGATGGCTGCCGTCCTGCATCCAGCGTGCCATCGTCGGACAGTGGCCGTTGGTTATCGCGCGGCGCAGAACCGGCTCGGCCAAGCCGTCGATCTCGAGGAAGAACACGCCGGGCACATCTGAGTGCTGGATCTCGCGACCCTGGCGCTTCACGACGCGGCGGATCGAGCGCAGCACGACGCGTTCGTAGTACCAGTCACGCTCGCCCAGTCCGAAGATCGTGGTGAGCAGAATGTTTGCCACTGTCAGGGCAATCACCACGATAATCGCAGCGCTGTCCGTCACCGTGATGTTGTCTGTGAGCTCCGCCGCAAGCTCGATCACCAGCGCCGCCATCAGGATCGACCCCAGACCCATCGTGAACACCGCAAAGCGCAGTGCCAACGAGATGATGATCGGCCAGAGCAAGGCGTTGATCAGAAGAATCATTGCGGCCACGAGGCACGCGACGCCAAAGTTCGGCAGCTCAAATCCGTTCAGGAACTGAGAGAGTCCCCACAGGATCATGCCGTTGAATGCGATCAGTCCGATCGCGCGCAGCAGCGTGCCGAGGATCGATCTGGTGCGACCGGTCACTCGGCTGCCTGTGGTTTCTCGATCGAGATCTCTTCGCCCGGCGCGATCACTTCAACCCTGGCGTCAGTTTTCGGCGACTCCTCGACGAACCGTTGGAACTGCCGAGGCGGGTCGACAAGCAGGTCTGGGCGTCGCTTGGCCATTCCTGCCGGAAGGTAGCCGCCCCAGTGGACAGGTACTGCCACGCGCGGGCCGATCAGTTCGACGGCCTGCGCGGCGCGCGCCGGATCCAGGTGACCGATCCCAAGCTTCGGGCCCCAGCCCCAGACCGGAATCAGCGCGAGATCGATCCCGGGTCCAAGGCCTGCCATCTCGTCGTAGAGGTCCGTATCGCCTGCGTAGTAGAACGACTGCGAGCCGCTCACGACGAAACCGATGGTCTCGGCCTCGGCATTCCACGGCATCCGACTGCCGTGATGATCGGCGTGTACGGCGCGAACACGCAGGCCGCAGGCCTCGATCTCCTCGCCGTCGCTGACACCGGTCACGTCCCTGAAGCCGAGCCCGCGCATCAGCTTTGCCGAGTCGCTCGGAACGATCGCGCGGGTTGATTTGTCGACGAGCTTCAATGACCGCTTGTCAAGGTGATCCATGTGGCTGTGCGAGATCAGAAGTATGTCCGGACTGCCGTAGCGATCAAGGTCCACCAGCGGCGCGTGACGTTGCAGGTGCAACAGCGAGCTGCGGAAAAGCGGGTCGCTCAGGACGCGCACACCGTCCAGCTCCACAAGCGTGGTTGAGTGACCGGCAAAACTGACCTGCATCTGGGAGTGCGACATGAGGACGGAATTGTGGCGCATGTCGTAGCATGGCCCGCATGAGCGACTCCGAAGCCGTAACCGAAACCTCCGCCCCTGTAAGTTCCGAGCCCGAAGACACGCGTCCCGGATACTCCCCGTACAAGCTCGGATGGGGTCTCGGCATCGTCATGGTGCTTGCGTCCCTCGCACTGTTTCTCTCATTCATAACTCTTTGGGCCAACCGCCAGCTGCTGGACTCGCAACAGTGGACAGAGACCTCCACCGAGGTGCTTGCCAAGCCTGCGGTCCAGAGCGCGCTGGCCAACTACCTGGTCGATCAGCTCTTCACCAGCGTGGACGTCGAGCAGGAGCTGAAGGACCAGCTCCCTGAGGACTGGGACGTTCTGGCAAGCCCCGCGACCAGCGGCCTGCGCTCGCTCGCGCTCAGCGGCACAAAATCGGCGCTTGAACTGCCACTCGTGCAGGCGGCATGGAAAGACGCCAACCTGCTCTCGCACGAGCAGCTGATCACGATCCTCGAGGGCGGAAACGAGAACGTCTCGACGGCCAACGGCGAAGTGACTGTCAACGCTCGATCAATTCTTGAAGACGTCGCGCAGAAGGTCGGACTGAGCGGTGAGCTGACCCAGAAGATTCCTGACAGCGCAGCCACCTTCGTGATCTACCAGTCGGATGACCTCGCAACGATCCAGAACATCTACACGACCGTCAAGGATCTGCGCTGGGTGTTCGCGGGAATTGCGCTGCTGCTCTACGTGCTGGCGATTTCGCTGGCCAAGGGACGCCGGCGCCGCGCAGTCATCTGGATGGGCACTTCATTTGTCGTTGTGGCGCTGCTCGTTCTGATCACGAGTTCGCTGGCCCGCGGCCCGGTCGTTGACTCGCTGGCACAGACAAGCTCTGTCGTGCCTGCCGTCACTGACATCTACAACATCTCCATCGAGGTTCTGAACCGCATGGCCGGGTCGTTGCTGTTCACGGGGATTCTGGTGCTGCTGGCCGCGATGCTCGCCGGGCCGTACAAGTGGGCGATTGCGGTGCGCCAGTTCCTGGCGCCGTATTTCCGCGACTACCTGGGGCTCTCGATCGCGACGGCCGTCCTGCTCTTCCTGCTGGCGCTCTGGCTTGTTCCGGTCAACGGATTTCGAACCGAGGTCGGACTGACGCTCAACATCGCACTGGCTGTTGCCGGCTTCATTGCGCTTGTGCACATCACGCGCCAGGAATTCCCGGATGCGGAGCCTGCAGACTTCGGCGCGGCCGGGGACTGGATCAAGAACCAGTGGGGCTCAGCCACCGGATTCGTCAAGGAACAGGCAAGCAAGACAGAGATGCCGAGCTTCCGCAGCGGACAGGACACGACGACGGAAGTGTCTGCCGTGCCGACCGAAGTGGCAGAACTCGAGCGCCTGAGCGACCTGCACAAGAGCGGGTCGCTAACCGACGAGGAGTACGCGGCAGCGAAGAAGAAACTGCTGGACCAGTAGCTCCGCCCGGAGCTCGGTTTCGGCCATGAGCACGACTGCAAAGTTTGAGCAGTTCGAGTTCGGCTCCAGCTGGACGCAGGTCGAATCAATGGAGCGCGGATCGCACGCGCTCGTGCACGATGGCCGCGTCTGGCTGATCGATCCCGTGGACTCTAAGGGCGACGTCGAGCGCGCGATCGGCAGCAATGAACCGGCGGGCGTGATTCAGCTGCTCGATCGCCACAATCGCGACAGCGCCGAGATCGCTGGACGCTTGAACGTCCCGCACATCCAGCTACCTACGGAGTTGCCTGAAGCGCCGTTTGCGCCGTTCAAGGTGATTGATCGCCGGATCTGGCGTGAAGTCGGCCTGTGGTGGGCTGAACACAAGATCCTTCTTGTTGCCGAGGCGATCGGGACCAGCAAAGCCCTTGCCGTCGCTGACACCGGCATTTCCGTGCACCCGGCGCTTCGCATGACTCCGCCCGGCGCGCTGCGCCCGTACAAAGACGTCCGCCACCTGCTCCCCGGCCACGGCCGACCGCTTCATTCGGACAGGCTTGGCGAGCGGATCCAGCGCGCGCTGGACAAGTCGCGCCGCGACCTGCCCCGGACGATCGCGCGCATCCCTTCAATCGTCAGGGCGGCGCGCACATGAGCGAGTTACTGGCCGGCGGCTGAAGCGACGTACTTGGCGAGCTCTTCGATCTCTTCAGGTGTGAGTGTGCCCTTGAATGCCGGCATCGCGCCGGCACCGTTCTGGATCTGTTTGACGAGAGCCGCCTGATCGAGCTTGGTGTTGTCGAGATTCGGGCCGACGTTGCCGGTCGCGTTGGCAGCGGTCAGCACGTGGCAGCCGGCGCAGTTCGCGGTGAAGAGCGCTGCGGCATCCGTGGTGGCGGCAGCTTCGCCGCCTTCAGCCTGCGTGCCCTCGGCCGATTCAGCGACTTTCTCTTCTGCCTGGGCCTTGACCTTTGGCGCCTCAGCGCCGCCGATCTCGCCAAGTCCGCCGATCGTGAATGCGACGACCTGGGCTTTTTGACCCTTGCGGCTGACGAAGCTCGCCGGGACGATCAGCGTTCCGTCGAATGCGGCCATCGGTGAGACCGCTCCGGCGGGAAGCTTTGATTCGAAGACTTCGTCGCCGCTGCTGGCATCAAATCCGTAGACGTGTCCGTCAAGCGTGCTGGTGAAGACGATGTTGTTGACTACCGTTGCTGCGCCGAGCGGCACAGAGGCCAGGTTCTTCTTCCAGCTGACCTTGCCGTCGTCGCGGCTGATCGCGACGAGCTGTCCGTTGTTGCTGGACTTGCCCTGGAGCTTGTTGGAGAGCTGCTCGCCGTCGAGTGAGGCGAGGTCCTTGGGCACGTTTGCCACCGGGACGTAGACGTTGCCATGCGCGGCCGCCATGTTTGAGATCACCTTTGGCGTCGTGCTCCCGACAGCTTCAATCGACCTGCTCCAGCCTGCATCCGCATCGGCGGTGCTGAGCGCGACGACCTTCGAGCCCGATGCGCCGATGACGATCGGAGCGTCGTCGTCGCCGGTGGTGAGAATCGGTGAGATCGGAGACTTGATCTGGCGTAGCGCGCCAGCCTTCAGGCGCGAGAGCCAGGTTGGGCGCAGCACGGCATTGGCAGCGATGGTCGCGCCCGGTGCCGGGTCTCCGGTGACGAGGTTGACGGCCTTGATGCGACCCGAGGGCGTCTGTAGGAACACGTTGCGCGGCGTGATGTAGGGCGACGGCGCTGACTGGCCAAATCCTGCTTTGGTCTCGATGTCAGCGGTCCAGCCGACGCCGAGGATGTCAACTGTCTTGGTCGTGATCCGGCCGCCGACATAGCGGGTGTTCTGCTCGTTCTGATTCGGGCTGACCCAGGTGTTGGCCGGGGTGCCAGTCGTGCACGCGCTCAGCACGAACGCCGAGAAGACGATCAGCGCAGTGGCTGCGAGCGGGTAAAGGGAGTTTGCTGAACGGCCGTTGTTCGAGTGCATTTGGCGGTAACTCTTCGCGGGTCGGGGGTCGTGATCGGGGCTAAATCTATCCAACCGGGAAGGCGGTTGGACATTCGCCGATCGAGTTTCGCTTCTGCGCCGGTGCAAAGCACTGCTTGCGAGCGAGTTCGCTCAAGCTGACGAGAGGAGAAATTGTCGATTTCCGACTCCCTGACAGCAACTTTTCCGGGGCGACGCGAAGACGCCCTCGATTGAGGGCGTCTTCTTCGTCCGGACAGTGGCCAAAGTTCCTACCAGATTGATTTCGGGATGAAGTGCTGAATCACACGCCGCGCGTTCTGGTGCCCGGCGGCGTTGGGGTGCATCGCGATTGAGCTGGCGCCGTCATACCCGAAGCGCGGTTCGATCCAACGCGTTCCCTGCGGCTTACAAACGTCGTGCCCTGCGGAGTACTGCTCGCCGAGAATGTCGACGAAACGAACGCCACGATCGACCGGGAAAACCCCGCCGTAGCGCACGGCCTGATCCCGAAGGATGTTGTTGAGCTCGACCTCAAGCCTGCGGTACTCGGCCATGTCGCCCGACCTGATTTTCAGTGTGTTGCGCGTGACGCCCTTGACCGTTGCGTCGGGACAGAGGTAGGTGGGCACCGGCTGCAACTCAGCCTCGGCCAGCGTGATCGTCGGCATGACCGGCTGGTAGCCGACGACGAGAATGCGTGCCCCGGGAGCCTTCGTCCGGACATCAGCGATGTTCCAGGCCACTTCATCGGCGAGGGCGTCAATCGTCGCCTGGCTCGGGAAGTAGTAGTTGTTGGTGTCGAGGTCTTTGCACGGTTGATTCGTGGCCGGCGGGGTCTTGGTCAGATCCTCCATGTACTTGGCGCAACGGTTCATGTGCCCGATCAGGCCGATGTCGTTGATACCCAGGCTGATCGTCACGAGGTCGGTGGTTTCGTCCACCGTGGGTGTCAGAGGATCGTCGGCAGCCACCGCATCGAGCTGCGGCTGGTTGCCGGTGGTGGGGTCTGGGGCAAGAAGTTGGTCGGTTGTCACGCTCTTGCAGCTGGCGTCTTTGACCGTGACGGGCGGTCCGGGGTAACGGGTTCCGAAATCCGCGCCGACCAGGCGGGGAAAGTTATTCGTAGACTGGCCGCAGTAGAGCGACGCCCAAGGGTTGGACCCCGATCCGACCTTGTCCTTGATCCCAAGTCCGGCTGTGTACGAATCGCCAATTGACGTGAAAGTGCTGGGGCGGCCATGGGGAAGATAAGTCGGAAGCGATTCAACCGCTGGCGGCGCGCCTCGCGGATCGGCCTTGGCAAGCGGCGCGAACACCACTGCGCTGAGCGAAAGAGCAAGGCTGAAAATCGAAATGAGCAGAGCCGTCCGCACGAGGTGACGGCCCGAAGTTGGGTTGAGATCGGGCGCGGTGGTTGTCATGCGACCATCGTTATTGATCACCCAATTGCAGGTGTGATCTTTGTGTAATTGTTTGGTTTCAGTACTGAGCAGAGCTGGTGACATCGGGTGCCCCAAGTTGCAAAATGCGCGATGTTTGCTAAGTTGAAAGGACCGTCGCGGGGTGGAGCAGTCTGGTAGCTCGTCGGGCTCATAACCCGAAGGTCG
>JAEMRJ010000186.1 GCA_016463365.1 Thermoleophilaceae bacterium | reverse complement strand
CTACCAGAAGAGCGTCGACTCGAGCGAGCCGTCGGCTTCGAGTTCTTCGATCGTCTTCGTGTAAACGCCTGACGAGAGATACTTCCAGCCGTCGTCGGCGATCACGAAGACAACATCGCCCTCATCGAACTTCTTCGCGGCCTGCACCGCAATCGAGCAGATCGCACCGCTCGAGACTCCGGCGAATATGCCCTCTTCTTCGAGCAGTTTCTTCGTCCAGACCACCGCGTCGCGGTTGCTGACGATGATTTTCCGGTCGATCAGAGAGAGGTCGATGATCGGCGGGATGAATCCGTCGTCGAGCGATCGCAGTCCCTGGACCAGCTCGCCCTGAAGCGGCTCGGCCGCGACGATCTGCGTGCCTGTGCCCTGATCCTTGAAGTAACGGGCATGGCCCATCAGCGTGCCGCCGGTGCCAAGACCTGCGACAAACGCGGTTATGTTGCCGAGTTCCTCGTGGATTTCAGGCGCGGTGCCGTTGTAGTGGGCGGCCGGGTTTGCCTCGTTGCCGTACTGATACGGCATGTAGTAGTCAGGATTCTTCTCGGCCAGATCGAGCGCCATCTCGACAGCGCCGTTGGAGCCCTTGGCACCCTCGCTGTAGATGATCTCTGCGCCGTACATCCTGAGCAGCTGCGTGCGCTCTTCGGTGACGTTGTCGGGCATCACGACCTTGAGTTTGTAGCCCTTGCGGCTGGCGATCATCGCCATCGCGATGCCGGTGTTGCCAGATGTCGGCTCGAAGAGCGTGCCGCCAGGTGCGATCGCGCCCTTGGCCTCGGCGTCCTCGATCAACGACTTGGCGACGCGGTCCTTGACCGAGCCGGTCGGGTTGTGCGACTCGAGCTTGGCCCACAGACGCACGCCCGGACTGGGCGAGAGCCGCTTGAGCTCGACCAGCGGCGTGTGGCCGATCGACTCGACGATGTCGGCGTACCTGCCTCCGCCCATACGATTCTGCTGCCCGATGACGTCCATCACTTCAAAAACTATAGTCTCCGATCTCCTATTCGGTGTTTACAAAGAAATCATGAAATTCACTCAGTCACAGATCGATCAACTCATCGCCCACGCGCGCGACGATGTCCCGGATGAATGCTGCGGCGTGGTCGGATCCGTGGACGGCGTTGCGCAGCAGGTCCACCGGGCCGTGAACGCCGCCGCAAGCCCACTGCGCTACGAGATCGATTCCGCTGACTTTCTGCGCATCTACAACCTGATCGAAGACGCCGATCAGGAAGTCGGAGCGATCTACCACTCACACACGCGCAGTGCCGCATACCCCTCGCAGACCGACATCAACCTCGCACTCTGGCCCGACGCGCTCTACATCATCATCTCGCTCGCCGAAGCTGAGCCTGACGTCAGAGCTTTCTCGATCGTCGATCGCAAGGTCGAAGAAATCGCACTCGACATCACCGACTGAATCTGCTGCATGGCCTGGGCGCAAAGTCGCCGGATCGTCGGTAGAGTGCATTTGCGATGTCGTTTTCTGCGGACACCACATGTCCCTTCTGCGGCGCGCGCTTCAGCCCCGGTGCCTCGGCATGCCCGGCATGTGATCTGCCACTTCTTGGGGAAGACGGCTCGCGACCGCCCGAGCGTGAGCCTGCGCCATTTGACGGCGCAGCACTCTTTGACGAGGTCTTCCCGGGCGAGGAATTCCTGCCACAGCGCGGCCTTGAGCCGCGGTTGGCCACCGAGCGCCGCATCCGCGAAGGCGGCGATTCGATGCGCTGCGTGGTCATCGCCATGAACCGCGCCGAGGCCGAGATGCTCGAGGACATGCTGCGCGCCGAGGGCGTGCCGTGCATGGTTCGCACGATCGGTTCAGAGCACTACTCCTCGACCGGCTACCGCTGTGAGGTCATGGTCCCGGAGTTCGCGCTGGGCACCGCGCGCCAGCTGCTGCGCATCGAAGAACCAGAGCCGGCAGAGACGCCGGCGAAAGAGAATTCGGCCTTCCCCCTACCGCTGTTCGTTGCGATCGGGCTGCTGCTTCTGGCGGTCAGTCTGGCGCTGATCAGCGCCTACAGCTGAACGCAGGCTACGCGGCCCCGCCGGCCATTGCCGGCAGAATCATCACCGTGTCTGCATCCTCGACGGCCGTGTCCAGGCCCTCCAGCACGCGAACGTCCTCGTTGTTGAGGTACACGTTCACGTAGCGGTTGAGTTCGCCGTCCGGACCGAACACCTGTCGTTCGGTGTCGGGATAGGACTCGATCACGCTGCGCAGGACGTCGCCGACGTTGCTGCCGGACGCGCTGACTTCTTTTTCGCCGTCGGTAGAGGTTCGAAGGACGGGCGGAATCTTCACAGTTGCCATAGGAGCGCGGATGCTACCGGGTCAACCCGTCACCACGCCGCCGCAAAAGGCTTCGTAGTCCGGGAACACGCCGAGCTCATCGTCACTTATGTCACCCGGCTCGCGCGAGCAGATCGGGCAGTCGGGATCGCGGCGGATCTTGAGGTTGGTGAACTCCTCTGCAAGCGCGTCGTAGAGCATCAGGCGGCCGACCAGCGGCTCGCCGATCTCGAGGATCAGCTTGAGGACTTC
>JAEMRJ010000088.1 GCA_016463365.1 Thermoleophilaceae bacterium | reverse complement strand
CGATCCCCCAGGTCGAGAGGTTCCAGTGGTTGAAGCGGTGGACCTTGTCGGTCTCGCGCCCGCGCAGGACGTCGAAGACGTGCTGGGAGCCGAAGTTCTGATCACAGCGATAGATGCAGCTGATCAGCATCCGCGCCTCTCGGCCGGCGTCCCATGTCTCGGGCGGGGTGAGGCAGTTGTCGCAGTTGCCGCACGGTTCTGAGGTCTCGTCGAAGTAGGCGAGCAGTTGCTGACGTCGGCAGTGCGTGCTCTCGCACATCGCCAGCAGCGCGTCGAGCTTGCGCCGCAGAACCTGCTTGTGGCGCTCGTCGGCGTCGCCACCTTCGAGCATGTTGCGCTGAAGCACAACGTCCTGAAGTCCGTAGACCATCCAGGCATCGGCAGGCTCGCCGTCGCGGCCGGCGCGGCCGGTCTCCTGGTAGTAGCCCTCGATGTTCTTGGGCAGATCCAGGTGCGCCACAAAGCGCACGTCCGGCTTGTCGATGCCCATGCCGAAGGCAATGGTCGCGGTCATCACGAGACCGTCCTCACGCAGGAAGCGGTCCTGGTGGCGCTGGCGCTTGTTGGCGTCGAGGCCGGCGTGGTAGGGCAGCGCGGGCACGCCGTTATCGGAGAGGAAGCGTGCGGTGTCCTCGACCTTCTTGCGCGAGAGGCAGTAGACGATCCCGGCTTCGCCGTCATGCTCGTTCTTGATGAACTTCAGAAGCTGATCGCGCGCGTTCTTCTTTTCGTCGATCGCGTAGCGGATGTTCGGGCGGTCGAAGCTGCTGACGTACATCGTCGCCCGCTCGAGGTCGAGGTTGACCGCGATCTCCTGACGCGTGAGCGAATCTGCCGTGGCGGTCAGCGCGACGCGCGGCACGTCCGGGAAGCGCTCGTGCAGGACGGTCAGGCCCTGGTACTCCGGCCTGAAGTCATGCCCCCACTGGGAGACGCAGTGCGCTTCGTCGATCGCGAACAGCGCAAGTTGGCCGGCGTCGTGCAGCGTGGCCAGATCGACGAGGAAGTTGACGTTGGTGACTCGCTCCGGAGCGGCATAGAGCAGCGTTATCTCGCCGGCGAGCATGCGCTCACGCGTCCGCGCGAAGTCCTCAGGGCCGAGCGTGGAGTTCAGAAACGCGGCCTCGATCCCCAGCTCGTGCAGCGCGAGCACCTGATCGCGCATCAGAGCGATCAGCGGCGAGACGACGACGGTGACGCCGTGCCCGGCGCGTTGCCGCGCGATCGCGGGCAGCTGGTAACAGAGCGATTTGCCGGCGCCGGTGGGCATCAGCACGAGCGCGTCATCACCCGCAGAGACCCGCTCGATGATCTCGCCCTGCTCGCCTCGGAAGCTGTCGAAGCCGAAGACCTCTTCGAGAATCTTCTGCGGTTCGGTGGCGTCGGTCAGGGGCATGGGCGCAGGCTAGTTGTCATCCGAGCCCAGCATGCTTGTGCAATCGCAGTTTTTGCTGACCCGAGGCAATATCGATGCATTCGCGTCACATCCGCGCATCTTCCGTTGCAACGCCTGCGGCGCGATTAGATTCTCCCTATGTCGCCGCTCCTCATCGTTGTCTGCGTACTGATCGTCCTCGCCGGGTTTCTGCTCGGGCTCTATAACGCGATGGTCCGCGCGCGGAACCTCGTCGACGAGTCCTGGTCTGGCGTTGACGTGCAGCTCAAGCGCCGCCGCGACCTGATCCCAAACCTCGTCGCCACGGTGAAGGCCTACGCCGCCCACGAAGCCGAAACGCTGCAGATCGTCACTGAGGCGCGCGTGGTCGCCGAAACGGCCGCACAGGCCAGCACGATTCAGGCGGCCAACGCAGAGAACCGCGTGACGCAGTCGCTGCGCGGACTCTTTGCAGTCACAGAGAACTACCCGGCCCTGAAAGCTGACCAGAACTTCCTGCAGCTCCAACTGCAGCTGGTCGACATCGAGAACCAGGTCGCAGGAGCCCGCGCGATCTTCAACGGCAACGCGCGTGCCTACAACGACAGGATCCAGAGCATTCCGGCCAGCTTCTTCGCGCCGTCGCTCGGCTTCAAACCACGTCCGTACGTCGAGGCTGCAGCGCGTGAACGTTCGTCAGTCGGCGTCGGAATCTGATCGCTCCTGGCGTTCTGGACCAATCAGGATTTCGCGCGCTGTCGAACGTTCGAACGCCAACTCGAACTGATCCACGCGCACCACCGTCACCGAAGACTGCTGAACCACCTCAAGCTCGCATCCTGGAGCGATGACGTACGCCTGGAGACGTTCGCGCCATTCGAATCCGATGCTGACCGTATGGAGTTCACAAGCCAATCGCAATGGTGATTCGAAGCACGCATGACCGGTACTTGTGCGGGCAGCTACAGGTTCGGCACCAGCTCAAGCGACTCGGCGATTGTGTCGCTCGAGAGGTCGATGTCGGTCATCTGGCCGTGCAGAAACGCCTCATAGGCAGCAAGATCGAGATGTCCGTGTCCGCAGAGCGCCGTGAGAATGACCTTCTCCTCTCCACTTTCCTTGCAGGCGAGCGCCTCGCGGATCGCGGCAGCAATCGCGTGCGTCGGCTCCGGGGCCGGCACGATGCCCTCAGTCCTTGCGAACTGGATCGCCGATTCGAAACACTCCTTCTGCGGAATCGCGAGCGCCTCTGCCAGTCCCAGTTCGTAGACATGGCTGACCAGCGGCGCCATTCCGTGATACCGCAACCCGCCAGCGTGGATCGGCTCCGGCACGAAAGCATGGCCGAGCGTGTGCATCTTGACCAGCGGCGTCATGCCGGCGCTGTCGCCGAAGTCGTAGCGGTACTCGCCCTTGGTCAGAGTCGGGCAGGCAGCAGGCTCGACGCAACGGATCGTCGGGTTCATCTTCCCGGCGAGCTTCTCGCGCAGGAAGGGGAAGGCGAGGCCCCCGAAGTTGCTGCCACCTCCGGTGCAGCCGACCAGAACGTCCGGCGACTCGCCGACCTTTGCGAGCTGCAGCAGCGCCTCCTCGCCGATGATCGTCTGATGCATCAGCACGTGGTTGAGCACGCTGCCCAGTGCGTAGCGCGTGTTCGGGTCAGAGACCGCCGCCTCCACCGCTTCGCTGATCGCGATTCCAAGGCTTCCAGTGTGGTCGGGGTTCTCGGCGAGCAGCCTGCGGCCGTATTCGGTCACGTCGCTCGGGCTCGAGTGCACCTGCGCGCCCCAAACTTCCATCATCGTCTTGCGATACGGCTTCTGTCGGTAGGACGCGGCGACCTGCCAGACCTCGCACTCCATGCCGTACTGCGCAGTTGCGAACGCGAGCGCACTGCCCCACTGACCGGCGCCGGTCTCGGTGGTCAGACGCGTGACGCCCTCGGCGTGGTTGTAGTAGGCCTGCGGGACTGATGTATTGGTCTTGTGCGAGCCGGAGGGGCTGACGCCCTCGTACTTGTAATAGATCCGCGCCGGCGTGTCGAGCTCACGCTCAAGGCGCGTCGCGCGAAAGAGCGGCGACGGTCGCCAGAGCCGGTAAATGTCCAGCACCTCGCCCGGGATGTCGATGTGGCGCTCAGTCGAAACCTCCTGCTCGATGATCCCCATCGGAAACAGCGGCGCCAGATCGTCGGGACCGATCGGCTCGTGCGTACCCGGATGCAGTGGCGGAGGAGGAGGCTCGGGAAGATCAGCGGCGACGTTGTACCACTGCGTCGGCATTTCCGATTCGTCGAGAAGGATCTTGTGCGAGACCACGGGCATGGTGCTGCCTTTCCGGGTTGCGAGTGACGGTGATCGGATCGTAACGTCCTACTCGTTCTCCGTGCAAGCGGCATCGACGCCTGCACCGCAACTAGATTCTTGCCATGCCCTTCTCCCGTTCGACAGTCAAGGTCGGTTGCCGATGACGCTCAAGCCCTACACCCACTACGCAGAGGCCGGCACCAGTGCCGCCTATGCACGCTGGGACTCAAAGATGAAGTTCTTTGTCGCAGGCCTTGCGATCGTCGGGACCGCGGTGGCGCTCTTCATCGCGAGAAGTGTCGAGTTCCCGATCTTCGGCGCGATCACCGGAGGACTGCTCGGCTACCTCGTCTTTCGGCTGGTCGTCAGCAGCAGCGCTTCGGCCAGCGCCGATCAGGCCTACGCCGCCGACTGGTGCAAAGAGCGCGGCATGCGATCGCTCGGCGACGACTCCTTCCCGAACAATGCCCCGTACGCCAAGAGCGGCGACAAGCGCAAGGCAACCGATGCCTTCGAAGGCGAGTGGAACGGCCTGCAGACGCTCTTTTACAACTTCACGTATACGGACAAGGACGACGACGGCGAGACCAACTACAACTTCAAGATCATGCGCCTGACCGGACGCGAGCTGCCGATCCGCCGCCTCACGATCCACCAGCGCGGATTCATGAACAAGTTCAAGTTCGTGGATTCAATCCAGGGGGCGTTGACCAGCGAGAAGTCAGTCTCGCTGGAGAGCGTCGCCTTCAACGAGAAGTGGGACCTGACCATCGACGACGGCGCGGACGAGATCTGGATCCGCAGAATCTTTGACCCCGCGACGATTGCCGCCCTGAATGACGGCAACTTCACGATTCCTGACGTCAAGTACTACGACCGCGCCTGGTGGTTTGTCGAGAAGGACCACTTCCCGATCAAAGATCTCGAAACCTGGCCCGCGAAGCAGAAGCTCGCCGCCGATGCGGTCGAGCTTCTGTCGCGGGTTCAGAGTCTCTAGCGGCGCGCAGTGCTTGGCTAGCGGCGCTTCTCGACGAACGTCACGGCGTTGCCGCCGAGACCCGCGCGGCCGGTGCGGCCGATGCGGTGGATGTAGTCGTCGTAGGTCTCCGGCTCATCGAAGTTGATGACGTGGGAGACCTCAGGGATGTCGAGGCCACGGGCTGCGACGTCGGTCGCGACAAGGATGTTCACCTTGTCCGACTTGAACGCATTTAGCGCGCGCTGGCGCTGCGGCTGTGACTTGTTGCCGTGGATCGCCTCGGACTTGAAGCCGCGCTTGACCAGGTTGTCGGAGAGCTTCTGAGCGCTCCACTTGGTACGCATGAAGACGATCGCCTTGGTGACATCTTCCTTGATCAGGATGTCGTGCAGCTGCTCGACCTTCTCGGTCTTGTCGCCGGCCTCGACCACTGACTGGTGAATGTGGTCGTTGGTCGTGTTGGTGCGGACCGAGCACTTGACCGGGTTGGTCAGGAGGTTGTCCAGCAGACGCTGGATGTCCGGGGTGACCGTTGCTGAGAAGCAGAGCGTCTGGCGCTTGGCCGGGACTGCGTCGCAGAGGAAGCGGACGTCCTTGATGAAGCCCATGTCGAGCATGCGGTCGGCCTCGTCGAGCACCAGGGTGTCGGTGAAGTCGAGGTCGAGCTTGCGCTGTTCGAGCAGGTCCTTCAGGCGACCCGGGGTGCCGATCACCACGTGCGGCTCCTTCTTCAGAGCCTTGATCTGCGGGTTGATGTTCGTGCCACCGACGCAGAGCGCGGAGTAGAGCTTCATGCCCTTGGTGAAGGCGCGGAAGTCGTCTTCGATCTGCGCTGCGAGCTCGCGGGTCGGGGTGATGATCAGGACGTCGTTCTTGCCGTCGGTCCTGAGCAGCTTGTTGATGATCGGAAGGATGAACGCAGCGGTCTTGCCCGTGCCGGTGTTGGCGAGGCCGATCAGGTCACGGCCTTCCATCGTCGGCTTGATCGACTCGTCCTGGATCTGGGTGGGGGTCTCGTAGCCACGCGCGGTGATGTTGCGCTCGAGGCGCTCGTCAAAGTTGAAGTCCTTGAAGGTGTGCTTGGCGTTGTAGTCGATCTGCTGGGCCGGCTTGACGTCTGCGTTGATGAACAGCGACGGGTCGATCAGCTTCGACTTCTTTTTGTTTCCTCCGCGGCCGGCGTTGTTGCTGCCGTGGCGAGGATTGTTGGGTTTGTTCGTGTTGCGGTGCTGCTTATTACGCGCACCGGCATGAGAGCGGTTAGCCATCTAAAAAATCTTTCTGTGGTTTTGGCTCTGGCGTGCGTCCTGTTGACGCACTACTTGAGCATTCGTGTGGCTGTCTTTCGTGACTTCACATGAATCCAGCTGAGCTGGCGTAAACGGGATGTCCGGGACTGGTCTTGGGCCTTGGGGTTGGCCTGCAGTCCTTCGAAATATGACCACTACAGGCGGTGTGCTCCTTGCACAACTTTGCCTGTCGTTGTAGTCATTGTCGCAGGTTGGGGCCTATAGCCTTATTTCGTGCATGTTGTCTGGCGTCATTTGCCCGCGCTGCTGTTTCCCGTCGAGGTCGACCAGATCAGGTGCCGCTGAGAGTCAAAGCGAAGAAACCAAGGGTCGATGTTCGCGGCGGTGGCGAGATTTATGACGTTCGCGCTTGATGCACGCAGCCAGACCTCCTGCCTTCCATCTTCGAATCGTTCGATCCAGCCGAAGCGTCCATTGTTCGCCAGCGCCAACGCCGTCACATCGGCCGAATGCCCCTTACGCGACGGGGTCACGCCGAGCAACATGTAGCCGGTCTTGAGGTCGTAAAGACCGAGGTGATGGGCCGATGATTTCCCGGCGTTGTCGATGCGTGTGAGGGCGTAGCCGAAGTAGCGCTCATTCCCGACAGTCAGGCCCAACGATGTCTCAGCGTTCTCGTCGACGCCAGCAGTCGTCAGATAGTGGCGCGTGCCGTAGGTGTATGAGCAGGCGTACAGCTTCTGAGCCGTGCCGCCTTCCCACTTGCTGTCGCGCACGGTCCGCGAGACGATCGCCGTCTGGTGCGTGCGCTCGACAAGCTTGTAGCCAGGCTTCGCGCACGACCTGGCCATCGCGCCAGGCGCGATGCCCGACATTGCAAGCACGACCACTGCAACCGTGGCGCCGAGCAGCGCGATTCGCTTCTTGGATCGTGAATTCATGTCGTTTCTCCTTCTGCGTGCAATCTTGGTGACGCCGGTTCTAACGGGACACTCGACACGGCGTTCGACCAGATCAACTTGCCGCTCGACTCCTCGAACCGCAGGAACTCTTCATCGATTGTGTCGCCCGACGCAACCACACGCGAACCATTGCGATCAAAAAGGTGCACCTCGGGTGTATCGCGGGCTTCGGTGATCCACGCGACCGACCCATCACTCGTCAGAGCGATCGAGTTGAGGGAATCCACAGTCTCGTATGACGAATTCCGCTCTGCCGTGGCCCTTTTTCCCGTACGGAGATCTACAGCCCACGGTCCGCGGAAAGATTCGTTCTGTTCATAGATGAACGCGTATGAGAAATACGCGATGAAATCGCCCGCGACCGTCGGCTGAAGAAAGCCTCTACCGCCCTCTTGGTCCAGGCCTTCGGTGCCCAGGTAGACCAGCCGCCCGAACCGCGACGAGCAGCCATAAATACGAAATGGCCCCGACTTCCACCCAGCTACTTTGCGTTTCTTGCTGACAATGAATACGCTCTGCTGCGCACTCCTAAGCGTGAATCCTCGCCGTAAGCACCGTTTGGGCTTCTCGGGCGGATCGTCCGCGTCGAGTTCCCGCGTGTCAAAGTCCATCCCGATCGAGCTCGTGCTCCAGACTACGGCTCGTTTCGACCAGTCGAAGCGCAGAAACGAGGCGTCGATGTTTGGGTCAGACGAGAGCGTCTCGGTCATTCCCCTGCGGTTCAAAAAAGCGGCCTTACCGCCGTCCTGCATGAGGACCGTCCAGGCAAGCATGCCGCCGGAACTGATCTCAAGCCTTTGGATCGATCGCAGCGTCAACGATGGATCGCCGGTCAATGGATAGTTGTCCACACGACCGCTTCTAAGGCTATGGCGAAACACGCTCAATTCAGGGGCGCCGCCTGCGAGTTCGCGGGTCGAGGTCGAGTAGGCGGCGAACTCATCGTTTCCGGTGAAGTTCAACAGCCTCTGCTCGCGGCCTGACTGGACGCCCGACGTGCCTAGGAACACGCGCTTATGCAGTTTCAGCGAGCACGCGTACAGCCTGACGGCGCCGCGCTCCCAGTTGCCGCGAGCCGCTGCCGGTTGCGCATAGAAGACGACACCGTAAGTCCGCTCGACGAGACGGTCACCAGATCGGCTGCAATGCGTTCGCTTCTGCGCCGCTTCGGCGGTGCTGGCGGAAATGAGTAGCCCGATAGCGGCGAGTAGTGCGAAGCGAAGAGCACGTCTGGACATAATTCCCCCGAGAATGAGCATTGCGGCTGGCGCGAGCACGCCGGCGTATTCATTGAACACCGAGCGTGTTCAAAGAGTTGCGCTACTCGACGATGACCGCGTCAGCTTCGATCTCGACCAACATCGCCGGATCGATCAGTGAACTGACCTCAACCATCGCCATCGCCGGGCGGATCTCGCCAAAGACTTCGCCGTGGGCCGTGCCGATCTCTTCCCATTTTGAAATGTCCGTGACGTAGAGCGTGGTTCGCACGACGTCTTCGGCCGAAGCGCCTGCGCTCTCCAGCGCAGCGACGATGTTGGCGAGCGCCTGGCGCGTCTGCGCGCCGGCGTCGCCCGGTCCCACGAGGTTGCCGTCCGCGCCTGTTCCGGTGGTGCCGGCCACAAAAACCATCTGCCCAACCTTCACCGCCCGTGAATACCCAAGCTTCGGCTCCCACGGCGATCCACTCGAAATGTTTGTCCTGTTCCCCATTGTTCCCCCAACTCCGTACCGACGAGATCCAGAATACCGATGAACGTCAGCCTGCAAATGCTTGCCATCCATCGCAGGGCTACGTCACTTTGCTTCCGTCCTCACCAGAACGTATGTTCGTATGTATCCGCGTATGACTGCAACGAACACTATTTCTTCACGAACCTGATGGCCCATCGCTATCGCGCCTATCCGAGCCAGCCGCAAGCGGAAGTCTTGTCCCGTCACTGTTCGGACGCTCGCTTCGTATGGAATCTCGCGCTTGAGCAGCTGAACCACTACGACAA
Source organism: Thermoleophilaceae bacterium (assembly GCA_016463365.1). The sequence continues at coordinate 1,257 of JAEMRJ010000088.1, read as the reverse complement.
GCGACTCGCCACCCGCCGCCCTCCGGGCCCGGCAGAGCGCAGTCGCCAACTCACCGAGCTACGCGCGACGACATGGCTCGGGAGCGGCTCATCACCTGTTCAGCAACAAGCGTTGCGAGACTTTGACCGAGCACTTGAGAACTGGTGGGGCAAGAGTCATCGCCGCCCGACTTGGCGAAAGGCGGGAAAACACGAGAGCTTCTGCATCCGCGACGTAAGCCTCCGCCGGCTTAGCCGCAAGTGGGCGAGTATCCAAGTTCCGAAATGCGGATGGGTGCGCCTGCGACTCTCCAGGCCATTGCCAGAGACCTTCGGAATGGCACGCGTAACCATCGACCGCGTGGGCCGTTGGCATGTTGCGATCTCCTCCCAGCAGCCGCAGCTCCGGCGCACGGGAACAGGCGCTCTCCTCGGCATTGACATGGGGATCGCGTCCACCGTCACGACCAGCGACGGAGCGCACGACAATGCCCCCGTCGCGCGACGCACGACAGACGCGCGCAAGATTCGCCTCCAGCGCAAACTCTCGCGGCAAGACCCAAACTCGATCCGCCGTGCTCGAACTAGGCTGGCACTCGCGAAGCTGGGGGCGCGCCAGTCCGATCGTTTGAACGATTGGCGCGAGAAAGCCACTACGCAAATGGTCCTCGACTACGACTTCATCGCAATCGAAGACCTCAACGTGCGTGACATGATGGCGAGCGCGAAGGGCACGCGTGAACAACCAGGAAAGAATGTCCGCGCTAAGAGCGGTCTCAACCGCGCGATTGCCCGTCAAGGTTGGAGCGCATTTGCACGGCGATTAGAAGAGAAGGCTCAGGCTTCTGGAGTCGAAGTGATTCGGATCCCGGCACGGAACACGAGCATTCGTTGCAGCGTGTGCCGACATACAGGAAAAGGAAACCGCAAGAACCAAGCGGATTTCATGTGCGTTTCATGTGGACATCGCGAACATGCAGACGTGAACGCGGCGAAAAACATTCTGGCCGCGGGGCTCGCGGCTACTGGACGTGGAGGGATCGTAGGACCGATCGCTGCCTCGGCGGCGCCCGGCAGACCCAACGAAGCGTCAACCGCCCTGGCCGCGCTTGCGGCTTAGGAATCTCTTGACTTAAGTCTTGGGAGGAGGTCAAAAGGACGCAGAAGGCGAAGCGGCCAATCGGCCGTGAGCCGCCGAGGACGCAGCTCAGAATCTTTCTCAACGCCACAAACTGGGGCACCTGGATTCGAACCAGGGATCCCGGGACCAAAACCCGG
>JAEMRJ010000087.1 GCA_016463365.1 Thermoleophilaceae bacterium | reverse complement strand
CGACTTCGGTCGAGCCGTAGAGGTTGTAGAGCACGTCGCCGAACTCGTCCATGAAGTTGGTGGCGAGCTCGCCCTGGAGCGCCGAGCCGCTGGCGCAGACCGCGCGCAGCGATGAGACGTTGTAGGTGCGACGCTTGGCCTCGGGGATGTCAAGCATGCGCTGGAGCATCACCGGTACGACGATCTGCATGTCGATCTGTTCGCGCTCGATCGTCTGGAGGACGTCTTCCGGGTCGAAGCGGCGACGAAGCACGATCGTCCCGCCAAACATCACGCTTGCACTGAAGTTTGAGAATCCCCAGGCGTGAAACAGCGGCGCGGAGACGAGCATCCGATCGCCGCGGCGATATGGGATGGTGGCGGCCACGGCAAGCAGATCCTTCAGGCCCTTGGGTTCGGCGCGCGCTGCGCCCTTCGGCTTTCCGGTTGTGCCTGAAGTGAGGATGATCGTGCGACCGGTTCGGCTGGGCGCGGGCGGCTCTTCGGTGCTCTGACCGGCGCGCAGCGAGTCAAGTGTCGGCAGCGGTGGGTTGTCCTCGTTGTCAACCCAACCGAGGAATGCAGGCTTGTCGCCGAGCGCGCCTTCGAGCATGGAGTGGTACTCCTCATCCATGATCACGGCGTCGGCGTTCTGGTCTTCGATGACCTGCGCCAGCTGGGGACCCGCGAACGCGGTGTTCAGCAGCAGGCCGTCAGCGCCAAGCTTCAGCGTCGCGACGAACGCCTCGACGAACCAGCGGCTGTTGCGGCAGAGGATCGCGACGCGCGAACCTTCACCAATACCGTGGGCGGCGAGCGCATGGGCGATCTGGTTGGTCCGCTCGTGGACTTCTTTGTGCGTGAGCTGACCGAGCTCGTCAATGATCGCGAGGTCGTCGGGCGAGAGCCTCGCGTTGATCTTGTAGCCAGCGGGCTGCGTGGAGCCGTACTTGTCGAAAGCCAGCTTGACCTCGATCAGGCGATGCGGCGGCACGAAGCGGAGCATCTTCGAGGCAGCGATCGTTCGCGCGATCTCCAGATAACGATCGCGCGTTGATTTAGCCCGGCCGCTCAAGACTTGCTCACCGTTGCGGCCGCCGCGGCAGCCTCGGCGCTTTCTGCGCGGATGGCGAAGCCGCCGGATGCCGTCGTGGCCTCGACCTTTGGCGGTACGGCCGTCATCGCATGCTCGCTGATGGCCGTGATCGTGAGGCTGGGATTCACTCCCGGATTGGCTGGCATCGCCGAACCATCGCAGATCAGGAGGTTGTCGTAACCGAAGGCGCGGTTGAAATGGTCGATCACACCGGTGTTGGCATCGCGTCCGATCACGGCACCGCCGAGGAAGTGCGCTGTCGAAGGAATGTTCGCCATGACTTCCATCACTGAGCTCTGCGGAACTCCGCCCATCTGTGCGGCCGCAAGTTCAGCCGCGCGGTTGGCCGCCGGGATGAAGCGCGGGTTCGGGTTTGCGGCGTCTTCCTCGGTGGTCAGGCGATAGCTGCCCCAGGCGGTTTTCTTCGGGACAAGCTTGAGCGAGTTGTCGAGCGTCTGCATGACAAGCAGGATCACCGTGCGACGCGACCAGTGGTAGGCGGCAAACATGCGCAGCGCCGAGAGTGGGTGCCGGATCGCCATGCCGAAGAACTTGACCGGCCTGGTGGTGCGGGTGCCCTCGCCGGTCAGAAGCGTGAAGACCCGACCCATCGCATCGCCGCCGTGCCCGTAGGTGACGTTCTCGATGTGGGTGTTCTCATCGGGGAAAAAGCTCGAGCTGATCGCGACTGACGTTGAGTAGTCGACGTCATCGTTCTTGGCCGTGACAGCGAGAATTGCCTCACTGTTTGTGCGCACCAGCGAACCGAGTCGGTGCGAGAGACGCGGTAGCGATCCGTTGATCTTGCAGTTCGCGAGGAGCTTGTTGGTGCCGTACGTTCCCGAAGATACGACGACGCCACGCGCGCGAACTTTCTTGCGGCCTTTGAAGAACCATGCCCCGGAACGCACTGATGTGACCTCGTAGCCCGCAGATCCGTCACGGCGACCGTTGGCTCCGCGTAGCGGCTTGACGTCCGTGACCGTGCGCAGTGGCTCGATCTTCACGCCGAGCTTCTCTGCGAACCAGAGGTAATTCTTGACCAGCGTGTTCTTGGCGTTGTGGCGGCAGCCCATCATGCATGCGCCGCAGGCGACACACGCCGCGCGATCTGGGCCCTCGCCGTCGAAGTAAGGATCGGGAACCGTGTCGCCGGCCTTGTCGCGGTCGCCGAAGTACACGCCGACGCGGGTCTTCTTGTAGGTCTCGGGCACGCCGAAATCCTCCGAGAGCTTTTTGATCACGTCGTCGGAGGGCTGATGGAGGGGCACTTCGGTGACGCCGAGCATGTACTCGGCCGTGTCGTAGTGCGGCTGCAGAACGTTTTCCCAGTCTTCGATGCCGGCCCACTGTTTGTCGGCAAAAAACTTTGGTCGCGCGCGATAGAGAGTGTTTGCATAGCCGAGGCTTCCACCGCCGACGCCGTTGCCACTCAGCACAGTGACGTCTTTGAAAAAAGTCATTCGCAGGATGCCGCGCAGCTTCGCGTACGGAAACCAGTAGTAGCGCTGCGGTGCCTTCAGAATCGTCTCGGCGAAGTCTTCGTCGGAAAAGCGACGTCCGCACTCGAGCATTTTGACGTCGTAGCCCTTTTCTGCCAGGCGCAGTGCGGAGACGCTGCCGCCGAAGCCGGAGCCGACGATTATCCAGTCGTGGTCGTAGTTCATCAGATCAGTCCGATCACTGCGGAGGTCTAGTGCGGGCTCGGCAAAGCACGAGTTGGCAAGATTCTATCCCTGACTGAGCTGTTGATCAGCCGTTCGGGCAACTTCACTCAGTTTGAGGTAGTCGACGCGGAGGCAGCAGTCTGGCGGTGAGCGATCGGTCGCCAGACGGTTGCCATCAGGACGTACACGTAGAGCATCATCGACTGGTGCTTCAAGTAGAAGAGATCGTTCGAGAGCTCGGTCTCTGGATCTGAAGAATCGTGCAGCTGCGCCCAGCCCGTGAGTCCGGGGCGGAGCATGTTGCGGCGACCATAGAACGGAATCTCCTGCTCGAGCTCGGCGAGGCGCTGCGGTCCGGTCGCGCGTGGACCGACGAGCGTGACTTCTCCACGCAGGAGGTTCCAGAGTGTCGGCAGGTACTCGATGCCGGTTGCCCGGAGCAGCCTGCCGAAGCCGACGGGCGGGGTGTCTTCAGCCGGGGCGCCGCCGGTGACATCGCGGCGCGCGGTGCGGAAGCGGTAGAGGGCAATCGCCCGCCCACGTTCGCCGACGCGGCGGCGCTCAACCAGCACAGGACTGCCGAAAGCAAGGCGCATGAACAGTGCGACCGGCGCCCACACCGGAAGGGTGATCAGCCCGGCGAGGACCGCAAAAACAACATCGATCAGACGCGTGGCTGCGCGTGGGGCGGGCTTGAAGCGCGGGTGCATGATGTGTTGAAACCATGCGACGTTGAGGTTTTCCAGCGGCACGCGGCGGAAGACGGACTCTTCGAACGCGGTCAGTGAAAGCAGGCGCGTGTGGAAACGCTCAGTACAGACGGTCGCACGCTCGAAGACCTTCATGCGGTCTTCTGTGCCAGACATCACGAGCAGATCGATGTCGTTGCGGGCAACCACGTGAGACAGGTCCGAGAGCAGCCCGAGGCGGCGGACCTTGAAAGAGACGTGTTCGAGATCGCGCAGGTTGTCGCGCTCGGACGTGCGCGTGACGTAGCCGACGACCGTGAAGCGGCGGTTGCCGGCGCTTGAGAGCTGCCAGGCAAGATCGTGAGCGACGGAGGCATCTCCCAGCACCGCGACACGCGTGTGGACGAAACGGTCGACGATCGCGCGCAGCAGCAGCGCTGCGAGTGCGCCCGCGGTCAACGCGACCAGCCCTGCGCTGAGGGCGTGCGTGATCCCGGAACCGGGCACGACTGCGAAGGTGAGCGCGGCGGCGCCAAAACCGGCTGCAACCGGCGAGAGTCCGCTGATCTCGCTGTCGCTCAGTGCGCTGCGGCGCGCCTGCGAGCGGATCAGCAGAACGAAGAGTGCGGTCCCGATGAAGACGGCGACGCTTCCTGCGAAAGCCGCGGCGGTGACCGGACCGACCATCGCGGCCGCGAAGTCGCCGAGCGTGGTCGCGGTCGTCGGGTTGATCGACACGCCGGAATCTGTCTCGTACTCCTCGTCGGCGTCGCCGTGTACGACTTTCAGCGCGCGCTCGGACCGCGCCGGCGAACTCGCGGCGGGCGCTTCGGGGTAGGCGCGTGAGCGGCGACCGCCCTGGTTTTCGATGCCGCCATCGTCTTCAAGCAGCGGGCCGGCAAGCGCGGGCCCTGTGATCATCGACGCGACGAGGTCGACCGGAGACTCGGGGTGCGGACGCTCTGCATCGGGCCCTGACGGCTGATTCCGCGAGATCGGGGCGCGGGCAATCGGCGCGCCGTGTTGACGGCGCAGGCGGTTCACGATCGAACGCCGAGACTTGTCGGTTGTCGCGTTGGCATCGTTGCCGTCTGACGGGGGCATTGCACTTCCAGACTTCAAAATTGGAGCGGCTGAGCAGATACCGAGTCTGCTGCCAGTGGTCCAACGTACCACGAGGCAGGCGATTCGGCAAATTGCCAAAAAGCGGAAAATGCGGGTTTTCGCGCTGGGAGGCCGGGGGGTGCGCCTAGGATTGCACCTATCGGGGCGTGGCGCAGCTTGGTAGCGCACCTGCTTTGGGAGCAGGGGGTCGCTGGTTCAAATCCAGTCGCCCCGATTGATTGGGCCTGTGGTTGAACCGGTGAGGACCTCACCTCCTCGACTGGATACGTCTGCGGGGGCGAGGTCCTCACCGGTTCCCTTTGGGGCGCTTGGGTAGGGGCGAATGGAGGTGCTCCGGCTAAGTTGAGCGGGTGACTTTGGGTTCTGTTTCTCCTCCGATGGTTGCGCTTTTGGCGATTGTCACGATTGCCTACTTCAAGCGTGTCGCTTCGCTTCGCGGCGACTCTCGTCGCCGCGTCAGTCGGCTTCGTCAGGTTTCGTTTTCGGCTTCCATTCTGCTTCTTGTTGGTGAGCCGTTGTCTCCGCTGGGAGTGTGGGATGAGCTTTCGTTCACCGTCCACATGATTGAGCACCTGCTGATCGGGGACCTGGCAGCGTTGCTGATGGTCCTTGGTCTTACCGGGCCGCTGATTGCTCCGCTTTTGAGGAACCCGGTGATTGAGTTCTTGCGGCCTTTGACCAATCCGATTCCGGCGTTGATTTTTTGGATCGGGAACTTGTACTTCTGGCATCTGCCGTTTGCCTTTGACGGGGCGCTGAGCAACGATGCGATTCACGTGATCCAGCACATCTGTTTCTTCTCGGCGGGGTTCAACGTCTGGATGGCCGTGTTCGGGCCGTTGCCCAAGCCGGAGTGGTTCGGGAACATCGCAAAGCTCGTCTACATAGTTGTGCAGCGAATGGCCGGGGTGGTGCTGGGAAACTTCTTCATCTTTGGCGGGTCGGCCTATTACAGCTCGTACGCGAATGTTGACAACCCGCTGGGGATGACGCCGGTCGGCGATCAGAGCGTCGCGGGGGCGGTGATGATGGCGGAAGGCTCGTTCATATCGTTTGTCCTGCTCGGGTGGTTGTTCTTCAAGGCCGCCAGCGAAGGCGAAGAGAGCCAGCAGTTGATCGAGCTTGCACAGGAGCACGGCGTCGCGATCAGTCAGGCGCGAAGCGATCGCGCGGCATCGGCCGGGACGACAGACTTGTTGCGAGAACGGATTTCCTCCGGCGCAACCCTTGACAAGGGCGACCCTGCGGACCTATCCTGAGCCCAATGCCACGGTCACTCGGTCTGCGTGCTTGATGCGGACGTCCCCGGCGCTTCGATCAAAGGACTTCAGTGGCAAAGACCACTTCACCCGCAAGACTCAGTGCTGTCGGACTCGGATTTCTTGTTGCGCTGGCCTGCTTTGCAGCGATGACCTCCAACGCACTCGCAGAGGACGTGGCGCCGACGCCCGCCGCCGGACCGACTGGCGTCACCGGCACCGTCGGCACGCTCGGAGCCGATCCGACCGTGCGAGTCGCGACGCGCAAGCACTGCGTCAGCAGCAAGGTGAAGATTTCGCCGCGCTACACCGGTGGCGGAGGCCTGGTTGTCTCGCATCTCTACCTCAACAGCGAACTCGTCGCCACGCGGCACTCGATCGGAACGCTCTCGGTCTCGATCAAGCGCCTTGAGCCAGGGCTCAACGGTATTGAGCTGATCAGTCAGTTCTCCGACGGGCGCGTCGCCAGCATCACACGCAACATCCGCCGCTGCGGCGGACGCTGAACGCTATTTCCAGGCGCCGTCGGCCAGCGCGGTGACCACCGCGGCGCGATCCTCGAGCGAGTCCGCAGCATCCTCAAGGTCGACCACGTTGGCGTGTCCGAGCTTGCGTCCGATGCGCGGCGACTTGTCATACAGGTGGAGTTTTGCGCCGGGGACATGCAACACCGCGTCCGCCGCCGGCAGGCCGCCGACGAAGTTCACCATCACCGTCGCGACGATCGGCTCGGCGACGCCGAGTGGAAGACCGGTCACGGCGCGTACGTGGTTTTCAAACTGTGAGGTGCCGCAGCCGTCGATCGTCCAATGGCCGCTGTTGTGAACCCGCGGGGCGAGTTCATTGAGCAGCAGCTCGCCGTCGACCTCAAAAAGCTCGAGCGCCAGGGCGCCGACGTGCGCTAGCTCTGTGGCGATGGCGGTGGCTCGTTCGACGGCAAGAATCTGGATCGGATCGTCCATCGCCATGACGGGCGCTCGGCTGGTGTGCAGCACGCCCGAGCGGTGGTGGTTCTCGGCAAGCGGGTAGGCGACGGTGGAACCGTCCGCAGCGCGCACGATCACCACCGAGAGTTCGCGCTTGAAGTCGACAACTGCCTCGAGGACCGACGGCTCGGCCTCGACCGACTTCCAGGCGTGGTCGGCGCCTGCCGCTGTGCCGATCCGTACCTGGCCCTTTCCGTCGTAGCCGAGCCGACGCGTCTTCAGGATCGACGGCGCTCCAAGTTCTTCGACGGCAGATTCGAGCTGGTCCAGAGTCTCCACCGCACGGTAAGGCGCTGTCGGGAAGCCGAGCGACTCGAAGAGCTGCTTTTCGAGCAACCGATCCTGACTGACCTGCAGCGAGCGAGGCGCCGGAGCGACCAGCGTGTGACCCGCGATTGCCGCGAGCGCCGGCGCTGAGACGTTTTCAAACTCAAACGTGACGACGTCGCTGCGCGCGGACAGTTCGATCAGTGCATCGATGTTTTCGTAGTCGGCCACGATCTGGTCGGCCGCCACCCGCGCGCCGGCGTCTGGTGACGGGTCGACAAAGTGGCACTCGACGCCGAGCGGTGCCGCAGCAAGTGCGAGCATCCGTCCGAGCTGGCCGCCTCCAACGATTCCGAGCCGCGCCGCCACGACCGATCAGCTCCGGTCTGGTTCTTCGGCGACGGCTGCTGTGGCTTCGGCGCGGCGCCGGTCGAGCGCCGCGAGCACTTCGGGGCGCGTTCCAGCGAGGATCGAGGCCGCCAGCAACCCGGCGTTGGTGGCGCCGGCCGCTCCGATGGCGAGCGTGCCGACGGGAACACCAGCCGGCATCTGCGCAATCGAGAGCAGCGAGTCGATGCCCGAGAGGGCTCGCGACTGCACCGGGACACCGAGTACCGGGAGCGAAGTCTTCGCGGCGACCATTCCAGGGAGGTGCGCTGCGCCGCCGGCGCCGGCGATGATCACCTGGATGCCACGGTCCCGAGCGGACTGCGCGTAGTCAAACAGGCGGTCTGGAGTGCGGTGTGCCGAGACGATCCTGACCTCGTGCGCGATGCCGAGATCTTCAAGTACCGCGGTCGCGGCGGACATCGTTTCCCAGTCGGACTGAGAGCCCATGATCACTCCGACGAGTGGCGACTCAGAGCCGATTACAGGGGTTTCCGCAGGGTTCGACACGCTTGGGCGCAAGATAACATGGGTTGCCCGTCCATCCTTCTTTCCCGTCCAGCGCAGTCTCTGCGCATGAGGTGTCTTCGCATGAACATCAAGTCCTTCTCGCTGATCGCTCTGGTCGCTGCGTTCGCAATCGTCTTCGCCGGCTGCGCGCAGGACAGCACCGACATCACGAATGAGAACCCGGCGATGCAGGAAGAGATCATGAAGGGCACTGCCGAGCAGACGGCCGCAGATGCAGCTGCCGCCGAGCAGAGCAGCACAGACACCACACGTTCCGAAGCCGCCGGCGGCACCGACGGCACGAAGCTCGCGCTCATCGCCGACCCGTCGGGCGCGCTGAAGTACAACAAGACCAAGCTCAACGCGAAGCCGGGCAACATCACGATCACGCTGATCAACGAGTCGACCACGCCGCATGACGTAGCCGTCGAGACCGAATCCGGCAAGTCGCTCGGCGAGTCAGAGGACGTCAGCGAGGGCACGACGAAACTCGTGCTCAAGGACGTGAAGGCCGGCACCTACACCTTCTACTGCTCGCTTCCGGGGCACAGGCAGGCCGGGATGGAAGGCACGCTCACCGTCCGGTGACCGATCTTCTGACTGCCTGTTATCGCGGTCTCGATCCGTTCATCCGGCTGTTCGGATGCGCCCCCGGGGCGTGGGTTGTCGAATCAGAAGGAGCATTGACGAGCGTCGTCCCGGGAATTCCCCACGCGTGGCTGTTCAACTCGACGATGTACGACCGCGCCAGACCAGAAACGCTTGATGGAGCGTTGGTCGCCGCAAAGCGTGAGTATGAGGCAGCTGACGTCAGGGCGCTGGGCGCCTGGATTCTTGACGGCGACGCCGCCGCTCAACGGGTAGCGACCGCGCATGGCCTGACGTTGGACTCCGTCCCGCGGGCGATGGGTGCGGTGCTTTCCGAGCTTGACCTGGGCAGCGATGTCTCTGCCGTCTCCGAGCGATGGGACATGACGGCGGCCACGCGACTGAATGAGCTCGCCTACGCCGTCCCGCCCGGGATGTTCGCCCCGGTCAGCCAGACGGTCCAGCCGCCCGGCGCGCGCTGCTTCATCGCCGAGTCAGAGGGCGAGGCAGTTGCGTCTGTCGTCACTCTCCCGAACGGCGATGACTGCGCGATCTTCTGGGTTGCCACCGACCCGGTCCACCAGGGGCTCGGCTTCGCCAGGGCCGCGATGGTCGCCGCGCTGAAGGCCGCGGTTGCCGACGGTTTTCGCACGACGACGCTGCAGTCGAGCAAGGCCGGCGCGCCGCTCTATCTCCGGCTCGGCTACAGCGACCTCGGCCGCAGCGTGAATCTGTGGAAGTGGGTCAGGAACGATTAAATGAGAAGAGCGGCTGCTCAGGCCGCTCTTCTCGGTGCTTCTCGTTCCCATCACACACATCGAGGGGGAGGGAATGATGTGTGTGTTCGCTCGGTATGGAAATCATTATGCGCCGCGCTCATTCATTGCGCATATCGCGCGCATTAATGGTTTGTTAGCGGGTAAGTTCGACTGAACATGTGTGGTCGCTACAAACTTCAGGATCCCGAGTGGGTCGAGGCCGATTTCAGCGCATCGTTTCCGACACTCTCGGACGCCGTGCGCAGGCCGCGCTTCAACGTCGCTCCCGGACAACTCGTGCTTGCGATCACGCGCGGGGCGGAGGGTCGGTCGCTCGAGCAGATGGACTGGGGGATCGAGGCGCCGTGGAAGGGTGGCCCGCCGCAGATCATCAACGCGCGCGCAGAAAAGCTTCCCGAGAGCCGCTTCTGGAAGCCGATGCTCGAGCGCCGCCGCTGCGCGATCCCGGCCGACGGCTTCTATGAATGGAAGGCGCCGGTCGAGAGCGGCGGCAAGAAGCAGCCGTATCTCTTCACGCGCGAAGGCGGCGAGGGATTCTGGTTTGCCGGGGTCTATTCCAAGTCCCGTGATGACGAGCCCGGGGCAGACCACCGGTGCGCGATCGTCACAGTCGATCCGAACGAGCTCGTCGAAGGGGTCCACGACCGCATGCCCGCGATGCTCGACGCCGAAGATCTCGATGACTGGCTCGGCGGCGACGCCGAGGATGCCTTTGCGGCGTTGCAACCGTTCCCGTCCAAAGCTATGAGTGCGCTTGCGATCGGACGGGCGATCGGTAACCCGCGCAACGAAGGCCCCGAGCTGATCGAGCCCGCCGAACCCGAGGGCCCGGCCCAGCCGCAGCTAATCTGAGGGTCCATGACTGAGCTGACA
>JAEMRJ010000086.1 GCA_016463365.1 Thermoleophilaceae bacterium | reverse complement strand
GGACGCAATCATCGAACGCCTCGACGCGCCCAAGGGCCGCATCGTCCAGGTCACCGGAGACATCACGGAGCCCCACTTGGGCCTCAGCCCGGCCGATCGCGAGCGGATCAAGGACGTCGACCATTTTCTTCACCTCGGTGCGGTCTACGACATCACCGCCGGCGACCAGATCAACCGCGAGACCAACGTCGGCGGCACGATCAACGCAGTGCGACTGTGCAATTCACTCGACCACGCGACCTTTCACCACATCAGCACGATCGCGGTGGCCGGTCGCTACAACGGCGTCTTCCGCGAAGACATGTTTGAGGCCGGCCAGAAGCTCGAGTTCCCGTATGACCGGACGAAGTTCGAGGCCGAACAGATCGTGCGCGAAGAGCTCACTGCGCCCAAGCGCATCTATCGCCTCTCGATCGTCGTCGGTGATTCCAACACCGGTGCAATCGACAAGATCGACGGACCGTACCTGCTCTTCAAGTGGCTCAAGCGGGCCTCTGACCGACTGCCCGCGTGGCTACCGATGATCGGCATCACCGGCGGCCAGGTCAACATGGTTCCGGTCGACTTCGCCGCTGGCGCGATCGACCACCTGATGCACAAGGAAGGCCTCGACGAGCGCACCTTCCATATTGCCGACCCCTACCCGCCGACGGTCGGAGAAGCGCTCACGATCTTCGCAAACGCGGCTGGCGCCCCCGGCTTCAGTTTTCGCACCAGCAGCCCGATCGCGCAGTCAGCTCCGCGCTTGCTGCTGAGCCTCGCCCAGCACTCGCCACCCACAAAGCTGGTCACCGATGAGCTGGTCAAACAGTTCGACCTGCCGCGTCAGTTCTGGGACAATCTCGACAATCCAACCCAGTTTGACTGCACAGAGACGCTCAAGGAACTCGACGGCTCCGGGCTCTTCGCGCCGCCGCTCGAGCGGTACGCGAAGACCCTCTGGGACTACTGGGAGCGCAACTTCAGCGACGCCGCCACGGAGAACCGCAAGCTCCGGCGATCGGTCAACGGCAAGGTCGTCGTAATCACCGGCGCCTCTTCCGGCATCGGCGAGGTTGTGGCCCACCGCGTCGGCCGCGCCGGTGCCACGGTGATCCTCGTGGCCCGCACCCAGTCCAAACTCGACGTGATCCGTGACGAGATCATCGACGCCGGCGGCGACGCCGACGTTTTCACCGCAGACCTCGCGGACCTGAACGACTGTGAGCGGGTGATCGATGACATCATCGCCAAGCACGGCCGCGTCGACGTGCTCGTCAACAACGCCGGCCGCTCGATCCGCCGCTCGCTCTCAAGCAGCGCCGACCGCTTCCACGACTTCGAGCGCACGATGCAGCTCAACTACTTCGGCGCGCTGCGGATGATCATGAGCGTGCTCCCGGGCATGCGCCAACGCAAGTACGGGCGCATCATCAACATCAGCTCGATCGGCGCACAGGCCTACCCGCCACGCTTCTCCGCGTACGTGGCCAGCAAGACCGCGCTCGACGCGTTCAGTCGTTGCGCACAGCCCGAGGTGCTGAGCGACGGCGTGATTTTCACCACGGTCTACATGCCACTTGTCAAGACGCCGATGACCGCGCCGACGACGATCTACAAGGCCTTCCCGATGATCACCCCGCACGAAGCCAGCGACCTTGTGATCAAGGGCATGGTCGGCACACCCAGAAAGGTCTCGACCAATCTTGGTCGTACCGGAGAGGTCCTCCACGCCCTCTCGCCAGAACTCGCCGACCGCATCCTCGCGATGGCTTACAACCTCTTCCCCGAGAGCGCGGCAGCAAAGGGCACCGCAGGCAGCCGCGACCAGATCACGCCGGAGGCGATCGCCTTCGCGCACGTGATGCGCGGCGTCTACTGGTAAGTATCGCCCGGCCTTGATGCCTGGATCTCGGCTACCAAGCATTGGTTAGACTTGGCCGAAGATCCCGTTCGGATCTGGGGAAGGCCGCGTTTCGCGCGGCGAATACACGTGTCTGCTCCAAGCGCGCGCACCGGCCTGGGCACTCGAATCGAGTAGAGAAATGGATGTTCCAACCGAACCTTTCGCCATGACCACTGAACAGAGCGATTCTCAACTGATCCCGGCTGTGGAGGCCTCAACAAACTCCTCCACCATGGCCGACCTCCTGACGCTGGCGGCAGCAAAGCACGCCGGCAACGTCGCACTCAAGCACAAGGTTGGCGAGGAGTGGCACGAAGTCACCTACGCCGAGCTGCTGCCGATCGTGCGGTCGATCTCGAAGGGGCTGATCGCCAACGGCATCAGCCTCGGAGACAAGGTCGCCATCCTCTCCAACACGCGCCCCGAGTGGACCTACGCCGACTTCGGCGCGCTCTGTGCAGGCGCGACCGTCGCACCGATCTATCAGACCAACTCGCCCGAAGAGGTCGAGTACGTGCTCAACCACTCCGAGGCAAAGCTCGTCGTTGTCGAGGACGAAGAGCAGCTGAACAAGATCAAGCGCGTGCGCGATCAGCTCACCTTCCTCGAGAAGGTCGTGATCATCGACCCCGATGCCGCCGATCTCGGCGAGGCGATCTCGCTCGAAGAGCTGAAGTCTCAGGGCGCCGAGATCAGCGACGACGAGTTCGAGCAGCGCGTGGCAGCCGTCACGCCTGATGACCTGTGCACGATCGTCTACACGTCCGGGACGACCGGCCCGCCGAAGGGCTGCATGATCAGCCACGGCAACTACCGCGCCACCACCTCAATGGGCGAGAGCACGCTGGTCGGCGACAACGAAGAGCTGATCTATCTCTTCCTGCCGCTGGCGCACGTGTTTGCGCGGCTCGTCCAGTTCGTGTCGATCGACGTCGGTGGCACGATCGCCTACTGGCAGAAGGATCCCACGCAGATCATCCCGGATGTGATCGGCCTGCAGCCGGACTCGCTGCCCAGCGTGCCGCGCATTTTCGAGAAGCTCTACACGCTTGCCAACAACGTCGCCGACGCCAAGTCGCCCGAAGAGAAAGCGATGTTCAAGAAAGCGATCGAGGTCGGCTCCCAGGTGCGCGAGCTTCAGTCGCAGGGCAAGCCGGTGCCCGAGGACCTGCAGAAGGTCTTCGATGCGGCGGACGAACCGGTTTACCAGATGGTCCGCAACCTCTTCGGCGGCAAGATGAAGCGCGCCGTCACCGGTGCCGCGCCGATCGCAGCGGAGATCCTTGAGTTCTTCTTCGCCTGCGGAGTCCCGGTCTATGAGGGTTACGGCATGACCGAGACCTCGACGCTGGCCACCTCCAACAACTCGCTGACCGGCTACCGCATCGGTTCGGTCGGCAAGCCTGTGCTCGGCTGCGAGGTCAAGATTGCCGGCGACGGCGAAATCATGATCAAGGGCCCGAACATCTTCAAGGGCTACTACAAGGACGAAGCCGCGACCGCCGAGACGATCGACGCTGACGGCTGGCTCCACACCGGCGACCTCGGAATGATCGACGAGGACGGCTTTGTCTTCATCACCGGTCGCAAGAAGGACATCATCATCACGGCCGGCGGCAAGAACCTCACCCCGGCCAACTTCGAGAATGCGATGAAGCAGAATCGCTGGGTCTCGCAGGCGGTCATGTTCGGCGACCGCAGGCCGTACCCGGTGGCGCTGCTCACCCTCGACCCCGAGGAGCTCCCGGCCCTGGCGGCGCAGTTGGGGATCGAAAACGACAACAACATCTACAGCAATCCCAAGGTCACCGACCTGATCCAGAGCGTTGTCGACGAGGTCAACACCAAGTTCGCCAACGTCGAGCAGGTCAAGAAGATCCGCATTCTGGATCACGACCTGACCATCGAGACCGGAGAACTGACCCCGTCAATGAAGGTCAAGCGCAACATCGTCCACGAGAAGTACGGGGACATCTACGACGCGATGTACGAAGGCTAGATCCGCAATCGATTCCGGCACGCTCCCTCAGGCGGGAGCCGCACCTGTCGCGACGAAGGTGTGTTGGAGTAACTGTCGGATGTTCCCACCAAGCTCGAAAACAGCCACGCGCCGTACGGCGCTCATCATGCTCGCCTGCGCGTGCCTGATCGCACTTTCGCTCGCCCCTGCACGGGCGGAGGCATCGTCGAACGCGGATGTGAAGCGCGCGATGACCGCACTCAGCGGCGGGGCCGGCGCCTACGCCTGGAACATCACAGACGGCCAGGGTGTGGCTGCTCGCAACGCCGGGACAGGTCGCATAATCGCCTCCAACGCAAAACTCTTCACAGCGGCAGCGATCCTCTCGCGCTACGGCACCGGCGGTCGCTTCAGCACCGGCGTCCACACCGCTGGAACACTCACAGCAGGCACGCTCACCGGCGATCTGTACCTGCGCGGCGGCGGCGACCCGCTGTTCGGCAACGCAAGCTTCGTCACGACCAACTTCGGATCCGGCGCGACGCTCGAGAAGCTCGCCCAGGGGCTCAAGAGCGCGGGAGTCAGAACGGTCACCGGGACAATCTACGGCGACGAGAGCGTTTTCGACTCGCGCCGCGGCACGGTCTATTCAGGCTTTTCGCGCAGCTCCGACATCGGCGGATCGCTCGGCGGGCTGATGGTGAACAAGGGGTTCGTCAACGGTCGCTGGCAGGCCAACCCGCCGGCATTCGCGGCGCAACGCCTGCGCGCGGCGCTTCAAGGCGTCGGCATCCGAGTGACTTCCAGAACGGGCATCGCCAGGACGCCAGCCGGCGCGAAGCGCCTTGCCTGGGTTCGCTCGCTTCCGACGAGCGCGCTCGTGCGTCAGATGAACAAGCCCTCCAACAACTACCTGGCCGAGATGCTCGCCAAGGCGCTTGCGATGCCCGTCAGCGCTGCCGACGACGATGACGACGGTGGACAGGTGCCACTGGGCAACTCGTCGGCGACAACTGCTTCCGGCAACAGCGTCTCGCGTCGACACGCCGCTGGCTTCGGGTCCATGGTGCGGCTCGCCGACGGCTCCGGCCTATCGCGCTCAGACAACGCTGCGCCGCGCGAAGTTGTCGACCTGCTGCGCGGAGTCCACAAGACCGTCGCGTTCACAGACTTCAAGGCCTCGCTACCGATCGCCGGAGTGGACGGCACGCTCGCTTCGCGTATGCGCCGCGGATCCGCATACCGGAATTGCTTCGCCAAGACCGGCACCTTGAGCAACGTCTCCACGCTCTCCGGCTACTGCACAACGGCCGGCGGCGACCTCGTCGCGTTCTCCATCCTGCAGAACCGCGTGGCACCCGCCGCTGCGCGCGCGCAGCAGGACCGGGTGGCAGCGCAGATCGCCGCGCTGGACTAGCGCTCGTCCTGCGCGAACCGCGAGATCGAGGCCGCAAGCTCCTTCGGCCTGTCCTCGGCGAGAAACGTCCACCCACCCGGGATCGGATCGATGCGCGAATTCGGCAACGCCGCCGCGAGTCGCTCGGCCAGCTCAAACTTGAAGAATGTGCATTCAGGGGACCAGGCGATCAGGACCGGGATCTCGACATCAGGCAACTGCCCGGCGACCTGCTTTGTGACGCGGGGGTGGAGCGACGTCCCGAACTTCACGGTGTCGCGCCGTACGCCGGGATCCTTGATTGACGGCTGGGCCCACGATTTCACAGTCGCGCCGTCGTAGCCACTCTTCATCAGCGGTCGGAAGGATGCGTAGCGGACGGCCGAGAGCCGCATCGACTGAACGAGCAGCGAACGCGCGCCCGGCGTGTTCAGCGCGTAGCGGATGAAGTTGTACGGGAACGGAGGAAATTTCTCAAAGCAGTCGCACGGCGTGAGCACCAGGGCCCCGACGCGCTCTGGGTGCGCCGTAACCACAAGCTGGCAGAGCGCGCCACCTGAGTCATTCCCCACGAGCACGACGTCATCAAGGTCCAGTGACTCGAGAAAGTCCGCGATCAGTTTCGCGACGCCCGGTGCCGAGAGGTCGGCGTTCTCCGGCATCGCGACTTCATGCGCGCCCAGCGGCCAGTCAGGAACTATGCAGCGAACGTCGCCCGCGAGCTCTGGCACAACCTTGCGCCAGACGTCCCCGTTGACCAGAAAACCGTGGACGAAGACGACAGGCCGACCACTCCCGGACTCGCGATAGCGAATCGTCGCTTCACCCACCTGGACCGAACGCTTTTCACCGAGTTGTCTGCTGACCGACATTGCACTGCTCACTTTCATCGCTATTTACATACATACTGTATGTATGTATATCACGTTCGGCGATAGATTGACCACAGGTCGCAACCGATGAGCACCCCGCAGAAAGCCAGCAGAACCAACGCCGAGCGCAGCGAAGCCACGCGCGGAGACCTGATCGCGGCCGGCAGATCGCTGTTCGCGCGAGCTGGTTTCAACAACGTCTCAACCGAGCAGATCGTCACCAGCGCGAAGGTCACCCGCGGCGCGCTCTACCACCATTTCGGCGACAAACGAGGTCTGTTTCGCGAAGTCTGCGAGGTGGTCGAGGCCGATGTCATGGTGCAGATCGGCGAGGCCGTGGTCGGCCTCACCGACATCTGGGACATCGTGCTCAAGAGCTCCGAAACCTTTCTGGACATCTGCCTTGAGCCCGAGTTTCAGCGCATCGCCATCATCGACGCCCCGTCTGTGATCGGTCAGCAGGAGCTGATGGAAATCGCCGATCGCTATGGCGGAGCGCTGCTTCAGGCGCTGATCACAGCGATGATCGATGCTGGCGAGATCAAGCCCATGCCCGTGAAGCCGCTTGCACGGATGTTGACCGGAGCGCTGATAAGTGGCGGCCTGGTGATCGCAGAAGCCGAAGATCCCAGCGCGGCGCGAGAGGAAGTTGGCGCGATCGTCGAGGCGCTGTTCAGGGGGCTTTCGAGTTAGTTGCCGTCGCCGAGCAGAACCGTCAGTGCATCTTCGTCCAGAACTGCGACTTCGAGTCGCTCCGCCTTCTCGAGCTTGGAGCCCGCCTCGGCGCCAGCCACGACGTAGTCAGTCTTCTTGCTCACTGAACTGGTGACGCGACCGCCAGCGTTCTCAATCAGCTCCCGAGCCTGATCGCGCGTCATGTTCGGCAGCGTTCCCGTGAGCACAAAGGTTTTGTCCTTCAACGGACCCTCAGACGATCCCGGCGCGTCGCCGACCAGCTGTAGACCGGCCGCCCGGAGCCGCTCGATCAGCTCCACCTCCTCCGGCTCGACCAGTTGCTCCGCGATGTTTTCCGCAAGGATCGGACCGATGCCGTTGGTCTCTGCGATCTCTTCGGTCGTCGCTGCTGCGATCGCGTCGATCGAGCCGAACCGCCCAGCCAGATTCTTCGCGTTCACCCCGCCGATCCCATGGATCCCGATCGCAAAGAGCACCCGCCAGAACGGCTGCTGCTTTGACTGCTCTATCGAGGCGAGCAGTGTGTCCACCGATTTCTCTTTGTAGCCCGGCTTTTCAAGCAGTTCCTCGCGGTGGGTGGCCAGGTCGTAGATGTCGGCGAGGCTTTCGAACCAGCCCCAGTCCAGAAACTGCTGCACCTGCTTCTCGCCCAGCCCGTCGATGTCCATCGCCGCGCGGCTGACGAAATGCTTGAAGTGCTGGAAGCGCTGGCCGGGGCAGCCACGACGGTTGGGGCAGATCGTCCAGTCGCCTGCCTTCTCCGTCGGCGTCTGGCAGGCCGGGCAGATCGCCGGCGGAGCGGGGAGTTCGGCGCGGCCAGCGCGCTTGACGGCGGCGGGCGTGGGACCGACCACCCGCGGGATCACGTCGCCCGCCCGCGTGACGATCACCTCGTCGCCCTCGCGAATGTCTTTGGTCACCAGGTCAACCTCGTTGTGCAGCGTCGCGTGCTGGACGATCACGCCTGAGACGTTCACCGGCTCCATCACCGCCTGCGGCACGAGCCGCCCGGTTCTGCCGACGTTCCAGACCACCTCAAGCAGCGTCGTCGTCTCTTCCATCGGCGGAAACTTCCAGGCGATCGCCCCGCGCGGCTCGCGGCCAGATACACCGGCCCGGCGCATCAGGTCCGTCTCGTTGACCTTCACGACCGCGCCGTCGATCTCGTAGTCGAGAGCCTCGCGGCGTTCTTCCCAGCGGTGGCAGGCGGCGGCAACCTCGTCGACCCCGGTGAGCACCTCGAAGTCGTTGACCGGGAAGCCCCACTCGCGCAGCTGGTCGAGCTCTTCGGAGTGGTTCTCGAACGCGATTCCTTCCAGCGCGCCCACGCCATAACCCCAGAGCGACAACGGCCGCGAAGCCGTCAGCTCGACATCCAGTTGGCGGATCGAGCCGGCGGCGGTGTTTCGAGGGTTCGCGTAAGTAGCGTGGCCCTCTTCGGCGCGCTGCTCGTTCAGGGCGTGAAAATCCGAGCGCTTGATGTAGACCTCGCCACGGGCCTCGAACAACGCGGGCGGAGTCTTCGTGGGAAGCTCGCGCGGAACGTCGGACATCGTCAGCAGGTTGGCCGTGACGTCCTCGCCGATCACACCGTTGCCGCGCGTGACGCCGCGCTCGAGCTTCCCGCCCCGATAGATCAACGAAATCGCGAGTCCGTCGATCTTGCCCTCGACGACGTACTCGAACTGCTCGCGGGAGATTCCCTCCTGGCCGAGCCTGTTGTGCAGCCTCGTCTCCCAGGCGCGCAGCTCGTCTTCGTTGCGGGCGTTTGCCAGCGAGATCATCGGCAGCAGATGCTCGACCTGCGGGAAGCGCCCGGTCGGGGCGGTGCCGACCTTCTGGGTCGGGGAGTCCTCGGTCACGAGCTCCGGGTGATCGGCCTCGATCTCACGCAACTCGTCGAGCAGCGCGTCGTAATGCGCGTCTGTGACTTCCGGCGCGTCCTTCCCGTAATAGAGCTTGTTGTGGCGGGCGAGTTCCTCCCGCAGCACCGCTGCCCGGTCCTTCGCCTGCTTTTCGTCCGGCTCGCTCACTCGCGCATTTCTACCAGTCGCGCAGGCGAAGCGATCAGGGGATCACGACCCTGAGCCCCAGGCTCGCCGCGGCCTCGCCCTGGCGCTGGTCGTATGTCACGAACGATTCCGCTCGAGCGCGTAGAGCAATGGCTATATGAAGCGCATCAAGCGTGCGCAACTCACGAACAGGCAGGCGCGAGGCACTCTCAAACGTTTCTTTCGGTACGTCGTACACGTCAAAATCCGCGAGTATCTCGGCCGAAGGCCCTGGTCCAACGCCTTTGCGCATCGCCCCGCGATGGAACTCTGTTTCTCCGAGCCACGAGGTGGCAGGTGACAATCCAGAATCGAGCAGTCCGCCCAGAAACTGCCGAAGCCGGTCCGTCTCGCGCTCGTAGAGCGCCAATTTCAGAATCGCGGAGGTGTCGAAGTAGACCGTCAACGATCGCCGCGCATATCGTCGAGGATCTCCTGGATCGTCTCGTCGACCTTGATCGGTTTGACTTTCAGACTGCCCCCACGAGTGAGCGCCGGACGGTAGTTGAGCGGCGGCAACGTCTCGTCCAGAGGGGTCAGCTTTGCTACGGGCCGACCGTGATTGGTCACAGTGAAGCTCTCCCCTGCCTCTACCGCGCGGAGGATCTCGCTGCTGTTGTTCCGCAACTCACGGTGGGGGATCGATCGCGCCACAGAACGACCGTAGCAAGTTTGCTACAGCGATGCGCTGCGCAACTACTCCGCCGCCGATCGGTTCTATCCTCAAGTACCCGGCCCCGGGACGGGGCCTCCCCCCATGCTCCGACGCACTTCGGCGACAATCACCGTTCTTCTCGCGCTGCTCGCGCTCCCGACCGCCGCCAGCGCGGCGGACGGCAACGTCACGAAGATCGCCGTCGAGCAGGAGTTCCAGCAGTTCACGGCCGGCGGGGCATGGTCGTTCTTCGGCGACCCGCGCGCGGTCGAGGCCGGCGGCAAGCGCTTCATCGGCTGGACAACGATGATCGGACAGATCCAGGTTTCTGAGCAGAACCCCAGAACGGGCAAGATCAGGACGGTCACGCTCGGGCCGCGCATGGAAGAGGGCAACGACCACCAGAACCCGTCGCTGCTGGTGCGCCCGGATGGCCGGATCACCGCTTTCTACTCGCCGCACTCAGGCAGGCTGCGACCGAAGAAGCGCAAGTCGCAGCTCTACTACCGCACCACCGTCAAGCCCGCCGACATCTCCGAATGGTCGGCGGTCAAGACAATCCCGACCAACACCTTTGACGGCCACCTCGGCTACACCTACCCCAATCCCGTTCCGCTCAGCGGCAACCGCATCTTTCTGACCTGGCGCGGCGGCGACTGGCTGCCCGGCATGGCGGTGCTGAGCAACAACA
>JAEMRJ010000085.1 GCA_016463365.1 Thermoleophilaceae bacterium | reverse complement strand
GGCGTGTTGATCGTCACCACCGGCTTGGTCGTGTCGTTGTAGGTGACGTTCACGCTCGCACTTGCGGAGTTGCCGGAGCCGTCCGAGCATGAAACCGTGATCGTGTTCGGGCCGGGAGCGAGCGCGACGGAAGAGTTGTTGGCCCGCGTGCAACTGGTGACGCCGATGTTGTCGCTCGCGCTGTAGCTGAGCGTCGCCGTGCTGCTCGTGAAGACCTGGTTGGGCGTTGGCGTGTTGATCGTCACCACCGGCTTGGTCGTGTCGTTGAGGGTGACGTTCACGCTCTTCGAGCCAGAGTTGCCGGCGAAATCGAAACACGTCACAGTGATCGTGTTCAGGCCGGGGGTCAGCGCCACCTGAGAATTGTTCGCGCGGTTGCAGCTCTCGATGCCGACGTTGTCGGTGGCTGTGTACGCAACCGTGACCGGGGTCGTCGTGAAGACCTGGTTGTTGGCAGGGCTTGTGATGTTCACGACCGGATTGACGGCGATCGAGCCCGTGTCGAGACCCGCAGCCTTGAAGGAGTCGATGATCGCGTTGGCAATTGCATTGGCTCCGGCCGGCGTGTTGTGCACCGTCATTCCCGGGTATGTGAGTCCGGGCTCGACGCTCCATGGGTTGATCCATTTCTGGCCCCAGGCGGCGCACGACGTGTGCGAAGAACCCGAAATCGCCTGCATGTCAACGAAGCTCGCAAACGAGGTTCGCGAGGCGACGACGCGCTTCATGGCCAGCCGAAGTTGGTCCTCCCAGACCGCATAGACCGGCGCGTCTGCGGTCGTGAGGATCGGGTTGGGCATGCATCCCACGCCGTCGGCCGTCACGACTCTCGGAAGTCCGACCAGAAACACCTTTGCGTTGGGCGCGCGAGTGTGAATCTGGTCGAGCGCTGGTCCCACCAGAGACTCCGAGTTGGTGGCCTTCTCGATCAGGCGGTTGTAGCCACCCGAATTGACGTATGTGTTCTTGCAGTTGTTGATCGGCGGCAGACCGGCGTTGTATGCGGTCAGCGACGGAACGTGACCCAGGCACGCTCCGATCACTTCACCAAAGTAAGCCTCGTTGTTCCCGGTTCCGACTATCACTGCCTGCTCGTCGCCGCGCAACGAGTCGAATTGTGGGGGGATCATGGTTCCGTCGTTCTCCTGGAGCCACTCTGGTGCCGCGGCCAGTCCGCCCCATCCATACGTGAAGAGTCCGCTGTGCCCACCGTTGCACGTGGCGTTGGCCCAGCTGCTCGGCTGCAGGCGCGACCTGGCAAGTTCGACGTAGCTCCCGGTGGACTGGCCGCAGGCGAGGATCGACCCGGGCACGCGAGGACCGAGATTGGTTCCCGACGCCAAAGAGTCACCCAGAGCGACAACCCGTCCGGGCGCCGCCCCGGCGCTGGCAGCCGAAGAAAGCACGACCGCGAGGGTCGCAAGCACGACGAGTGTTCGCAGGGCGAGTCTGATGTCTAGGTCCTTGTCTGGCCGCCTCACGCTGCCGAGCGCGCAGGAGGCGAAGAAAAAATTGCGTACTGGTGTTCAAACTAGCGGTTAAGACCGAAAATGGCAAGCAGTCAGGCTGAATGCAAGCTGCCTGCGCACGGCTCTGGCACGCCCCTCGAGACATGGCTCAGGCTGCCCGAGCTGTTCGGGCAGCGATCGCTTAAGGACTCGCGCGAACTTACCCCATCAGCGCGACCCGGATTGTGCCACTCGGCAGCCTAGTTGGAGAGCTTGAAGGTCGGCGTTTTCGCCGAGAGAGTTCCGAGCCTCGCACGCAGGCGGTACTTGCCTGCAGCCAGACGTTTTCCGCCCGCCCGCCCGGTGAAATAGACGCTGGAGGAGCCGCCCGGGAGAGCCAGCGCAACGCCGGAGGAGACGCTCTTGTACCGCGTGCAGGCCTTGCGGTTTCTGCCGGTGCGACCGGGCATCGAACGACATCTGCCGCCTTTGATCCGCCCGGGCTTTGCGCGATCGATGAAGAACTCAACTGTTCCACTACGCGCGAGCGTCACCTCGAACCTGGCGCCAAATGCCTTTGGCGAAGTTGTCGTGATCGGCGCCAGCCGTGAGGCAACGGAGCGAACCTTCTTGGATCTGAATTTCATGGCGAGGGTCTGGCTCTGAAATGCGTGGACAAACAGCTGCGCCACTGCCTGCTGACCGGCGAGAGTCGGGTGGAGCGACCACCCGCTCGGGGATGCCGATGGGCCGGGATTCTGCCAGCGGGCCGCGGCGTCGGTCTGGCAGGCGTCGTGTCCGGTGCTGGCTGAGAAAACGTCGACGTAGAAGGCATTGTGCGATTCGGTGGTTGCCCGCTCGGTGTCGTTGAGCGCTCGCTGCCACGCGTTGACGGTCAGCGCATCGCCGGCCGAGATGTCGACCTTTCCGGGGCAGTTGGAAACGTCTTCCGGGATCAGCCGCGGGTAGCCGATCACCCAGACCTCGGCGTTCGGCGATCGGCGGTGGATCTCATCGATCGCGTCGCCGAGTGGACTTGACAAAAGAGCGTTGGCACGGCTTACGAAGTTGTTGTACGTCGAGCTGTCTTTGCACGGCGTTGCGGGCGTCGGCTTGACCAGGCACGCGTCGACGATGTCGCCGTAGCCCGAGTCGTTGATCCCGATCGACATCGTCACGAGCGTCTCGGTGCCGTTCAGTGCATTTGCCTGCGGTGGGGCGATGTCCGCAATCGGGTTGCTGGTCGCCGGGTCATAGAGGTCCTGAGAGGTCGTGAGGTCGTTGACCCAGGACGCGCTGCAGGTTGCCGAGGTGAAGTCGCTGATGGCCAGCGCCGACGCGATGAAGACCGGATAGCTGTTCTGAGTCTGCCAGCAGAGCTGCCGTGAGCCCGGGTACTGCGTGCCGAGTCCCGAGCCCGTTGAGCTCGAGTCACCGAGCGCGACGTAGCGTCCGGCCGCGTCGGCCATGGCGGTGCGCGCGAAGAGGAAGCCGATCGCGCAGATCGCGATCGCGAGGAACGCCGCGAGTGGCCTGGTGAGTCTGGGGTGGAGTTCTTGCATCGTGAGCAGAGCCGGTCCCTGGCCCTGAAACCTACTGATCCAGTCTAGAGCTCCGAGCTGATCTGACCAGTAGCGCGGCGGCGGCTCTGGAGCCCGAGAGCGTCGGATGAAGCGGCCAGCCGGCTGCACCTACGCGATTGACCGGATTCGACCAGCGTCTGCCCGGTGGCTGACAGGCGTCGTGGCCCTCGCCGGCGGCGAAGAGGTCAACGTACGTCGCCCCGTGAGCTTCGGCTGCAGCCTTTTCGGAGTCGGAGATCGCGCGCTGGAAGCCGTAGAAGTACGGCGCGTCCAAGGGCGACACATTGATCTTGCCCCAGCAACCCGCGCCATCGGCAGGGATGATCGGCGCGTACCCGACCAGAAAAATCTTCGCTTTTGGCGACTGCGCGTGAATCGCGTCGAGTTTTTCGCCCAGCGGCTCGACGATTGCCAGGGCTGCGGCCGTCAACTTGTTCTCGCCGCCGGTGACGTACTTGTCCTGACAGGGCGTGTCGCTCGGACTCTTCGCCTTCAGGCAGGTCTCGGCGGCGACCCCGAGACCCGCGTCGTTGACGCCGACCGTCACGCTGACGATCGTCTCATGGCCCTTCAGCGCGTCGAACTGTGGCGGGGCCACACCGTCGGGGTAGAGCGCCATCTCATCATCGAGCGCATTCACGCCCGCCCCGCTGCAGGCGACCGACTGAAATTCGTCGAGCTTCAACTGCTCAGCAGCGAAAGCCGGGTAGCCGCTCTCGGTCCGATAGCAATTCTTCGGCGCACCGGTGGCCGGGGTCGGCAGTCCTGCGCCGCTTGCGTTGGAGTCGCCGAGCGCGACATAGCGGCTTGCGGTCGACTGATCCGCGTCCGAGCCGCAACCGGCTGCAAACGCCGCAAGGAACACGACTACGACTATTGCGAACGCGGGCACCTGGCCAGTGTAAGTCCGCTCAGATGCCAAGTGTCCGAACGATCGTGCGGTAATCTTTTTGGGACCGGGAACCCATCTTCCCGACGCGATTTTCCCCGATCAACTCCCCTCACCAGCGCTAGGAGCGTTACATGCCTGATGCAGTAATCGTCGACGTCGTCCGTACCCCGATCGGCCGTGCCTTCAAGGGCTCGCTGGCCGGTGAGCGTGCCGAGGACCTCGGAGCGTTTGCCATCACGACCCTCGTCGAGAAGTACAAGGACGCGGTCGCGCCCGAGGACTACGACGAGGTCATCTTCGGCGTCGGCTTCCCCGACAACGAGCAGGGCTACAACGTCGGCCGCAACGCCTGGCTGCTGGCCGGCTACCCCGAGTCCGTCCCGGGTCACATCGTCTCGCGCTTCTGCGCGTCATCGGTGCAGAGCATCCGCGCAGCCGCCAACGCGATCCAGTCCGGCGACGGCGAGATCTACCTCGCCGGTGGCCTTGAGGCCTCCAGCCGCGCCGGCGCCAGCCCGGACTTCACGATGCACCCCAAGCTCGACGGCTCTGAGGGCTCACTCTGGAACGTCTACATCCCGATGGGCATGACGGCCGAAAACGTCGCCGACAAGTACGGCGTCACCCGCGAAGCGCAGGACGAATTTGCCGCGCGCAGCCAGCAGCTTGCAGTCGAAGGCCAGGAGAACGGCTTCTGGGACCGCGAGATCACCCCGTACACGACCAAGGACGGCGTTGTCGTCGCCAAGGACGACGGTCCGCGTGCCGGCACGACAGTCGAGAAGCTCGCCGGACTCAAGCCGGTCTTCAAGCCCGAGGGCGGAACGGTCACCGCTGGTAACGCCTGCCCGCTGAACGACGGCGCAGCAGCTGCACTCGTGATGAGTGCCGACAAAGCCGCCGAGCTTGGTCTCAAGCCGCGCGCGAAGATCGTCGGCTCAGTCGCCGGCGGCGTCGCACCTGAGTACATGGGCGTCGGCCCGATCCCGGCAGTCGAGAAGCTGCTCAAGCGCACCGGCATGACCGTGGACGACATCGACCTCTTCGAGATCAACGAGGCATTCGCCGCGCAGGTCCTGCCGAGCGCCGAGGCCTTGAACATCCCGATCGACAAGATCAACGTCCAGGGTGGAGCAATCGCCGTCGGACACCCGTTCGGCATGACCGGCGCCCGCATCATGGGAACCCTGCTGAACAACCTCGAGACCAACGACAAGCAGTTCGGTCTTGAGACGATGTGCGTCGCCGGTGGTCAGGGAATGGCCATCATCGTCGAGCGCCTCAACTAGATTCCCCGCATCAGTCGGGGCAGCAAAATATGAGCATCGCCGTAGGTGACCGGCCCTCCGAGGGGGGGTCGGTCACTCGCGTGCTCGAGAAGTTCACCGATCTGCTCGAGCGCAACAAGGTCGAGTACGGAATCTTCATCGGACTGTTCGCCCTCCTGGTCGCGTTCACGATCTACCGGCCCGTCTTTCCGAACTACGACACGTACTACGCGCTCATCTGGGGCGACGAGATGGCGCATCTCAAGCTCCCGGACTACTACGTAAACCGAACGCCCACTCCGCACCCGCTCTTCAATCTCTACACCGCCCTGATCTCTTTCACCGGCGGCGCGGCGATCCACATCTTGACGATCGCCTCGATCGGGATGTATGTCGGCCTGCTCTACGGCGCCTACAAGCTCGTGAAGCTCCAGGTCGGCACGCTGGTCGCCTTCTTCACGCTGCTCGTGCTGCTGACGCGCACGGACCTGATGGCTTTCGGCTTCCGCTCGATGCTCGACATCCCGTTCCTGGCGATGATCGTCTGGGCGGCGGTACTCGAGGTGCAGAAGCCGCGGCGCGGCACAGCCCCGCTGGTGCTTTTGCTGCTGGCCGGACTGCTGCGCCCAGAGGCCTGGCTGATGGCCGGCATCTACTGGCTCTGGCTCGCGCTCGGGCATGTGCGACCGAAGCTGAAGCTGCCGGGTGAGCTGCCCTCCTACAAGCAGCTCTTCTGGTTTGCGGTGCTGGTCGTTGCGTCGCCGGTGATCTGGCTTGCATGGGACTGGATTGTCACCGGTGATCCGCTGTACTCGGTCAACTCGACCAGTGAGGTTGCTGCGGAGCTCAAACGCAACAAGTCGCTCTTCGGAGCGATCGCCGCGATTCCGAAGAACATCAGCGGGACCGAGCAGTGGGTCACGGCGATCTGCGGCACGCTCGGATTCGGGTTGGCGTTCTATGTCTACCGGCAGCGCATGTTGATGCTCGCGGCGCTCGGCGTGGTCGGCATCATCACCTACCTGATGATCGCCGTCGCGGGCCTTTCAGTGATCCCGCGCTACCTCGTGATCCCGTCGATCATCCTCTGTTTCGGCGTCGCCTTCGCGCTCGTGGGTTGGGAGCGTCTCGAGGGCGGGCCGCGCAAGTGGGGCATCGCGCTGGCGATTCTCACAGTCCTGCTCGGCCTGGCCCGAGCGCCCGCCTACCTCGACAACTTCCGCGCGCTGAACACCAGTACGCAGGACGTCTCGATCACCTACAGCCGGATCTACAACATCCTCGACAAACCAAAGGTGCAGAAGGCGATCGAGAACTGCCAGCCGATCACGGCCTTCACGCACGAGACGGTGCCGATCATCCGCTACAAGCTCGGGCTGCCAAAGGGCGAAGTGCCGACCACGACGCAGCTGAAGAGCGCGCCGACCGAAGGCACGGTCCTGATCCAGACAAGCGCGCTCGATCCGCTGCAGATGACCGTGGTGGACCGCGTCCTGCGCAAGCAGTGGACCGGCTTCCACCAGCCGGGATTCAAGTTCCGCGGCGAGAACCGCGCCTGGATCATCTACACGAGTTGCGGGGCGAAGTGATGAACGTTCGCGCACTTTCTGCGCTGACGGCGTTGGCGCTCGCGATTGCGGCATCGGGCTGTGGCGATGACCGCGCGACGACTGTTTCGCGCAACGGCAACAACCTGGTCGTGGCGCCCTTCACGGGGCAGCTCACCGATGTCGATGAGCGACCGATCGCGGTCGCCGCCGGCGAGGGCGGCGTCTGGGCGACGAGCATGGCCGGCGGAGTATTGACGAAGATCGATCCGCAGACCGGAAAGACCGTCGGCAAACCGACGGCGACCGACGACGCGCCCTACGCAGTCGACGCTGCTTTCGGCAAGGTCTGGGTGGCCGCCTTCCAGAACGACAAACTGATCCAGGTCGACCCGCAGACGCGCAAGGTGATCAAGACCACCAAAGTCGCAAATCGTCCGTTCGGCCTGACGCACGGCTTCGGCTCGATGTGGGTGACCAGCATCCGCAACGAGACCGTCAGCCGGATCGATCCGGAGACCGGCGAGGAGCTCGGCGATCCGATCCAGATCGACGGCCCGCCGTACAAGCTCGCTGCCGGCTTCGGCTATCTCTGGGCCACCAACATCCGCGACGGCAACGTCGTGAAGATCGACCCGGGCACGAACAAGGTCGTGGGCGACCCGATCCCGATCGGCGAGCGTTCATGCAAAGACGTGCCTGCCGACGAGCCGCTGGTCAACTGCGGTGCGCCGAGCGCGATTGTCGCGGCGGGCAAGAACCTCTGGGTCGCAAACCTGCGGGGTCTCGCGCTCACGAGAGGCCAGGGCACCCCGACCCAGATCAAGCAGAAGATCCCCAACGGCGAGGTCTGGCGGATCGACCCGAAGACCGGCAAGGCCGTCGGCGATCCGATCCCTGTGCCGATCCGTCCTCAGGCGATCGCGGGCGATGAAACGAACGTCTGGGTCGTCAGCCTCGGCGCCAACGCGATCACACGCATCAACACCCAGACGGGAGTGCGCGACAAGCTTCCGATCGACATCAGCGGTCAGCCCACAGACGTCGCGCTGGGCTTTGGCAAGGCGTGGTTCTCGCTCTCGAGCGACGATCAGGTCGCCGCGCTCGAGAACAAGTAAGTCCGGCGGCTGGCCTACTTGGGCCCGAGGTACCGCAGGTAGACCTGCTGGAAGCCCAGCATGTTGCGGATCAGGCGGTCGACCGACTCAGTGTCTGACTGGAAGAGCACGTAGTTGCCGCGCAGGCTGGTCGAGGGGTTCTCGGACGGGCCGGTGAGGTACTCGTTGTTGTGGTCACGCGATTCGACTGAGACGTGCCTGGTCGGCTTGTTCCAGAGCATGAAGTTCTGGACGCCGTTACGCGTGAAGCGGATGTCGCGCGACGGACGCAGATTGGTCGCCAGCGAGTTGAAGAGCACGAATTCACCACCACCGGTGATCGTGGGATCGCCGGAAGGACCGTTTGCCGGGCCGTCGATGGACTTCGAGACCCACTGCATGCGGCGGGTGCGAAGATCGGCCTGCGCGATGTCGGTGGTGCGGTTGCTGTCGCCACCGAGCAGGTTGCTCGCGTCAGTCTGGAAGGCGACAAACTGCCCCGACTCGTTGATCGCGGGATGGCTCGACTCCTTGTTGCCGCGGCGTCCGTTCTTCTGGGAGACGAGGCGTGTCTTGAAGCGGAGCTTTGAAGACTTTTCGAACTTGCGGACGTAGACGTCCTGGCCGGCGTCGCGATCGTTGCTCGCGAGGTTGGTCGACTTCGAGGTGAAGGCAACGTGGTTGCCGTAGCGCGCGAAGGAGACCTGGTAGCTGTCGCCGTTGCCGGACTTCTTGCCGTTGCTGGCAGACGCCATGAAGGTGAGGTGCTGGAAGCGGCCTGAGCGGATGTGCACGTAGACCTGGCTCTTGCCGTTGGTGCCGCCCCTGACTGCAGCGGTGCTCCAGCGCGACTTGCCGCCTCCGTCGTAACCAAGGTTGGTCGCGGTCGAGACAAATCCGATCCGGCCGCAGTTGGCAGTGACGGTGACCTCAGTGGTCGGTCCGTTTGCCTCCTGGCCGGTGCTGCTGACAGAAACGCGCGTGATGCGGCGGTTCTTGAAGTTGTAGACAAAGGCATCTGCGACGCCGTTCTTGTCGTTGCCGACGAGGTTGCTCGCCTCAGAGACGAAGGCGATGCAGGTCGGAAGGTTGAAGCTTGCTCCCGCGACTGCCGGCTTGTATGACGGACCGTTCGCGGCCTTGCCGCCAAGTCCCTTTGAGATCAGAGTTGTTTTGCCAACACGCCACGGGGTGCCGTTCTGGCCCCATCCGCGTGCGCGCTTGACCATGAAGACGTCAGTCGCGTTGTTGTCGTCTCCGCGGACGATGTTGCTTGCGTCCGACTCGTACGCGGCGACGCGCGCAATGCGCTGGTCACGGCTGATCGAGGCGTTGCGGGACTCCCCGTTGGGGATGCCGCCATTGTAAGAACGCGAGAGCAGAAACGTGGTGCGCAGGGAGCCTGCGCTTGCAGTTGCCGCGGTCATGGCGATGAGCGAGGAAAGAATCGCGAGCGTCGCCAGCGCGGCCAGTGTCATCCTTGACTTGGTCACGACTCAGCTATCGGCTGATGTCACCGGTGGGTTTAGGGCCTACTTCAGGTTTTTTCGTCCGGAGAGCATTTCCCCCCGGAAAGGCGGTAAATATTGATCTCTGGCCCGGGGCGCTGATAGCCCATCGGGTAGTAGTTGTAAGAAATGTCGAAGTTGAAGCGCGGCACGCTCTCGCCGTCTTTCATCGGGCTGAATGATGCAACTTTCTCGGCGCGCTGATCGAGCGCCTTGTAGTAGGCGGCGGCGCCCGGAGACTTCGCGGGATACTTGGTCACGCGACCTTTCTGAATGCTCGCGGAGACCACGTAGCAGTAGCCCTCGGCCTCGAACTGGTCGATCACGGCCGGGCTGAGCCTTTGTGCGTAGAGCTCAACCTCTTTGCCACGCGGCAGAGGTCGGATCTTCAGGCCCTTGTAGTACGCCGGGGGGCCGACGAGATCGATTGCGATCTTCTCGTCCCGGGCGTTCTCGAGCAGCCAGTCCTTGGCCAGGGCACGCGTGTCGGTGCGCGTGAGCACCTTGTCGTTGTGGACGACATGGATGAGCGGGATGATCAGCGCCACTGCCAGTACGCCTACGGCCGCGTACGCGAGCGGGCGTTCCTGGCCACCGCGAGCAGTTTTCGACGTCAGCCAGCGCGCAATCTCGATCGCTCCGTAGCCGGCGAACAGCGCCAGCACCGGATAGATCGGCATCATCCAGCGCGCGTAGAAACGCAGCTCTTTGCCCATGAACAGGAACACGATCAGTCCGAAGATGACCAGCGGCAGCGCGCGACGCCAGTCCCTCTTGAGAGCGATGACGGCGCCGGTGACCGCGAGGATCAGGGGTAGCGCGCCAAAACCCCACCACATCGTCCAGGCGTAGTAGAACCAGCCGTTGGTGTCGTCGGTGCCGAGCTTCTCGATGTTGCC
>JAEMRJ010000084.1 GCA_016463365.1 Thermoleophilaceae bacterium | reverse complement strand
CCAAACTCCGAATCGCCCAAGTAACCCCCTACGCGATCGAAGACGAACGAGAAACCAACCGCTACGTACTCGGTCTCTCCAAAGCCCTCCAGGCCCGCGGCCACGAGGTCGTGATCGTCGCCCCCAGCCACAGCCGCAAACTCGTCAAGGAGTCCCGCGCGAAGATCAAGCAGGCCGCCAAGGACAAATCCCTCGACAGCATCTTCGACCAGCGCAAGTCCGAAGGCCCGAACATCCTCGGCATCGGCGCAGCCCTCCCGTTCCCGCCGGCCAAGCTCGGCGGCACCGCAGCAGTTCCGGTCGACGTCGCCCGCACGCTCGAAGACCTCCTTCAGATCGACGGCTTCGACTTCGTTCACGTGCACGAGCCATTCGCGCCCAGTGCGTCCAGCGCCGCGCTGCGCATGAGCTTCACGCTGAACGTCGGCACCTTCCATCAGGCCACCGAGCGCACGCTCTCCACCCAGGTCGCGCGCAAGTTCGTTGAGCTCTTCTTCGGCCGGCTCGACAGCCGCACCGCGATCAACCACGTCACCAAGGATCTCGTCGGCAGCTACTTCGGTGGCGACTACTCCGTGATCGGCCCCGGCGCCGAGGCCCCGCATGACCGTCCGCCCAAGCAGCCCGGCGCGCCGATCGAGATCTTCCTCGACGGGGTTGAAGAGCGCGCCGCGCAAAGGATTCTCATCCGCGCCCTCAGGAAGCTCCCGCGCGATCTGATCTGGCACGCCACGTTCCGCGTTCCCGCCGACACCGCCGTCGCGCCGCCGAGCCTCTCCAACCGCATGCGCGAGCGCACCACCTTCGTCTCGGCAAGCCAGTCAAGCGCGGCCGACCTGCTCGCCACCGCCGACATCGCGATCGCCGCATCAGCCGGCACCGCGCCCAGCCCCGGATACGTCGCGCGCATCGTCGCCAGCGGGGCAGCCCCGCTCACGGCCGACCTTGCCCCCTACAAGGAAGCCCTCGACGACGGCGAGCTGGGCCTGATGTTCGAATCCGGCAACGCCACCGCGCTCTCTGACCAGCTCACCCGCCTGATCGCCGACGACCAGCTGCTCGCAAGGATCCGCGCCAACGCCCGCCGCTTCGCCGAGACCAACACCTGGGACGCAGTCGCCGCCCGCTTCGAAGAGCTCTACTACGAGACCCGTGCGCGCCGCCACGACCTGATCCCCGCCAAGCAGCCCAAGGCCCACATCGCCGATCGCGTCGCCCGCCGCAAGCGCATCGACGTCGATCTGCACATGCACACCAATCACTCGCACGACTGCGCGACTCCGGTCGAGGTCCTGCTTGAAACAGCAAAGGTCCAGGGCCTGGGCGCGATCGCCGTCACCGACCACAATCTTGTCTCCGGCGCCCATGAAGCCGCGAAGCTCGCCGACGAGTACGGCGTCAAGGTGATCATCGGCGAAGAGGTCAAGACCAAAGAGCAGGGCGAAGTGATCGGCCTCTTCATCAACGAGCAGATCCCCAAGGGCGTCACGCTCGAGGAAGCGATCGCAGACATCAAGCGCCAGGGCGGCCTGGTCTACGTGCCGCACCCCTTCGACCGAATGCACTCGGTCCCTGACTACAAGCACCTGCTCAACGTGCTTGAGGACATCGACCTGATTGAGGTCTTCAACCCCCGCGTCGCCTTCAGCGCATTCAACGACGAGGCCGCGCGCTTTGCCGCCAAGTACCGGATCGTCGCCGGCGCGGGATCAGACAGTCACGTCGCCCAGGGCCTCGGCAGCGTGCGGATCAACATGTTCGACTTTGACGGGCCCGAAGAGTTTCTGGAAAGTCTGCGCGATGCGGACATCGCGCGCTCGCCGAGCAGCCTCGTGTACGTGCAGGCGATGAAGTTTCTGCAGACCAACGTCGGCATCCAGTCGAAGGTCCCGCCGGCGCGCACCGGGTCAAAGGCGCGCAAGACGAAGATCGTCAAGTCCGGCACCGTCGACTCGAAGAAAAAGGCCGGTCGGCGCTAGCGCTCCTGCTTTCTCCTGCACGCGACAACCTTCCGCAACACCCCTTGCCCGGCGCACCCACCGTTGCGCTTTCGAAATCGAGCCAAGGAAGTCAATCGCCGGAGGCCAAATACATCCCCGTCGGCGGTTCATGCGCTGATCCACTCACCCCCACAGGACTACGCCAAGGCGTCATCCTGAACAGACACAGATGACGGACGAGATGCCAAGAACAGACGACGAGATCCGCGAGAAATATCTCGACCGGGCGATCCGCGAGCTCAACTCGCTCGCCCACGAGATTCACGACTGCGACGAATGCCCGCGCGGGCACCTGATGCCCGTACTCGGGTCTGGACACCCGCAGGCCGACATCTTCCTGATCAAACAATCTGCAAAGCCCGCCGAGATCGAGGAGGGCGTCGCTTTCTACGGACGCGCCGGCGTGGCCTTGCAGAAGTCGTTCAAACGCCTTGGCATTGACCCGCTGACCGTGTATGGCACGGTCAGCGTCAAGTGCCCGGTCGAGCCGGTCGACGCCGCCGAGGCCTGCACCGCACGGGTGCTCGACGAGCTGATGATTGTGCAGCCACGAATCCTCGTGGTGATGGGCGAGGGCGCGCTTGATGCGATCAACGCGCTCGAGATGCCGGGCGCCGCCACGCTTGAGCCGATGCTCGGGCAGGTCCAACCCTGGACCGCCCACACCGAGGCACTTTTCACGCCCGACCTGGATGACTGCCTGGACGACGAGCCCTACAAGCGCGAGTTCTGGCGCGCCTTCAAGCGGCTCGGCGACTGGCACGGCGACCTGCCGCCGTACTAGAGCCGCCCCGCGGCCGCTTAGGATCAGCCGCGATGGGACACCGCATCGGAATGGTCGCCACCGGCGGCACGATCAGCATGCGCCACGGCGAGGCGGGCAAAGCCGCCCGCCCTGAGC
Organism: Thermoleophilaceae bacterium; assembly: GCA_016463365.1. The sequence continues at coordinate 7,345 of JAEMRJ010000084.1, read as the reverse complement.
TCGGCGCAGCGCACCTGGTCAGCATGCTCGACGAGGGCGCGCACGTCGCGGACGTCGAGGTCACGATGTACGAGCCGCACCGGATCCCGTCCGAAGACCTCTCCTTCAGCCTGCTCAGCAACCTCGCGAAAACGATCGAACAGGCGCTGACCGAGAACGACTCGGTGATCGTCACCCACGGCACCGACACGATGGAGGACGCCGCATTCTTTGTGGCCGAGGCGCTCGGCAACCCCGACGTGATCTTCACCGGCTCGATGCTTCCCGCCGATCATCCCGAGTACGACGGGATCAGCAACCTGACCGCGTCATTCATCACCGCGCGCAGCGACGAGTCGATGGGGACGATCATCTGCATGTACCGCTACTGCCTGCCGGCCTGGTCTGCGATCAAGCGCGACTCAGCGGCGATGGACGCGTTCAACATCCGCGAGGGCAAGGCCGTCGGCCGGATCATCGAGAACGAGGTCGAGCGGATCACGGCGCGCCCTGCGGCCAACTGGATAAACGACTACAAGATCCTCGACGACCGCGACCCGATCGTGCCGATCCTGACGCTCGGCGTCGGCACCAGCCCCGACGCGCTGGAGCTGCTGACTTCGGTCGCAAAGGGGATCGTGATCGAAACCACCGGCACCGGCTCAGTGCCCAGTTCAATGAAGCAGGCGATCATCGAGACCTCGCGTCAGATCCCCGTGATCGTCACCACGCGCTGCGCCAACGGGCCGACGATCGCGCAGGACGTCTATCCGAACAAATGGGACGAGCTGCTCGAGAACGGCGTGCACTTCGAGAACCACCTCGACTCCTTCAAAGCGCGCACCCGGTTGATCCTCACGATCTCGCTCGGGCGCGAGTACGAACCATTTCACGTCACGCCCATTTAAGAAACAGGTAAACACTCGCGTGCGAGCATGGGTCCAGTCCACAAAACAGGAGTCCAGGAAATGCTCAAAACACGTTCGAAACATTTTTACCTGCTGACGCTGACCGCAGCGGTCGCATCCTTCCTCATCGCTTTCGCGATGGTCGACGTCGCGTCGGCCGGTGGCGGCAAGCGCGTCAAGACCGGCAAGACCAGCTTCGGCACGATCCTTCAGGACTCGCGCGGACGCACGCTCTACCTCTTCACCAAAGAGCGCAGCAAGTACAGCAAGTGTTACGGCGAGTGCGCCAAAGCGTGGCCGCCACTGCTCACTACCAGCGACCCGGTGGCAACCGGCGGCGCAATCCAGTCAAAGCTCGGCACCACACGCCGTCGCGGTGGCAAGACGCAGGTGACCTACAACGGCCACCCGCTCTATTACTACGTCGACGAGGATGAGCCGAACGAAGTTCTGTGCCAGAACGTCTCCGAATTCGGGGGCAAGTGGTACGTCGTAAACCGCCAGGGCAACGCAATCAAGTAAGGATGAAAATGATCAGATCAAGAAGCATTCTGGCGCTCTGCGCCGTGGCACTGTTGTCCTTCGGCATCGCCGGCTGCGGTGACGAAGCGGACACGACATCTTCCGCGCCGGCCGTCTCTGCGGAGACCGGCGCAACCGACGCCGCGATGAAAGAAAAAGAGGCGATGAAGGCCGAAGCCGCGATGAAGAAGGAAGAGGCGATGAAGGCTTCTTCCAAGCCCAAGAGCGGCCAGAAAGAAATCCAGACCGGAAGCGTGAGCCCCTACGGGAAGATCCTCCAGGACGGACGCGGTCACACGATCTACCTCTTCACCAAAGAAGGGTCGAGCAAGAGCGAGTGCTACGACGAGTGCGCTGACGCCTGGCCTCCTGTCCTGACCAAGGGCGAGCCCTTCGCAGGCAAGGGCGTCAAGCAGAGCAAGCTCGGAACGACCAAGCGCACCGACGGCAAGACGCAGGTGACCTACAACGGCCACCCGCTTTATTACTACGTCGACGAGAACGAACCAAATGTCGTTCTCTGCCAGGCAGTCGAGGAATTCGGCGGCATCTGGTACGTCATGAACGGGCGCGGAGACGCGATCACCTGAGAGCCGAGAGGCTCTTGTAAGGGATCGCAGGGCGAGAAGAGACACGGATGACTTTGCTGCTGATATTCGCGTTCATCGCGGGCGCCGCCACGGCGCTCTCGCCCTGCGCTCTCCCTGTTCTGCCGGTCGTCTTCGCTGCCGGCGTGACGGGGGGTCGCAAGCGACCGCTGGGTATCGCGGTGGGACTGGCGCTCTCGTTCACGTTTGCGGTCGTCGTTCTGGTCTACGTGCTGAGCGCGCTGGGGCTGCCCGACAGTCTTCTGCGCACCTTCGCGATCGCCGTGCTGCTTGTGTTCGGACTCTCGCTTGTGATGCCCAAGGCCGCCGACTGGGTTGAGTTTCAGATCAGCAAACTGACTTCTCGCAGCGCCGGCAAAGTCGCCGAGGCCACGCAGAGTTCGGCCGAAGGCAAAGACGGCTTCTGGTCGGGCGTGCTTGTCGGCGGCGGGCTCGGATTTGTCTACGCGCCGTGCGCCGGTCCGATCCTCGCGGGCGTGATCACGGCGACGGCTTCGCAGGAGTTCTCATCTGAACGGCTGCTGGTCGCGCTCGCCTACGGCCTTGGTTCGGCGGTCACGTTCTTCGCGCTGATGGTCGGCGGCCGCAAGCTGATCGCGCCGCTGATGCAGCGCAGTCAGCGCATCCAGATGGCGATGGGCCTCTCGATGGTCTTCGTCGCCTTCGCGATGTTTGCCAACCTCGACACGCGCTTTCAGACCGAGATCGCAAGCGCCCTTCCGGCGGCGATCGTCAATCCCACCGGCAAGCTCGAAGAATCCGACTCGGTCAAAGACGACCTCGCTGACGCCCGTGGATCCAAGAGCAAGTTTTCCACCGAGCAGGCCGGGAAGCCCTCAGACCTGCCGGTGCTCGGGACGGCGCCCGATTTCGTCGGCAACGAGCGTTGGTTCAACACCGCAGACGGCAAGCCGCTCACGCTCAAAGAGCTGCGCGGCAAGGTTGTGCTCGTCGACTTCTGGACCTACACCTGCATCAACTGCATCCGCACGCAGCCCTACATCAAGTCCTGGCACGAGAAGTACAAGGACAAGGGCCTCGTGATCGTCGGCGTGCACACGCCGGAGTTCCCATTTGAGCGCAAGGCATCCAACGTCCAGGACGCGATCAAGCAGGCCGGGATCACCTACCCCGTGGCCCAGGACAACCGCTACAAGACCTGGAATGCCTACAGCAACGAGTACTGGCCCGCGCACTACCTGGTCGACGCCAAGGGTCGCGTTCGGGCCACCCACTTCGGCGAGGGCGAGTACGAGCGCACCGAGGCCCAGATCCGCGGACTGCTCGCAGAGGCGGGCAAGTCAGCGCTGGGTCAGAAAGCCAAGGCCGCCGCCGCGATCGAGCCCTCAAAAGAAGACATCACGCGCGAGACCTATCTGGGCGCAGCCCGCGCGCAGGGGTTTGTGAACGGCGTGATCACTGATGGAACGCAGAACTTCGGTCCGCCGCCCGCCGAGCTTCCCGCCAACACATTTGCCTACTCCGGCCGCTGGAAGATCACTGGCGAGAGCGCGACCGCACTTGCTGCAGACTCGCGGATCGATGCGAACTTCCGCGCGCGCCGCGTGTACCTGGTGCTCGGTTCGCCCGGGCGCGCCAGGACCGTCAGCGTCGAACTCGACGGCCGGCCGGTCAAGACGGTCAAGGTGACAAACCAGAAGCTCTACACGCTTGTCAATCTCGATTCGGTGGAGGACCACCGACTGACGCTTCGCGTTGCCCCGGGCATCAGCGGCTTCGCGTTCACGTTTGGTTAGGAGAGCTCATGCGACCTGCCCGGATCGAAGAAACAAATACGCTGGTGTCGATGTCGAGCGCAAGATCAAGCGGGCCGATGCAGACCGTGCTCGTCGTCGATGACGAAGAGATCGTCCGCGACGTCGTCGTGCGCTATCTCGAGCGCGACGGCTACCGCACGATCCAGGCCGGCGACGGAGCAACCGCCCAGGCCCTGATCGAAGAGCACGAGCATTCGTTGGCGCTGGTCGTGCTGGACCTGATGCTCCCGCAGATCAACGGCCTTGAGCTCTGCAGCTGGATCCGCTCGCGCGGCGATCTTCCCGTGATCATGTTGACCGCGCGCAGTGATGAAACTGATCGGATCGTCGGCCTCGAGATCGGCGCCGATGACTATCTGGGGAAACCGTTTTCGCCGCGAGAGCTTGCCGCGCGGGTGCGCAGTGTTCTGCGCCGGTCCGGCGCCGCTGGCGAGCGCAACGCCGACGATGCGGCCGTCGGCAGCCTTGTCGAGTTCGGCGAGATCTCGCTCAACCCGGTCTCGCGCGCGGCCCTGCGTGGCGGCGCGCCCATCAAGCTCACCGCCCGCGAGTTCGATCTGCTCGAGTTTCTCGCGCGCAACCCCGGCGAAGTCTTCTCGCGCGACCAGCTGATGGCGCGCGTCTGGGGCTATGACGCCGCTTACGACACCGGCACTGTCTCAGTGCATGTGCGCAGGTTGCGCGAAAAGATCGAGGTCGATCCTTCCAAGCCCAAGCACCTGCAGACTGTGTGGGGCCTCGGCTACAGGCTTGACACATGATTCAGTTTGCCGCCATCGTCCTGGTGCTCGCACTGGTTGCCGGCTTTGCGGCGACCGCGCTGGTCATGCGCATGCACTCGATCCGCGCGCGCACGATCGGCGCGCTGCTGGTCACCGCAGCGCTGCCGCTGATCGCCGTCGCCGCGAGCGGGCTGATCATGTTCGAGTCCAAGCACGATCTTGTTGTTCTGGCAGTGGTCGTCGGGACGACGCTGGTCGCGCTCGGCGCCGCGATTCTGCTGCTGCGCGGGATCGTCGCTCCGATCGACGCGCTCAACGAGACCGCGCACGAAATAGCCGCCGGTGACCTTGCCGCCCGCGCGCCGCACGCGGGCATCGCCGAGACCGACGAACTCGCGGACTCTTTCAACCAGATGGCCGACTACGTCGAGTCGCTCTTTGATGCGCGCCGGCAGCTGGTCGCCTGGGCCAGCCACGACCTGCGCACGCCGCTGACCGCAATGCAGGCGATGCTCGAAGCGATCGAGGACGGCGTCTCGACCCCCGAGGAGTACCTGCCAGAGATCAGCGGCCAGGTGCAGCGGCTCTCGCAGCTGGTGGACAACCTCTTTGAACTGGCGACGATCGACGCCGCCGCGCTTTCGCTCGAGTACGACGAGGTTCGCGTCGGCGAACTGATCTCCAGCTGCGTCCACGGCTTCGAGGGCCAGGCGCGAGCCGGCGGGATCGAGCTGACCACAGAGGTCAGCGACCCAGAGGCGGTGATCCGCTGCGCGCCCGACAAGATCGAGCGCGTGATGATGAATCTTCTGACCAACGCGCTGCGCCACACCCCCAGCGACGGCGCTGTTGCGGTGTCGGCCACCGGAACGCGGGATCATGGAATCCTCGTGCGCATCAGCGACAGCGGCAGCGGACTCGCCGACGACGAGGCCGATCAGGTCTTTGACCGCTTCTTCCGCGGCGACTCTGCGCGCGATGCATCCAGCGGCGCCGGCCTTGGCCTTGCGATCGCAAAGGGATTGGTTGAAGCACACGGCGGCGAGATCCGCGCCGAGAACCGCCCCGAAGGCGGCGCCAGCTTCAGCTTCACGCTGCCGCGCGCGGCGGCTTGATCACCACGTGGCGACGTCGGGAGCGAACTCGAGCAGCCGGCGGTCGGCTGTAATCAGCCGCGCGCCCTGCAGTTGGGCCGTCGCGAGGATGATTTGATCGTCCGGATCGCCCATGAGTCCACGGCGCAACAGTTCTACGGCCTGAAGCGCCACTCTGGAGGTGACGGGCAGTTCAATGACCCGTGGATCGAACCTGAGCGCCTCGATGATCCAGCGGTCAACGTCGTCAAACACCAGTCGGCCTTTCACGCCGAGCCGGGCGAGCTCCAGCGCACTGATCGCGGAAACGCCGATCACTTCGGCATCCGTAATTTCTGACCGCGCGACCTGCGAAAGGTTTCCTGCGTCGCTCGCCCACCAGAGCCAGGCATGTGTGTCAAGGACGATCAATCGCCAAAGATGTTGTCGGCATCCGAGGTGTACTCGGTGTCGAACGGGGCGATCAGTTCATCGTCGCTTACGAGCTGCTTGACGGATCCCTTTAGATCGTATGGCTCATGCGAATGAGGAACGATGTTGGCCACCGGCTTGCCGTGCTTGGTCACGACGATTGTCTGCCCGGTGCGCGCCACCTCGTCGAGTACTCCGAGGAGCGTCGCTTTCAAGCGCGTTGCTGTGATCGAATCATCAGACATGACCATGGTCATATTACCATGGTCATATTCTGAATGGATCAGGTCGGGCGATTTTTTCCCTTGGCCCGTCGCTCTTCGATCCGCGCTGCAATCACGGCCAGCCGCTTCTCGTCGTCGACCAGGTCGAGCACGGCGACAGTCTCGATGTGCGGCGTGTGCGGGAACATGTCGACCGGCCGCACGCGGCGCAGTTCGTAGCCGCTCTCGACCATCTGCTTCATGTTCGGCGCCAGCGTCGTGGGATTGCAGCTGACGTAGACGATGCGCTTTGGCGCCGCCTCCATCACGCGGCGCACGACCTTGGCCGAAAGCCCCGCGCGCGGCGGGTCCACGATCGCCACATCCGGCGTTCCGGCGTGCTCGATCAGCTGCGGCAGTGCCAGCCGCATGTCGCCGGCCAGAAAGTCGGCGTCGGTGATGCCGTTGAGGTTGGCGTTGAGCGCCGCGTCCTCGACTGCGTCCACGACGATCTCGATCCCCCAGACGTGCTTGGCGTGTTCGGCCAGCGAAATGCCGATCGTGCCCGAGCCGCAGTAGAGGTCGTAGACGAGCTCTTTGCCCGTCAGGTCCGCGAACTCGATCGCCGTCTCGTAGAGCTTTTCGGTCTGGGCCGAGTTGGTCTGGAAGAAGGCGTCGGGTGAGATCCGGAAGCGCAGGCCGAGGATCTCTTCTTCCACGTAGTCGTTGCCGGCGAGCGTCTTGTCGCGGGCGTCGTGCGTCCAGCCGCCCGGGCTGTCTGAGCGCGACCAGATGATCGAGCTCGGCGGCGGGTCAAGTTGCTGGAGCTCTTCGACAAACCCAACGGTGTCAAACCCGCCGGGCTCCGGCTCCTTGCTGGTCGTGACCAGGCGGACCATCGTCTCGCCGGTGGCGCGGCCTTCGCGCACCACTAGGTTGCGCAGGAAGCCGAAGTTCTCGTCGGGGTCATAAGCCGAGAGTTCGCGGCGAATGCACCAGTCCTTGACGATCTGGCGGACCTGGTTGGTGCGCGCGCTGGCAAGAACCGTGTCATCGGTGTCTTCAACCAGATCCCAGCGACCGGGCGGGTGAAAGCCGAGCGCGAGCGTGCCGTCCTCGC
>JAEMRJ010000185.1 GCA_016463365.1 Thermoleophilaceae bacterium | reverse complement strand
TGAAGCAGACCCAGGGCCGCGCCGACGGCGGCGAGGTCACGCGCATCGTGCGCGAGAAGCTTGGGCTGTAGCCCGGAGCCGACTACTTCAGCTTGATCTTGGTGGTGGTGGTTCTGCCACCGGCCGTGACGGTGAGCGTCGCCTTCTTCCTCTTCAGCTTCTTCTTCAGCTTCTTGCCGACCTTGTTCAGTTTCAGAAAGACGTTCTTGGCGACGTTGGCGGTGAGTGTCGTTTTGCCGGACGCGATTGTGATCGGCTTCTTGCCCCGCTTTCCGACCGACTTCGGAGTAACCGTGAGCTTGAAGGCAGCCGGGCCGCCGATCGTCGAGGCAATGGTGATCTGAGCGCCCTTCTTGCTCAGCAGCTTCGAGATTTTCAGGGCACCCGGTGCAGTTATCACCGGAAAAGTCGCAGCAACCTGCTTCGAGAGCAGAGCGTCAACGTTGAACGGACCCATTGAGGGATAGCTGCCGGTCGACGAAACGGTCACCGGTGCGCGGGTCAATGCACAAGAGGGCGCTCCGTTGAAACTCGGCACGCCTGCGACTTTGACCCCTCCGGCATCCTGCCATGCAAACTCGGTGCCATCGGGCCCGATGCTCGGCTCGATTGCTTGCGTGTCGACATCGAGCAGGCAGTCGTCGATCGGGGGAGCGCCCAGCCCGCCCGTTCGGATCATGTAGATCTTCCGCAGCGTGTTGGGCCCGCTCGTATTCTCCACTTCCGTCGCGAGGGTCTGACCGTTTGGGGAAGCATCCGTGCGACGGACCGTGTACCCGGGGTCGTTCAAAGTGATCCACGGTGCGAAGACCGCGCTCGCCGGAGAGCTGGGATCCTGGAGTCCGATGCTGGTGTCACCCGTGGCGACGATTGCACGGGTACCGACAAGCGTCGGATACTCGCCGCCGTAAACGCGAACCGGCTCGCCGATCGTCGCGTCGGCAGATGCCTTGACGAAGAAGCCATGATTGAGCGTTCCGACGGGAAATCCGTAAATGAGCTCGGAAAACCCGTAGGTGATCAGCCCACCGTCTGGGCTGATGTTCAGGCTGAGCGGATAGGCCATCGATCCTGCCGAGCTCGCGCCCAACGCGCCGAAACGGACCTGGTTGCCTGCCGGATCCCACACTGTGAAGCGCGAAAGCTGCGAAATCTTCCCCGCCTCGATCTGCACTCCGACGATGTAGCCGAGATCGGACTGCGCGACTGCCGTCCAGTCACCCTCTCCGCCGGAGAGCCTTGCGCGTTTCGACCCGTCGGGGCTTGAGACCCAGACCTCCTTGGCATCCAGGTATGCAACGGATGCAGCATTCGCCGAACCTGCAAAGAAGGCAAGCAGCGCAACGAGAAATACGATCAGAGCGACGGCAGACGAGCGACGATCCACGACAGTGAGCATGCCGACAATGCTACAGCTGTGATTCACCTAGGCTTGCTGGCGTGCAATACGCGCTTATTCCACTCGCGTCCGGCCTGCTCGCCGGGATCATCGGCAAGCGCAAAGGAATGTCGTTCCTGTTGTGGTTTGCGATCGGGACGATCGTCCCGATCATCGGTCTGATCGCGGCGATTCTCTTTCGCACCGAGCGCTACGACCCGCGCCGCGAGTGCCCAAACTGCAACGCGGTCGTGCCGATCACGACGCAGGTGTGTCTGCGCTGCGGTGAAGATTTGGACTATCCCGAAGAGCTGATCGCCCCGAAGGGCTTTCACGTGGCCGACGAAGAGTCGGCCTAGATCTCTGGATCGGGGTCATCTTCATTCAAATCGTCCTCAAAATCCCAGTCCGGGCAAGTGCCATCTTCAAACGGTGGATACTTTGAGGCTTCGCAGTTGGCAGTGTTTGTGTCGCCGACCAGCGGCGCATCAGCGATGAAGATCTCTGCAATCGACGTGACCTTGCCGACCTTCGCGGCAACGAAGATCGCCTGACCATTCGGGATCGTCGGCATGCGGAATGAGAACTTCAGGCGGCCGTGCTTGCTGGTCTTGTAGCTGCGCTTGTAGGTCTTGTCGTTGACGATGATCTTGTACCTGGCGCGCTTCTTGAAGCCTTTGCCTTTGACGGTCACGCGTTCGCCGGCGGCGGGCTTTTTGGGAGAGAAGGTGAGGGGGCCGGGGGCGGCGAGGGCTGGCGCTGCGGTGAGTGCGAAAAGTGCGGCGATGATGGGGAGGATCGCGGCGAGGTGGCGGATCTTGAGGGTGCTAAGCATCGCGCCAGCTTACCGGCGCGGTCGATGCCAGGTTGGAAGTGCGCAATTTGCGTCCGTCCTGTCAGTCCGGGTCTGACAGGTGCCACGCAAATTGCGACATTCCGCGGGACACACTCCAGCCGAACCGCCCACCTGCCGAAGCCTGTAGTCTGTACGGGACGCGCAACGATCGCCCCTCAGAGCGAACGCAGCGCATTGGTTGGGCCTGTTGCGGAGCACGCATACCACGTGCGTCGGGGCAGGCATTTGAAGGGCAGGGCGCGGAACTCGCGCACTCGCCAACGCATTGATGTCTTGCGCGCCGCGGAAACTCCGTGGGCGGAGATTGAAAGGAGGGACTGAAGATGCGAGCAGTTGAAGCTTTGATGGAAGCGCTCAAACACGAGGGCGTTGACGTCATGTTCGG
>JAEMRJ010000083.1 GCA_016463365.1 Thermoleophilaceae bacterium | reverse complement strand
GATTACACGCTTTCCAAGCGTGCGCGTTCAACCGCTCCGCCACCTGTCCAGAGCGACGGAAAGGCTAGCGGCTGTAAGGTGGTCGCCATGGCCGTGACAACAAAGGGCAATCCGGAGCTCGCGCCCGCGCCCGCGCCCGAACGCCTTCGGTCGGCATGAGCGCGCCAGCCCGTCTCGAGGACGACGGTGTGATCCTTCGCCCGTTCGGCAGTGCCGCGGAAGAGCGCGAGGAGCTCGCGACCTTCGAGCGCGAGTACACGATCGAGAAGTTCACGCATCGCGACCTGATGCTCGACCTCGGCGCAGCCCTGTGGTTTGCGACCGTCGTCATTGCGCTCGGGGCCGGTCAGATCGACGGTGGGACCGAAACTCAGTCGCAGCGGATCACGAGTGTTCTGATCGCCGTGGTGTCCGGCGCTATCGGGGTCTCATTCCTGACCTGGGTACGCCGGCTCGACGACGCTCGAACCTCTGGCGTGATCATGGTGACGACGGTTGTCGCACTGATCCTCCAGTTCATCCTCAGCTTCTGGGGTCCTGGCGCGCTGGGAGCGATGGTTGTCGGTCAGATTGCCGTCACGGTGTACGCCGCACAGTTCCTGGGCGCGCGCGGCGTCACGGCGGTACTCGCCCTCACAACTGTGTTTGCCGGGCTTGCGGCCTACTACAACTACGGCGATCCGGCCGCGCCGCACTTTCTTTCGCAGACCGTGCTGCTTGTGATGGTCCTGTGGGCAGTGGCCTATTCGATCTACGTGATCAAGCAGGATCGCGAAGACGCGCTCGATCTGGCCGAACGCACCGCCTTCAGCGACCCGCTGACCGAGCTACCGAACACGCGCATGATGCGTCGACGAGCAGAGTCGCTGCTGAGCGCGCGCAACGAACGGATCAATCGCAGAATCGGGATCATCGTGCTTGACCTCGACGGGTTCCGTGCGGCAAACATGTTGAACGGTCACCGCGACGGCGACCGGCTGCTGCTGGCCGCAGCTGGGGCAATGCGCGAGGCAGCGCTCGAAGGCGAGTTTGTCGCGCGCACCGGCAGCGACGAATTCAGCGTGCTCTCCAGCAATGCCGGTCACGAAGAACTCCTGCTCCGCGGCGCCGTCTTCCGCGCGGCCGTTCTGGAAGCAATTGACGCCAGCGCAGTGCAGGGCGTCTACCTCGACGCCAGCGTCGGCGTCGCGCTCAGCGACGACGGCGACAGCTTCGAGTCGCTGATGCGCCGTGCCGACAAATCGCTGTATCTGGTCAAAGCCGAGCACGATCGAAACGTGACGGCGCGTGGATCAGTGACAGAAAATCTGTACGGGGACGCCGCCTGGAAGTCGGCAGAACAGCCCAGTCCTCGCGCAGAGGCGCGCTGGGACCGCTTGAGGTGGCAGTACCGCAGCCCGCAGCTCAAGTACACGACTGTCGCGTGGCTGCTCAGTTCTGTGGCGGTCGCGATCTCGCTTTCGATGCCTGACGCGGTCGAGAGCAACACCCTTGTCCTTGCCCTTCTTGTGCTCTTCGGGGCGATGATGTCAGCCGTGCGTTACGTCTTGAACACCACGCCGCGGTTCGGACAGGAGCTGGCGGACATGCTGCTCGCGTCCGTCGCTCTGGGCCTGGCGGTCTACTACACCGGAAACACGGCGAGCCCGGTGCTTCCGATCGCCTTGTTGATTCTGATCTACGTCGGCTGGTTCATGCCGCTGCGTTCGGTCGTCTGGCTCTTTGTGATCACGAGCTCAATCGTCTTCTCGCCGTACGCCTTCGGCGATGATGCGCCGGTCACGATCCTCGACCTTGTGACGATCGTCGGCGGTGTGGTGGTCGCGGGGGCAATGCTGCTGGTGCTCTACTACAACCACTATTACCTGGAGCGCGCCCAGATGCTGACCGGTCAGCTTGCTGCGCTCGATCCGCGCGCGGGGACCTACAACCGCCGTGCCTTCGAGGAGTGCATGCGCCAGGAGCTCGATCGTCTTTCCTACGGGGACCGGGACGCCTTGGCCGTCGTGATGATTGACCTCGGAAACTTCAAGAGCGTCAGCGCCAACTACGGACGCCAGATCGGAAATCGCATGCTCACCGAGGTGGCGTCGGCGCTGACCGCTGCATCGCGCGACGAGGACTGCGTGGCGCGCCTCGGCGGCGACGAGTTCGGAATCGTCGCCCCCGGAGTGGACGCCGAATCCGCCCGTGCCCTGGCCGAGCGCCTCGTCGACGCGGTACGCATCGCACTGCAGGATTCAGACCTGCCTTCGGATGCCGGCGTCCGCCCCAGCGCCGGTTTCGCACTGTACGGGATGCACGGCCGTACAACCGACGAGCTCGTGACCGCAGCTGACATCGCGCTCACAGCTGCAAAGACATCAGGCCGCGATCCCAACCGCGTCAGCAGCTTCGTGGTCGCGCTCTAGGACCGCTGGACCCGGCGCTCCAGATGGGGGTCGGAGCGCCGGGAACCACGGTGCGGGCGTCAGTTCAGACTGACTACTTGACCTTCGCGTTGACGCTCGCCACGCCAAGCACGAGACCCTTCGTGAAGGCAGTTGTGCCGAATGCGCCGTTGAGGGCGTCGGCTGCCGCCTGGGTCAGTGATCCCTTGACTCCGCTGAGCTTGATGTTCTTGCCCGACGAGTTGTTCTTGAGCTTGGAGAGATCAAGTGACAGGATCGACACGCGGGCCGTACCCACAGTGGCTACGAGGTCCGGCTTGCTGTCGATGTTGATCGTGAAGTTCTTCAGATCGACGACAGTCGAGCCGGCCGAGAGGCGCAGTCCACCGCTGTGCTTGATGTTTCCGGCCAGCGTCTTGGAGTTGACCTTGCCGCCGGTGATCGGGAATGTGATGCCCTTCGAACCGGCCTTTGCGGGCGAGATCGGGGCGACCGAAACGCCGAGTCCGGTCAGCGCGGACGCCGTACCGGCGTCAAGCTTGAGCGTCGTGCCGCCCGTGGACTTCAGTTGAAGGGTCTTGCCCGAGGACTTGGCACCGGCGAAGCCGGGGACCAGCGCTGCGGTCACGAGTGCGAGCGCAGCCAGTACGACAGTTGCCACGCGGGTGTTTTTCGATGTGATTTTCATAAGAACCTCCTGGTTCTGGTTGTTTACTGCTTGAGGTTTGTGCGCAGGCTGCGCGATGCCGGCTCTCGGGACCGGCACCGCGCGAATGCCTCGCGTCTGGTGGAAACTGCGGCTCAGCGACTGACCTTGATCGTGGCGTTGCCGAGAACCAGGCCCTTGGTGAAGGCGGTGACGCCAAATGCACCGTTGAGCGCTCCGGCTGCTGCCTCAGTCAGTGAGGCCTTGACCGGTCCGACCATCAGGCCCGAGCTGCCGAGGCGGATGCGGGTCTTGGAGAGGTCGAGCTTGAGAATTGAGACACGCGGCCCGCCGTTGACTGTCGCGACGAGATTCGGCGAGCGTCCGAGGACGATCGTGTAGTCGGTCAGTGAGACGGTGGTCGAGCCGGCGCTGAGCGCGAGTCCGCCACTGTGCTTGACCTGCAGTGTCAACGGGAAGAGGCTGCCGCCCAGTCCTGTGACCGGGAATGAAATCCCGTCCGCGCCGGCTGTGGCCGGTGCCACGGGAGCCACGGAAACGCCGAGTGAAGTCAGCGCGGCTCCTGCTCCGGGGTCGAGCGCGAGAGTTGTCTTGCCCTTCAGACCGGCTGCAGATGCGCTTCCGGTCAGAGCAACCAGCGCCAGAAGCGCTGCGGTGATGAATGCAATTGTGCCGCGAGAGATCCGAGTGCGGTCGTTCGTACGTATAGACATTGTGATGTCCTCCAGATCGATTCAGGCTGTCCGCCTGCCGAACAGTGATTCGGAGTCGGACCACGTACCGGTTGGAAAAAATTCCAACATCGACGCAATCGTGCTTTCGGGCCTGAAAAACGGCAGCGAGGACGCGATCACAAAGATCTACGCCGAATACGGGCGGATCGTCTTTGGCTACCTGCGCCGAACACTGCGCGACGAGGGCTCCGCCGAGGATGTGCAGCAGCAGGTTTTCACCGAGGTCTGGAAGCGCGGGCACTCATATGACCCGGAGCGATCGAGTCTGCTCACGTGGATTATGCAGATCGCGCGCAGTCGGGCAATCGACTTCTTGCGCAAGCGAACACCCGAACCGGTTGAAATCGACGATAACTTTCCAACCGATATGACCGATGGCGACGGATTCACAAGTGCATTGGGCGATCAATGGCAGGTTGCGCAGTTGCTCCAGCGTTTACCGCGCGAAGAATCGGACATGCTCCGAGCGCGGTTCTACCTGGGCAAGTCGCAGACCGAGATCGCCCAAGAGAGCGGCATAGCTCTGGGTACGGTGAAGATGCGCATGGTTGACGGACTGCGTCGAATGCGTGAACTGCTCGAAGAGGAAGAGTCAGTCCGATGAGGGATCGCAACGAAATTCTCAATGACTATCTGTTCGGCGAGCTGCCCGAAGCCGAGCAGCTGGACCTGTTGCGTGAGATCGAGCAGGATCCGCAGCTCTCCGCCGAGTTGGCCGGGCTCTCACCCCTGGTCGCGACCCTTGAGAAGCTGCCGGCAGAAGCCTGGGACCAGGTCGACGCGCCGCCGCTCCAGCTGGATCGCTCGGCACCGGCACAGTCTGCTCCGAAGCCTGCGCGCAACAGCCGGTTCAAAGACTTTTTCAGCGGCTCCTTCGCGCTCCGGCCCGCGCTCGCATTTGCAGCAGTGTTGGCGATCTTCGTCGCCGGTGTCGGCGTCGGAATGCTTTCCGGCGGCGACAACAGCTCGGACCCGTTCGGCCCGGTCGTGACTCAGGCAAGCCTGAGTCCGGTGAGCAATGTTGACCCCGCTGCGCGTGGCGAAGCGATCGTCAAGCAGGGCGGGCAGACGATCCGGCTGAAGATCAGCGGACTGCCGGTCAACCGTGCCGACGACTTCTACGAGGCCTGGCTGATGGATCCGGAAGACGGCTTCATCAGCCTGGGAACCTTCCGCGTCGGATCCGACGGGTCAACCACGCTTGATCTTCCCGTGGCCGTTGCGACAGACCGTTTCCCCGTGGTCGACATCTCACTGCAGCCGACCAACGGCAAGCCGACCCACTCCGGTGTCTCGGTCCTGCGCGGCACCCTGAACTAGCGCCTGCAAAGGTTCATCAGCGCGGTTTGCGCTCGAATGTCAGGTGCGTGGCGCCGCTGGGCGAGGCGACCGCCTCAATCTCGAAGCGTTCCTCGAGACCCTCCAGCCCGTCCCACAGTCGCTCGCCGCGCCCAAGGACGATCGGCGCGATCGCGACGTGCATGTGGTCCACCAGATCTGCCGCCAGGAACTCGCGCACGGTGGTCGGGCCTCCGCCGATCCGAACGTCCAGGCCGCCGGCCGCCTCGCGCGCCGCCGCGAGCGCTTCCTCCGGCGAGGCATCCAGGAAGTGGAATGTAGTGCCGCCCTCCATCTCGATCGAGGGGCGCGGGTGGTGAGTCAGCACGAACACGGGCGTGTGGAAGACGGGATTGTCACCCCACCAGCCCTTCCACTCCTGGTCCGTCCACGGACCACGCTGCGGCCCGAACTTGTTGCGGCCCATGATCTCTGCACCGATGCCCTTGGCCCAGTTGCTCGCAAACGCCTCGTCCACGCCTGACGATCCGCCGTCGCCGCCATGGATCTGAGTCTGAAAGGTGCGGGTACCGAGCGCCCAGCCGAGCAGTCGGTGGCCTGCGTGACCGAACGGCTCGTCGAGTGTCTGGCCCTCGCCGGTACCGAAGCCGTCAAGCGAGACGGACAGGTTGTGCACGCGAACCCGGCTCATTCTGATCAGCTGTTGATCGCGAAATTGAACGGACCGGCGCCTGCGCCGCCGCGCGAGACCATCACGTCGAGCCAGAGTTGCATGAGCATCTCCGGGCCGGTCGCGGTCTCCAGACCGCCCAGGTCGACGATCTGCCCGTCGCGCCAACCGAACTCAGTGAGCAGCGCCGAAGTCTCCGACTTGGCCTCTGCGGAATCGCCGCTCAAGAACACCACGTGATCCCCGGGGACGAGCGACGGATCAACCATCACGGAGCAGTTCATCGTGTTCAGCGACTTCACGACCCGCGCGCCCGGCGCCGCCGCCTGCAGCTCGCCAGCAACAGAGTTCTCATTCGAGGCCAGCGCGGCCGCGGCCATGCCCCGCGCGTGGTCGAGCCGGTTTGAGACGTCGATCAACGTCTTGCCCTCAAGCTCTGCGGCAGCCGAGGCGACGGCCTCGGCCGAGTGATTCCCGTTGGTCGCGTTGAAGACCAGCTCAGACGTGATCGCCGCATCCGCGAACGAACCCGTCAACAGACCCTCGTCGGCAAACCTCTGAAGCGAATCGGAATCTGCGCTTCGCGCCCCGACCGTCACCTCGTGCCCGTGCTCGGATAGCGCCTTCGAAAGCGCGTCGCCGACCATCCCCGTTCCGAAAACGCCAATTCTCATGGCGTCAATCTACCGTCGATCAGGCAGCGCGGGTCGTGCCGTCAACGTGCGGGGTGCCCTTCTTGGCGTTGCGCACGCTGAAATTCAGGCCATCGGGCACTTCGGCCACGTGGAAGCCGACCTTCGACGGCAGCAGAATCGGTCGCTTGAACGCCGCATCCACGACGAAGGCGTCGGGAAGCTTGTTGTCGATCGCGGCCAGGGCACGCGCCTTGGTCCACATGCCGTGTGCGATGGCCTTCGGAAAACCAAACGCCTTGGCCGAGAGGTTGTGCATGTGGATCGGATTGCGATCGCCCGAGACCGCTGCGTAGCGGCGACCCAGATCGCCCGGAAGCGACCAGGTTGAAACCTGCGGCAGCGCGGAAAAATCGATCTCCTCGGCCTTTTCGGCAGCGACTTGATCAGAGGGTTTTCCGATGCGCAGGTAGGTGCTGGTCGCCCTGGAGACGAGCTCGTCGCCCACTCGCGCTTCTGTGATCACGTCGAACTGGCGGCCCTTCGCGTGGGGACGCAGATCCTGGGCTCGCACTGAAAGCCCCAGCGGTTCGGCGGCGTCGACGCGTCGTGACTGCTCGATGCGGTTGTTCACGTGCACCAGACCGATCACGGGAAACGGAAATCCGTCACCCGTCATCAGTTTGAGCTGCAGCGGCATCGAGAGCACGTTGAAGAAGATCGGCGGCAGGCTGCCCGTCAGGGTGTGCTCGGTCACGCGCCCGAAAGCGGCCAGGCGGTCGAGGTCCACCGGCTGCGCTTCGAGCGAGACGACTGTGTCCGGCAGATCCTTTTTGCGGGTGCCGGCCAACGGGGTCATGCCGATGGCGGCCTTGAAGTACAGACCGCCGGCGCCGGGGGCGCTCTTCATCTCAACGTTGCTCATCAGATTCTCCTTATGCGCCGATCAGCATCTGACCGCAGACGCGGACGACGTTGGCGGTGAGGCCGGTGGACGCCGGGCTTGCGTACCAGGCGATCCCTTCGGCCACGTCGATCGGAAGACCACCCTGCTGCATCGAGTTCATGCGGCGGCCGACTTCGCGCGGCCCCAGCGGCATCGCTGCGGTCATCTGCGTCTCGATGAAGCCCGGCGCGACGGCGTTGATCGTCACGTTCTGCTCGGCCCACGCCGGAGCGGTCGACTGTACGAGGCCGATGACGCCGGCCTTGGAGGTCGAGTAGTTGGTCTGACCAGCGCCGCCGGCGATCCCGCTCATCGAAGAGACGCAGATCACACGCCCGTTGGCCCTGACCAGGTTGCGCGCGAGCAGCTCATCATTGATGCGCTCCTCGGAGGAAAGGTTGATGTCCATCAGGACCGACCACTTGTCCTGATCCATGCGTCCGAGCGTCTTGTCCTTGGTGACACCGGCGTTGTGCACGACGATGTCGACGCCGCTGTGATGCGTCTCAAGGAAGTCGGCGATCACCTTCGGCGCGTCGTCGGCCGTGATGTCTTCGACGATCGAGGACCCACCCAGCTTTGACATCAGCTTTTCGAGGTCGTCCTTGAGCGGCGGAATGTCGAGCCCGATCACGTGCGCGCCATCACGCGCGAGCGTCTCTGAGATCGACGCTCCGATTCCGCGGGACGCTCCGGTGACCAGCGCGACCTTTCCGGCAAGCGGCATGTTCCAGTCGATCTCGCCGGCATCTCCGCCGATCGACGCGGTGATGCGGGCGACCTGTCCAGACACGTACGCGCAGCGCGGCGAAAGGAAAAAACGCAGAGTGCTTTCGATCTGGTCCTCGGCGCCCGGCGCGACGTAGACCAGGTTCACGGCAGATCCCTTGCGGATCTCTTTGCCGACCGCGCGGGTGAAGCCTTCGAGCGCACGCTGAGCGGTTGCCTCACGCGCGCTGCCGGTGAGTTCGGGCTGCGTGCCGAGCACGACCACGCGGCCGCAGGACTTGACGCGGCGAATCGTCGGGTGAAAAAATCGCCAGAGTTCTTCAAGCTGAGTCGAGTCCGTGATGCCGGTCGCGTCGAAGACGAGTGCCTTGTAACGGTCTTCACCTTCGGGGGCGATGCCGGGCTCTGAGTAGTCGAACTCGACGTTCGAGCTTTTCAGTGCGGCCACCAGCGACTCGCCGATGCGCCCGCCGGGCGCTGCGCCGATGAACGCCTTGCCGTCGAGAACCGGCTGACCCTTCTTGTAGCGCTCGAGTTTTGTGGGTTGGGGCAGGCCGACCTTCGGCGCGATGAAGCCGCCGACGGGACCACGGACGAACTCTGCGTACTTGTCAGTTGGCATGTTGGACTCCTAACGCTCGAGGATGGCTACAACGCCCTGGCCACCGGCTGCGCAGATTGAGATCAATCCGCGGCCGGAGCCCTTCTCTTCGAGCAGCTTGGCGAGGTTGGCGACGATACGTCCGCCGGTTGCGGCGAACGGGTGGGCGGCTGCGAGTGAGCCGCCCTTGACGTTCAGTTTTGCACGGTCGATCGATCCGAGCGGCGCGTCCAGGCCGAGGCGGTTCTTGCAGAAGGCCTCGTCCTCCCATGCCTTCAGGGTCGCGAGCGTCTGCGCTGCGAACGCCTCGTGGATCTCGTAGAAGTCAAAGTCCTGCAGGGTGAGGCCGTTGCGCGCCAGCAGACGCGGCACGGCGTAGACCGGGGCAAGCAGCAGTCCTTCCTGCTTGACGACGAAGTCGACGGCCGAGGTCTCGGCGTCGACGAAACGCGCGCGCAGCGGAAGGCCGCGCTCATTGGCCCACTCTTCCGTGCCCAGCAGCACCGCAGAGGCGCCGTCTGACAGCGGAGTCGAGTTGGCTGCCGTCATCGTGCCGTCTTTGCCGCCAAAAGCCGGCTTCAGCTTGGCGAGCTTCTCCATCGAGGTGTCAGCGCGCAGGTTGCCGTCGATCTCGACGCCGAGGTACGGCGTGACCATGTCGTCCTGCCAGCCCGACTCCCAGGCGGCAGCGAGGTTGCGATGCGAGTTGAACGTCAGCTCGTCCTGGTCTTCGCGTGAGACGTTCCACTCCTTGGCGGTGATCGCCGTGTGGTCGCCCATCCCGAGGCCCGTGCGGACCTCGCGGTTGACCGGAATCTCAGGCTTGACCATGCCCGGGCGAAACTTCTTGAGCAGGGTGAGCGCCTGCTTCTTGGGGTCCTTGATGCGGTTCACGTCCATCAGGATCTGACGCAGGTCCTCGTTGAGCTCGATCGGAGCATCGGAGGTCGTGTCGGTTCCACCGGCGATGCCGCTGTCGATCTGTCCGAGCGCAATCTTGTTGGAGATCAGGATTGCGGCTTCGAGTCCCGTTCCGCAGGCCTGACCGACGTCGAAGGCCGGCGTCTCAGGCGAGAGCTTGCTGCTGAGCACGACCTCACGCGAGAGGTTGAGCTCGCGGGCGAACTTCAGGACCGCTCCGCCGGCGAAGTCGCCGATGCGCTCACCGGCCAGGCCGTAACGGTCCGCCAGACCGTCGACGGCCGCTGTGAACATGTCCTGGTTTGATGCGTGCGCGTACTGAGCGTTGGACCGCACGAAAGGAATGCGGTTGCCACCGATCACCCAAACGGGGCGCGGAGCCTTGCTGGCAGCCATCTTGGAGTTCTCCTTGTGAAGAGGGGGCGTGTAGTTACTTGAGTTGTGACGAAGACAGGCCGAGCAGCTGGCGCGCGATGATCAGCAACTGAATCTGCTGCGTGCCTTCGAAGATGTCAAGAATCTTCGAGTCGCGCGACCACTTCTCGAGCAGTGAGTTCTCGGAGTAGCCGACGCTGCCCGCCAGTTTTACCGCGCGCAACGTGATGTCAGTGCCGCAGCGGCCGGCCTTGGCCTTGGCCATCGAGGCCTGGACAGAGTTGGGCTTGCGGTTGTCTGCCATCCACGCAGCTTCCATCGTGAGCAACTTGGATGCCTCCCAGTCGGCCTCGAGTTCGATGAACTCGGCGACCGCACCGGGCTGGTAGGCGGCGGGCTTGTCGTAATCGATCTCAAAGCCGTTCGCTTCGAGCAGCTTGCGCAGCTCGTCGAGCGACGCGCGGGCAACGCCGAGCGCCATCGCGGCGACCAGCGGGCGGGTGTTGTCAAACGTCTGCATGA
>JAEMRJ010000082.1 GCA_016463365.1 Thermoleophilaceae bacterium | reverse complement strand
TGGCCGTCTGACATTGGTCCACCTCAACGATTGTTGTACTCCGCCTGT
The DNA here is from genome assembly GCA_016463365.1 of Thermoleophilaceae bacterium. The sequence continues at coordinate 10,462 of JAEMRJ010000082.1, read as the reverse complement.
ATCGGCAGCTACGCGCGGAACTTCAATCGAAACGAATACTCAGGAGAGGGGGTCTGCACCACCGGTTGCACGCACTTCGCGAGCCGGTGCTCCCATGACGAGCATTCCTGGGGACACATCCCGCGTCACAAGCGCTCCCGCGGCCACGAAAGCCTCTGCGCCGATCTCGATCCCCGGCAGGATGACCGCCGCTGCCCCGACGCGGCAGCCGCGTCGAAAAACCGGGCCTTTGTTTGTGTGATCGGCCCCGTGACGACCCATCGTGTTGTCATTTGTCGTGACGACCGCAGGCGCGATGAAGACGCCGTCTTCGACGATCACGTGGGCGGTGACGTAGGCACCGCTCTGGATCTTGACGCGATCGCCGATGAGTGTGTCGTTCTCGACGACCACGTTGGCACCGATGATCGAGTCCTCACCGATCCTGACACGCTCACGCACGATCGCATGATCGCCGACGATCGCTCCGTCGGCGAGCGTCGCGCCCGCAAAGACGATTGCGTTGGCGCAGACCGCTACCCCTGCACCGAGCACTGCCGGAGCAGAAATGCCGGTTGCGGTGGAAGTCTTGCCGAGTACGGCCGGCTTGCCGACCACGGCGCCGTCCTGGAGGACGCAGCGGTCGCCGATCACGGCCCCCGGGTGGACGACGACGTTCTCGCCGATCTGCACGTCATCGCCCAGTTGAACGTCGTCAGCGATCATCTGACCTGAGCGCGGCCGCGCGCGCGGGACGCGTCCAGCGAGTTCTGGAGTTCTTCGAGCACGCGCACGGTCCTGAGGCCCGACTGCGCGTCCGTACGCGGGCTGGCCCCGGTCTGGATGCACTCGACAAAGTGACGACAGACGATGCGCAGTGGCTCCTCGTTGGAGATCTGCGGCATCGTGATGTCGCCCGATCGAGCGAGATATTCACCGTAGGACTCGTAGTTCTCGTCGAAGCCCTTGTCGTAGATGGTGAGCTTGCCCTCAATACTCATGTCGTCGAAGGTCGCCATGCGCCTGGAGCCGACCACAGTGATGCGGCGCTCCTTGTGCGGGTCGAGCCAGGAGAGGTGAATGTGCGCGGCGACGCCGGTCGGGAAACGCATGTAGCCGAAGACGACGTCTTCGACGCCCTCGTTCATGTAGGACTCGCCGTGAGCGTAGATTTCGTCGGGTTCCTGGTTGATCAGGGCGAGCGCGACCGAGACGTCGTGGGGCCCGAGGCTCCAGAGCGCATTCTCGTCAGTGCGCAGCTTGCCGAGATTCAGTCGCGTTGAGTAGACGTAACGGATGTCGCCCAGTTCGCCGCCCTCGATCAGCGAACGGAGCTTGATGACCGCAGGGTGGTATTCGAGGAGGTGGTCAACCATCACGATGCGCCCGCTTGCGGCTGCGGCCTCGGCGACCTGCTCGGCCTCGGCGAGCGTCGCCCCGATCGGCTTCTCGATGAAGACGTGCTTGTCGGCCGCGATTGCACGGAGAGCGAGCTCGGCGTGGGCCGGTACCGGCGCTGCGATCACGACGGCGTCGAGCGACTGGTCGGAGAGCAGGTCTTCGAAATCGCTGGTCAGTTTCGCTGACGGGTGAGCCGGGCGGGCGCGCTCGAGTGCGCCCTTGTCACCGTCGCAGAGCCATGCAACTTCCGCTCCCTCCAGCGCTGCGAAGTTGCGCGCGAGGTTCGGGCCCCAGTAGCCGAGGCCCAGCACTCCGATTGATACTGCGTCGCTCACGCCTTAGAGCCTGACGACCTTCGCGGACTCCACATCGAGCCCGCGCGTGACGCCACGGAAGTCGAGCACCAGTTTTGCGCCGGCGACGACCTCGGCGTAGTCAACGGCTGAGTGCGCGGTGACGATCAGCGCGAGGTCCGCGCGTTCGAGGATCTCGTCGAGCGGCTCAGACGAAAGGCCGAATGCGGGGAGCTCTTCGATGTGGGGGTCGTGGTAGCTGAGCGTCGCGCCCAGGGCGGTGAGCTGCTCCATGATCTCAAGCGCAGGTGACTCACGCAGATCGCCGACATCGGGCTTGTAGGAGACTCCAAGCACAGCAATCTCTGCGTTCGAAGTGGCCACGCCGGCCTTGTTCAGCGTCTCCATCGCGCGTTCAGTTGCGAACCGCGGCATGTTGGTGTTTGTGCGACCGGCGAGCTCGACGAACTCGGCCGAAACCCCGTACTCGCGGGCCTTCCACGAGAGGTAGAACGGATCCACGGGAAGACAGTGCCCGCCGAGGCCCGGGCCGGGTTTGAAGCTGGCAAACCCGTACGGCTTCGTGGCCGCGGCCTCCACCACTTCCCAGATGTCGATCCCCATGCGATCGGAGATCACCGCCATCTCGTTCACCAGGGCGATGTTCACCGCGCGGTAGATGTTCTCGAGCAGCTTCGTCATCTCTGCGACTTCGGGGCCGGAGACCTCGACGACCGTGTCGCAGACGAGCGAGTAGAAGTCCTTGGCGCGTGCGGCGGCCTCGGGGCCGTCGCCGCCGACCACTTTCGGCGTGGTGCGCAGTGTGAAGTCGGTACGACCCGGGTCGATGCGCTCGGGCGAGAAGGCGACGAAAAAATCTGTTCCGGCCCGCAGCCCCGACTCCTCAAGCATCGGCACGAGGCGCTCGCGGGTGGTGCCGGGGTATGTGGTTGATTCGAGCACGACCAGCTGGCCCTCACGCAGAACACGTGAGAGCGCGCTCGCTGAAGCGACGAGGGCGCCGAGGTCTGGTTCGCGGTTGGGCGTCAGCGGGGTCGGGACCGCGATCACGACGGCGTCGACGGACGAAAGCTCGGAGTAGTCGCTCGTCCAGGTGAAGGCCTCCTCGTTCTCCCCGATCAGTCCGGCGGCGACGTCCTCGATATAGGAGCGTCCGGCGTTCAGCTCGGTCAGCTTGGACTGGTCAACGTCAACGCCGACAACCCGCAGCCCGGCCTCGGCAAACGCGACGGCAAGCGGAAGCCCGACGTAGCCGAGGCCGATCACGCCGACGGATTCGAAGCGGTGCTGGCCGGATTCAGTCATCACGCTGACTCTACCCCCGGAATTGGCTCGCTTCGCGCGTACTGGGCCTCCAGGGCTGCGACGACGGCCATGCCCGCGCTTCCTGCGTTGTAGAGCCGCGGAGCGTCCCCGAGCGGCGGAGAAAGCAGGGCTTTGGCAGCGAGAGCCGCGTCAAGGTCTACGACAGTGTTCCAGCCGCCTTCGAGCGTCTCGACCCACTCGGTGTTGGGCCGCAGCGTGATGCACTGCGTGCCGAGCCAGACTGACTCCTTCTGCAGGCCCCCGGAGTCGGTCAGCACGGCGCGCGCCTCGGCGGCGAGCGCGATGGTGGAGGCGTAGTCGAGCGGCGCAGCGAGCGTGACCGTGGGCGCAGCTTCGAGCCGTGAAAGCTGATCAAACTCTTCGAGCCGGGCGCGGGTGCGCGGGTGGACCGGAAAGATCACAGGCAGCGTGAGCGAAAGAATCAGGTCGACGAGGCGCGCGAGGCGCGCGGGGTCGTCAACATTGGCGGCGCGGTGGGCGGTGACCAGGAAGAAGCCGTTGAGCACAACGTCGAATTCGATCGGGGCGCTGCGACCGAGACCGAGCACGACATCCCCCATCACGTCGCCCGTGACAACGACGTCCCCCGCAACACCTTCGCGCGCGAGGTTCTCTGCCGCGGAGGGGCCCGGGGCCAGCAGCAGATCCGAAAGCGCGTCGCAGACGACGCGGTTGACCTCTTCGGGCATCGCGCGGTCGAAAGAGCGCAGTCCGGCTTCGACGTGCGCGAGCGGGACGCTGAGCTGGGCGGCGACGAGCGCGCCGGCGAGCGTGGAGTTGGTGTCGCCGTAGACGAGTACGACGTCGGGGGCGGCTTGGGTGACGATCGGCTCGAGCACTTCGAGCATGCGCGCCGTCTGCTGCGAGTTGCTACCGCCGGCGATCCCGAGGTTGTGATCGGGATCTGGCAGACCCAGCTGCTCGAAGAAGACGGACGAGAGTTCGCGGTCGTGGTGCTGACCGGTGTGGATCAGGGTCTCGGTGTGACGCGCGCGCAGCAACGGGCTGACTGCGGCCAGCTTGACGAACTGCGGACGGTTGCCAATGATGGTGAGTACGTGCATGGAAATTTTGAGCGCTGCCCCGGGCCGCGCGAAGGTCTTAGGAGTTGTTCGCGTCCGCAGCGGCGAGTCTTGCCTGGACCGCATCCGCGTAGAGCTGCTTTGCGGCGACCGTGAGCGGCCCCGGAGCACCCATGGCGTGGTCGTCGATCTTGTTGACAGCCTGAATCTCACGGATCGAAGAGCAGAGGAAGGCTTCTTCTGCTTCGAGCACTTCGTCGAGCGTCGTCGAGCGCACCTCAACGCCAAGCTTTTCGATCAGCACTGCGCGCGTGATCGAATCAAGGATCCCTTCCTCCAGCGGCGGCGTGACGAGCCTGGCGCCATCGGGCGACCAGAAGAGCGACGCTGTCGGGCCTTCGAGCAGAACTCCGTCGGGAGTCACCAGCAGCGACTCGTCGAACCCGCGCTCCACAGCAATGCGATTTGCCAACACGTTGCCGCCGTAAGAGAGCGTTTTCAAGCCGTCAAGGACAACGGTCGTCCGGTAGTCGATCGAGCAGAGCGAGATCGACTCCGGAAAGTCGTGCAAAGCCTCGCTCTTGACGATCGTGTGCCCCCCGCGGGTGCAGATGATGCGGATCGCGTAATCAGCCTCCCCCCGCGCCGCGATCAGCGTGGCGACATCTCGCCTGATCGAATCGGCATCGATGTGCAGCCGCATCCCGGCAGCCGACAAAATCAACCGATCCATGTGCTGGTCGAGCCCGTACTGCCTACCGCCGTAGACGCGAAGCGCTTCAAACACGCCGTCACCGCGGACAAATCCATCGTCCGTGACTGGGACGGTCGCCTGCTCAACAGGCATCAGCTGCCCATCAAGCACCGCCAGTTCGTTTTTTGAAGAGTCGGACAACTTCGCCTCATTTCGGCGGCTGAGCGGTGTGTTGACAAGGAGGCAGGTGGCGAAGCGGCCGATCGGCCGTGAGCCGCCGAACGACGCAGCTCAACGCGCCGCTCAGCCACCGAAATGGGCCAGGAAGGAATCGAACCTTCAACCTTGGGATTAAGAGTCCCCTGCTCTGCCAATTGAGCTACTGGCCCGGGAAAACGAAGGGTACTGAACTGAAACTACTGGCCCGGCGCCTGGGTGGCCGTGCCACCGATTCCGCCGAACGGGTTGGCCGGGGCACCGCCGCCGGCTGCGCCCTGGGACTGCTGCGCAAACTGCTCCTGGATCTGCTTCTGGATCTGCTCGTTGCGGTCGCCGATCTGCTCCTTTATTTCCTTGATCTGTTGAGCGACATCCTTCTTCTCGTCCTTGGTCGCAAGCCGCTCCGCCTGAACTTCGGCGCCCGAAGCAACAATCGTGTCGCCGGCATAGGAGGCGTAGAGCATCAACGCCAGGTAATTTGCAGCATTGGGCTTTCGCTCGGTGATGATCTGCTGAGCTGCGGTTGCTCCCTTGGCGTCTTCCAGTCCGAGGTAGGCACTGACGGCATAGTTCGCAGTCGCAAGGTCCGGCTTGTTGTCGGTCATCTTCAGGTAGTCGGCCCAGTCGTCCTTGAGCAGCTCGAGCTGAGCCTTGCCGTCGGCCGAGAATTCATTGTTCTCTGGATTGAAGTTGGCGGGATCGCCGGCCAGCGAGTAACGCGCCGCGATCAGGCTCTGCATCGCCTTTTCGTTCTTCGGGTTGGCGGCGAGCTGCTCGGAGTACTTGTTGACGTTGTCCTTGGCGGCCGACGTGCTGTCCTCGCCACTGAAGACATTTGCGAGTCCGCCGTTGACACTGCTGCCGATTCCGAACAGCACAAGACCCCCGGCCATGAGGATGGCCAGGCCCAGATAGATCACCTTGACGGCGGTCTTTCGCGGTCCCTGTAGGTCAAACAGCATTTCCGGCGGGAAAGCTACCGCATCGCCGCGTCTGGTTCGTGTGTATTTGCAGCCTTAACCGCATCTTCGTGTTGCACTGGTTTGGCAAACCAGACGGTCAGCCAGATCGAGAGTTCGAAGAGTATGAGCAGCGGCACCATCTCAATCAGCATCGAAACCGGGTCCACGCCGGGGAGGAGCATCGCCACGATTGCGATGATCAACACCGCGTAGCGCCGGTTTGCACGCAGCTGATCGGAGGTGACCACGCCCATCCGAGCAGCGATCAGGATTGCGAGTGGCAGCTCGAAGAGCGCGCCCATCGCAAGGACCGTCAAGCCGAAGAAGCTGTAGTAGTCAGTCGCCCGCAGCAGGATGTTGAACTGGTCGGCGTTGAAATTGAGCAGGAAATTGACGGCCGCGGGCAGCACGATGTAGTAGCCGAACACGCAACCGCCGATGAAGAGGATCGGCGCCATGATCACAAGCGGCCTCGCCACGCGCTGCTCGTCCTCGCTGAAGGCAGGAACCACGAATGCGTAGAGCTGGTAGACGATCAAGGGGCTGACGATGATCAGCGCGGCGTACCCGGTGACCGTCAGCGTCGACATGAAGGCCTCGGACACGGCGAAGGTGGCGGGCTTCGTTCCGGCCGGCAACGGGTCGTTGACGATTTCAAGGATCTTCTCGTTCTGCCAGAAACAAACCGCCAGAACGACGCCGAAGGCGGACATCGTGACGATCAGGCGCGTGCGCAGCTCATCGAGGTGCTCGACGAGGCTCAGCTCATCCTCATGCGCGATCGGTTTGATCTTGCCCACGGATCAAGCTCCGCGGCAGAGGCTAGGAGCCGGCCGAGGTTTCGCGCGGCTTCTCAGGGTCGACGGGGGTGGCGGTGACTGTCGGCTCGGCGGCCTTCGTCTTGTCGCCCTCGTCAAGTTCGGTCACGATCGGCTTGTCATCGTGATCGCCGCCGAGCGATCCCTTGAACTCACGGATGCCACGACCCAGCGACTGGCCGAGTTCTGGCAGGCGCTTGGGGCCGAAGATGATCAGCACGATCACGAGGACGATCGCAATCTCGGGAAGTCCAATGTTTCCTGGCATGGTCTGAGCCTACGCGCTCGTGCGGCTATTTGGAGAAGTTGAGGTGGTAGCTGCTGGGTGTCGGTTCGGCCTGGCCCTGGTACTTGCTCGTCAGTTCGCCCGAGCCGTACGGCTTCTCGACCGGTCGATCGAGTCGCATGAAAGAGATCTGACCGATCGGCATGCCCTGGTAGATCGTGATCGGGAGGTTGGCGACGTTGGAGAGTTCCAGAGTGATGTTGCCGGTGAATCCACTGTCTATGAAGCCGGCCGTGGAGTGGATCAGCAGACCCAGGCGGCCGAGCGAACTCTTGCCCTCGAGGCGGGCGACGAGATCGTCGGGGATGGACACGCGTTCGAGCGTCTGACCGAGCACGAATTCGCCCGGGTGCAGGATGAAGGGCTCGTCGCCGCTGACCTCGACGCGCTCGGTGAGGTCGTCCATCGGCTTGCGCACGTCGATGTACGGGTGCCGCCCGTTGTGGAACACGCGGAACATGCGATCGCAGCGCACGTCAATGCTCGCGGGCTGAATGTTGCCGGGCTCATAGGGGTCGATCACGATGCGTCCAGCCTCGATCTCGGCCTTGATTGTTCCGTCAGAGAGAACCATCGAATGGTCAGTCTACGCAGGCTCTGGACGATTGGCGAAATTCGGGTCTAAAGCCTTCGTGCACGGTGGCCGATACGTCTGCGAAGCCGCAAGGCACCACCACCAAGAGCAGACACCAAGTGAACCCTTACAACAACAAAATCAGCAAGCGCGAGCAGCGCACACGGCGCGTCCAGGACCTCGTCGCCAGCCGTATCGATGAAGTTGCCAACTGCGCCCACTGTGACTGCGACATGGTCTACCCGATCGACTGGGAACAGGCCGAAGGCACCCTGTGGCGCGTGACCCTCCGATGCCCCAACTGCGAAGACGTTTCGCCGGGCGTCATGGATGAGGAACTGATCGAGAAGTTTGACTGCCTGCTCGACCGCGGCACGGACTCTCTTGTGCGCGACCTGCGCAACCTGACTTACGCCAACATGGCCACCGAGATCAACAGTTTCGTCGGGGCCCTCGACGGCGGGCACATCCTGCCTGAGGACTTCTAGAAAGCTTCGTACCACCCACACCCCCCGGGGAATACGAAACTGAATCAGGGCCGGTCATGATGACCGGCCCTTTTTCGTGGGTCAGTTGTTGCGGCCCACGGCCTGGTCGGCGATCGAAGAAAGCACCTGGCGCTCGGTGCGCGAGATCTCGGGGCCGAACATCTCTTTGGCCTCGGCGACGAGCTGGCGGGCCTCGGCGAGGACATCGTCCGGCGCACCGGTGGCAGCTATGCGGTCGCAGACGTCGCCGGCCTGTGCGGGCGTGTGGATCGCACGCAGGTCGATTTCTGCGAGGACCGGATCGCGCTCGGCCGCGACAATCAGTGGCAGGTTGACGGTGCCGTCAAGCAGATCTGCGCCGCGGGTCTTGCCCGTGACGTCGGTGGGCGCAACGACATCGAGGACGTCATCGGCAAGCTGGAAGGCCAGGCCCACTTTCGAGCCGAACGATCCGAACTGGTCGGCCAGTTCGGGGCGACCGCCGGCATGGGCGCCGAGTTGAGCCGCGGCTTCGAATAGGCGTGCGGTCTTCAGCGTGCAGCGACGCAGATAGCGCTCGCGCGTGACGGTCGCGTCCCATGCATCCTCACGCTGGAGCAGCTCGCCCTGGGCGAGACCGGACGAAGCGTCGGAAAGGGCGCGCACCTGCGCTTGATCTCCGCTTTCGGTGAGTTCCATGAAGGCCAGCGCGAAGAGCATGTCTCCGGTCTGCGTCGCCACGTCGCGGCCGTGCTCGGCGTAGACCGTTGGTTTTCCGCGACGGAGATCGGCGTCGTCGAGGACGTCGTCGTGGACGAGCGTCGCCATGTGGACAAGCTCGACGGCGGCACCTGCGCTGATCAGCGCAGCGTCTTCTCCGGGCCCCGCGTCATCAATCGCGCCGCAGGTCAGAACCAGCAGCGGACGCAGTCGTTTTCCGCCCGCCCGCAAGGTCACCAGGGCAGGTGCACCTGCGCCGGGGTCGCGCGCCTCAACGAGCTCAGTCAGGCGCCGCTCGACATCTGCAAGCCGCGAGGTGATGCTCTCGCCGACAGTTGCGACGAGAGCCTGGAATGCGCGCGTGTCGCCGCTCACGAAGGCCGCCTCAGGCGACGACGCCATGGTGAATCGTGATGATGCCACCCGCCAGGCTGGTCCAACCGACCTGCTCGGTCCCTGCCTCGTGCAGAACTGCGGCGAGCTGTTCGGGCTTTGCGAAACGCTTGACCGAGTTGGGCAGGTACGTGTACGCGGAGTCTTCGCCCGCGAACTTGCCGATGAACGGCACGAGGCCGTCAAACCAGGCTTTGTAGAAGTAGCTCAGCGGACCCTTCTGCGGCTGTGAGATCTCGAGGATCACGAACTTGCCGCCGGGGCGCACGACGCGAGCCATCTCGGTCAGGCCGGCCGATAGATCCGAGAAGTTGCGCACGCCGAATCCGACCGTCACGGCGTCGAAGGTGTCGTCGTCGTACTTCAGATCGAGAGCGTTGCCCTGCTCGAAGATGACCTCGGCGTCGAGGCCTGCGAGCGCTGCGCGCTGCTTGTCACGCGCAACGACGAGCATCTCCGCAGAAAAATCCGCGCCGGTCACGCTTCCGCCCGGAGCGACTGCCCGGGCCAGCTCGAATGCCAGGTCGCCGGTGCCGGTCGCTACATCCAGAACGTGCTGCCCGGGCTTCGCACCGGCGATCTGAACTGCGCGACGACGCCACTCGTCGTGAAGACCAGCAGTCATGACGGTGTTCATCAGGTCGTAACGCTTGGCAATGCGGTCGAACATCGCCTGGACCTGCTGCTCGGGCAGAGTGCCCTTCTGCGCGGCAGAGCCGGCAGGTGCGGAGTCGCTCATGGCCTTGAGACTAGAGGACAAGCGGTCGGTCAGCGCAACTGGCCGAGGAAGTTGACGAGTGCCGTCTTCTGGTCCTCGGGCATGCTCTTGAAGCTCGGCATCGGCGCAGTGGGGTTGTTCAGAGTGCGCTCGATCGCCTGCTTGGGCAGGCGTGCGCCGATCGTGGTGAGGTTTGGACCCGGGCCGTCGTTGCCGTTCTCGCCGAACTTGTGGCAACCGAGGCAACCGGAGTTGGCGGCAACTTCCTTGCCGTAGACGTACTGCTCCGGGACTTCCGCGTCGATCTCGGTCGGCGAACCGGCGAGTGAACCCAGAAGCGTGAGGTACGTCATTGCGACGATCGTCAGAACCATGCAGGTCATGGCGATCGGCCGACGCTCGGGCCGACGCTCGGGACCACGGTCGTAGAACGGCAGCAGGATCAGCAGCGCAATCGCGATGTTCGGAATGCCGAGGGTTGCGACGAAGACGAGTTCCGGCGGCTTGATGACGCGCAGCAGCTCGAACAGGAAGAAGAAGTACCACTCGGGACGCGGCACGTACGAGGT
>JAEMRJ010000081.1 GCA_016463365.1 Thermoleophilaceae bacterium | reverse complement strand
GTTACGCAGCGGCCTGCAAAGCCGTTTACACCGGTTCGATTCCGGTCGTCGCCTTGATTGAGGCCGTAAATCTGTCAGTGGCATCAAGTCCGGCGCGGAGGATGCCGATTGCGCATGGAGTGTTCCCGCGCCAGACATCCTCGCGAACAATCGCCGCAGCATGGACGACGATCGCCCTGGCGCTCCTTCTGACAGCCCCGGCCGCCCTGGGCGCGCCGCGGCCTGAGGCCCCGATCGACATCTGGGTCTCGCCGAGCGGCCACGACGCCGGGGCCGGAACAAAGGCCGACCCGTTCCGAACGCTCGCTCGGGCGCGCAATCTGGCGCGCGCGAGGCTGAAGACTCACGCGGCAGACATCAACGTCAACCTGCTCGGCGGGACCTACCGGCTCAAATCAACCCTCTTTCTCGACGAGCGCGACTCTGGCCGGAACGGCCACACCGTCACCTACCGCGCCGCATCAGGGGCATCCCCTGTGATCAGTGGAGCCTTAGAGGCCGAGAACTGGCAGCTTGTGAACAGCTCGCTCAACATCTACCGATCAAAGGTTCCGGTCGGGACGCAGACGAGGCAGCTATTCGTCAACGGCAGGCGCGCACTTCGTGCTCGTGGCGAGACCTACCCCAACGGCTTCGTCCGCACTGAAGCCGGCTTTCAGGCGCCGGACGCCTCGATGGCCGCGTGGGGCAACCAGAGCGACATCGAGGCCGTCACGCTCTCGCAGTGGAAGATGATGCGCTGTCCGCTCTCCACGGTTCAGGGTCAACAGATCACGATGCAGCAGCCGTGCTGGAACAACGTGAACGTATTTCCGTACATCTGGTCCTTCCAGACGATCGTGCGCTTTGAAAATGCCTACGAGTTGCTCGACAGCGCGGGGGAGTGGTACCTCGACAAGACCCAGGGCTGGCTCTATTACATCCCACGCGTGGGCGAAGACCTGTCCACAGCGGATGTAGAGGTGCCGGTTGTCGAGACCCTCGTGCAGGGCCGAGGTTCGGTCTCCAAGCCGATCTCCAACATCAACTTTCGCGGGCTCAGGTTCCAGTACGGCACCTGGCTGGACCCCAACGGCCCCGACGGCTACGCGGCCGACCAGAGCGGATTTCATCTGACCGGCACAGGCCACGTGGCGAACCTGATCGGTCACGACCAGAACGTCACGCGTACGCCCGGAAACGTCAGTTTCAGCTACGCACGAAAGATCAAGTTCATCGGCAACGACTTCCGTCGCCTGGGCGCGGTCGGCCTCGACTTTGACACCGGCAGCCAGAACAACTCGATCATCGGCAACCGCTTCGAGGACATCTCGGCCGCCGGCGTTCAGCTGGGCGGGGTCTCCGTGATTGATCACCACCCGAGCGTGGCCGGTCAGCGGACGCAGGACAACAAGATTTCCAACAACCTCATCACCCGCATCGGCCTTGAGTACCAGGATGCGCCGGGCATCATGATCGGCACCACCACGCGCTCGACAGTCTCCAACAACGAGATCAGCTACGTGCCGTGGTCTGGCATCGCGATCGGCTGGGGTTGGGGCCTGCTCGACCCGGGCTCATTCACCGGTCTGCCCAACTCGGTCTCCGGGCAGTGGGGCACCTACACCACGCCGACGGCCAGCAGCGGCAACCGAATCCTCAGCAACCGCATCAAGCGTTTCCTCAGCGTGCTCTGGGACGGCGGCGCGATCTACACCCAGGGCCAGCAGGGCGCCACGGCGGCCGACGGCGAGCTGATTGCAGGCAACGTCGCCTCCGAAAAGCGCCGGCTCGCCGGCGGCAACACCTTCTACACCGATGGCGGCAGCCGCTACGTGACGATCGAGAACAACGTCTCGTTGAGCAACAAGCCGGGCATCACCGACTTCGGGCCCTGCGAACTGACCGACTCGCTTGTGCTCTGCTTTGTGATCTTCGAGTACGGCTCTGATCGCGGTGGCTGCAGGCCATACGGCGACATCACCTACCGCCAGAACTACTGGCAGTTCCCCAAGCCGTTCTTCGAGATCTGCCCGCAGGCGGGTTACCCGGTGAACGTCGTGGACGACAACAACACGGTTGTGACAGGTCCCGGAGCGATCTCAGAACAGATACTTGCGTCGGCCGGCCGGCAGGGCAAATATCTACGCCAGGTCGGCGCGAAATAGACAAAGAAGAAAGGCGCCCCGAAGGACGCCTCTCTCTAGAACGTTCCACCAACCGCAATCGCGGGGTTGATCCGTTGGTTCTATGTCTACTTTTATCGTCGAGGCCATGGAATCCTTTATGGCCTCGTCCGCATTCATGAAAACACTGGCAAGGGGTTTGGGTTGCGTTATTTGATCACTGGTGGTTCTGGGTATCTTGGCTCCCGCGTGCTCGAGAAAATCGCTTCGCTCAGCAACACCGAGCTGATTGTCAACGCAGACATAGCCGTTCCCGAGTTTCGCCCGGCGGGCAGCAGCTTCCGCCAGATCGACGTTCGCGACGGCGACGCGATCTCGACTGCAGTCGCCGAAGAGCGCCCTGATGTCCTAATCCACATGGCGTTCGTACTTGATCCCATGCGCGACGAGCCGGAGATGTACGAAGTCAACGTCAACGGGACATTCAACGTGCTGGCCGCCGCCGCGGCGGAGGGCGTCGACCGCGTGTACGTCACATCCGCGACGATGGCCTATGGAGCCTGGGCCAACAATCCGGTGCCGATCACCGAGTCGCAGCCAGTCCACGGGCACGCAAGGTACGTCTACGCCAGGCATGCAGCAGAGGCTGACCGGATCGCCCAGCTCTGGGCGACGCTGCACCGTCAGCGCCTGATGACGATCATCCGGCCGTGCACGATCTACGGCCCGGGCGCAGACAACCACCTCGTCCGCATGTGGGAGTCTCAGGCGTTCTTCCCGGACTTCGGGACCGGCGATCAGCCGACGCAGTTCCTGCACATCGACGACGCCGTCAGCGGAATCGTCGGCCTTGTCGAGTCAGCGCATCCGGGCGCGTTCAACCTCACACCCGACGGCGAAATCACCTGGCACCAGTGCGCCGAGGTCGCCGGTATCGAGGTGCGACCGGTACGGGAAGAATCGTTCACCGGTCTTGCCGGCGGAATGTGGCGACTGAAAACTCCCGGCGTCGAGATCCCGCCGTCGTTTGTGGACTTCTTCAAATATCCCTACCTGGCGACGAATGCAAGGCTGAAGCAGGCGGTGCCGGAGTGGCAGCCGCAGCACACCAGCGCCGACGTGTTTCGGGCGCAGGTGGCTGCGGACGACTAGGTCCTACGAGGTCGGCAGCGCGTCAATCTCGCGCTCGATCGCCTTCGCGTCGGCCTTTACTGCCTTCTTCATCTCGCGCTTGGCCTGCGTGGCGGCCTTTTCGATCGCTTCCTCGATCGTCGGCTCACCAATTGCCACGACGGCGGCGTCGCCGGCCTCGAGCACCTCTGCAAGTTCCTTCAGATCGTGACGCGGGATGCCGCCGGCGAGGTGCCCGCCGATCGCACCGATCGACGCGCCTGCGAGCGCGGGAGCGAGGATCGCCGGCGGAAAGATGACGCCGATCACTGCGCCGACCGCGAAACCGCCCCAGCCGCCGTGCTGTGTGGGCTTCTCGGTGTGATGCACGATCTTCAGCTTGCCCTCTTCGGTTTTTGTGACGACAGCGGCATCAAAGGTGCCGATCACGTCGAGCGAGTGCAGCTCCTTGATGGCGAGATAGTCGGCTTCGGCTGACTCGAGGTCTGAGTACTCGCCGACATACAAGAAGAGGTCATCGGTGTTTGCAAGGCTCATGCGTTCTCCTTTGGTGGTGGTCCAGCTGAACATACAAGTAGTCGCCCCTCGGCGATGAAGCCGCGCTAACCTGATCACCCGCAAGGGCGTTTAGCTCAGTTGGGAGAGCACCAGCTCGACAAGCTGGGGGTCACTGGTTCGAGCCCAGTAACGCCCATCCCTTGCACTTCAGAAACCCGCCCCTGTGGCGGGTTTCTGCGTTAACTGGACGCCTCTGGAACAACTGGGTACGCGTCCAGAAAAGTGGCCATCTGGTTGAGGGGACCCCACCCCAATCGTTCTGGCTAGAACGAATGAACCGGTGTTTGCGCGCGCGGCGAACTTGGCGGTACAACTAATACGTCGAGTCCTCCGCATGCGACTCAGACGCATCAGTCCACAGCTCTCTCCGCAAACACAAGGGGTAACAAGATGTCTCAAATCGATCCACTCGTCTTCGGCGCTGTAGTCATCGCGCTCGTCGGCATCTCCATTTTCGCGCCGAAGTTCTTTGCGCGTGACACGGGGCCGACCGCTGACGACGTATATCTCGACTCGTTGCCCTCGGTGTATGACAAGCGCATCACGGTCCGGGTCTCCGAACCGATCGCGATGGCAGTCACCGTTCCCGAGCAGCCGCAGTCCACTCCGCCCGGTGCTCCGCGCGCCGCGTCTCCAACCCGCCAGCCGGTGGCGAGCTCCGCACCGCCCACCAGGCAACTGGCGCCGCTCAAGCTGCCCGAATAGGCGGCGGCTTCACGCGTCCGGCGGGACTGGGGTCCGCCGGACGCGTGCAGCGAACCTAGCGTTGCTGAGCCACGAAAGAGCGCTGCGCGCCGCGCATCACGACTTGAGCGTGAGCTTCCACGTTGCCGAGTAGGACGAGTTCTTGTCTGAGTACTCGTCGTGAAAGGTCCGCCTGATCGTCGCTCGGGGCGACTGCTTGACGCTCTTGCCGCCTGCGGAGAGCAAACTGGGGAGGTCACGGATCAGCTCGGATTCTCCTGTGGAGCCGTCCCTCGTAATGCAGCTTTGGATGATCGTCGCTGACATGCTCGTCGGCAGCTCGGCGAGCATTTGCCACCGACCGCTGTACTTATCGAACTGCAGCGGTTTACCGGAGCCGATCACGCTCCTGACAGGAAACGAGTCGCTGAAGCTGTGCTGGCATCCGCCGGTCATCGTGCTCGTCCACGTGACCTTGCCTGCTGTGACCTTGTAGCTGGCGGAAACCTTGTCGACGCTCT
This sequence comes from Thermoleophilaceae bacterium, assembly GCA_016463365.1. Next base: position 5,530 of record JAEMRJ010000081.1, on the reverse strand, counting down.
TGCCGTGGCGCACACGCTTGAACCTGAGGCCCGTGACCTTGAAGGTGTCCAGGCCTTTGTTGACCAGGCCGGTGTCCACGGCTGTGTCCACAGTTTTGACCGAACCTTCGATCGTTGCCCGGTAGATCGACGGCGGCGCGGCTGCGGCGGTCGTGGCGCTGATCAGAGTGGCGAGCAGCGCGATCAACCAGGCATTTGTGAAATATCGGCAGCGCATCAGTCGACCGGCTCAGCGGGGCTCCAAGAACGCGACGAGCATAGTCCAGAACTGCTCGTAGGCGGCGTCCAGATCGAAGCTGCCGGGGGCAGTAAGCCAGTCAAATGTGATCCCGCGAACGGTGCCGATGATCAGAGATGCGTTCGCGTCCTGGTCGATCGAGCTGTCGATCTCGCCGTTTGCGACGCCCTCGTCCCACCAGTATCTGCCCTGCTCGCGCCAACGCTTGTGCACTGCGGCGAACTCGTCTCCGAGATTGTTGCGCGGATCGAGTGCCTCGCCCATGAGGCGGTAGAGCAGCAAGAGGTGGCCGGGCTTCTGCTTGGCGAGCGCGCAGTGGGCGAAGATGATCGCGCGCAGCGCCGCAAGACCCTGCTTCCCGGCGATCGCCGGGGCCACGACGCCGTGTTCCCACTCGTAGATGTGCGCCTCGATCACTGCGGCCAGGAGATTCTCTTTGGAGCCGAAGTGATGGTTCACGAGCCCGCGCGAGACCCCGGCGTGCTCACCGATCGCAGCGACGCTGCTGTCGTGGTAACCACGTTCGGCAAACAGGACGGAGGCGGCCTCGATCAGAGCGATTCGCGCCTCATCGGCCTGGATCTGACGCATATTTCGGGTGGCGGCTTCCATCTGCTGAATGACACGTTACTATCCCGCTTGCTGAACGCTCAACAAGCGAAACCAAAATCTTATGAGGAGTGGATCGATGTCGAAGCAGAAGGGCAACCGCACGTTCGTGATCGGCGTGGGCATGACCAAGTTCGAAAAGCCGGGCTCCAAAGAATGGGACTACCCGGACATGGTGCTCGAAGCCGGCACCAAGGCGCTCGAAGACGCGGGCATCGACTACAAGGAAATCGAGCAGGCATTCGTGGGCTATTGCTACGGCGACAGCACCGCTGGCCAGCGCGCGATCTACGGACTTGGACTGACTGGCATCCCGGTCGTCAACGTCAACAACAACTGTTCGACTGGATCGTCGGCGCTCTACATGGCGCGCCAGGCGGTCAAGGGTGGTCTCGCTGATTGTGCGATCGCCGTTGGGTTCGAAAAGATGGAGAAAGGTTCGCTGGGGGCAAAATTTCTCGATCGAACGAACCCGATGGACAAGCACGTCATGACGATGATCGAAGGTCGTGGCGGCTGGGAAGAGTCACCGCCGGCGCCGCAGATGTTCGGCAACGCCGGACGCGAGCACATGGAGAAGTACGGCTCCAAGCCCGAGCACTACGCGTGGATCGGTTGGAAGAACCACAAGCACTCGGTCAACAACCCGTACGCGCAGTTCCAGGACGAGTACACGCTCGACGAGATCAAGGAAGCCAAAGAGATCCACACGCCGCTGACCAAGCTGCAGTGCTCGCCGACCTCTGACGGCTCGGGCGTGGCGATCATCGCCAGCGAGGACTTCGTCGACAAGCACGACCTCTGGGACAAGGCAGTCGAGATCGCCGGACAGGCGATGGTCACCGACATGGAGAGCACGTTCGAGGGCGCTTCATCGATCAACCTCGTCGGCTTCGACATGTCGAAGACCGCTGCCGAGCAGGCTCTGGAAGAGGCAGACCTGACGATCGACGACGTGGATGTCATCGAGCTGCACGACTGCTTTTCTGCCAACGAACTGATCACATATGAGGCGCTCGGCATGGCCGAGGTCGGCCACGGCCACGACCTGGTCGAGGCCGAGGACACCACCTACGGCGGCAAGTGGGTCGTCAACCCCTCCGGCGGACTGATCAGCAAGGGCCACCCGCTGGGCGCGACTGGTCTTGCGCAGTGCAGCGAGCTGACCTGGCAGATCCGCGGCGACGCCGACAAGCGTCAGGTCGAGGGCGCGAAGGTCGGCCTGCAGCACAACATCGGTCTGGGCGGCGCTGCCGTCGTGACTGTGTACAAGCCCGCCGTCAAGTCAGAGGTTGCCGCGTAATGGGAATCGCATTCACGCCCGAACAAGTTGCATTCCGGGAGGCGATCGACGAGTTCGCCGCCCGCGAATGCGGCACGCTCGAACAGCGCCACAACCTCACGGCCCAGGGCACTGAGCCCACCAACGTGGGCATCATGAAGAAGCTCGGCGAGCTCGGCTGGACCGGCGTTTCGATCGAAGAGGAATACGGCGGAGCCGGCGGCAACGTCGTCGACCAGACGATCTTTCTTGAAGGTCTTTCCCGCGGAATGATCCCGGCTGCCGGCTTCGGCACGACGGCGATCGTCCAGGGCGCATACCAGCGCCACGGCACTGAGGATCAGAAGAAGCGGATCCTCGGTGGCATCTGCGAGGGCAACATCGAGGCAATCGTGATGAGCGAACCGGGTTCCGGCTCGGACGTCGGATCACTGCAGTGCCGGGCCGAGAAGGTCGACGGCGGCTACGTGATCAACGGCCAGAAGACCTGGTGCTCAAACGCTCCGATCAGCGCCAACATCCTCACGATCGTGCGCACGGACTCGTCCGGTTCAAAGCACGAGGGCATCACGATGCTCGGCATCCCCGCCGGCACCGAGGGCATGGAGATCCGCCCGATCCCGACGCTCGCAGGTCCGCACGAGGTCAACGACATCTTCCTGACCGACTGCTTCGTCCCCGACGAGTCGCTGCTCGGCGAAGAGGGCGGCGGCTGGATGCAGTTGATGACCGGCCTCAACAGCGAGCGGATGATTCTCTCGGCGATGTATCTGGGGATCGCCCAGCGCGCGTTCGATGACACGCTGAAGTACGTGAAAGAGCGCGAGCAGTTTGGTCGCCCGATCGGTTCGTTTCAGGCGTTGAAGCACCGGATCGCCGACATGGCGACCGAGCTTGAGTGCCTGCGCCTGCTGATCTACGACATCGCCGAGCAGATCGATGCCGACCCGACGCGTGTATTTGCGAAGGAGGCCTCGATGGCCAAGCTCAAGAGCACGGAAGTGGCGAAATACATCGCCCTCGAGGGCATGCAGATGATGGGCGGCTACGGCTACGCGCTGGAGTACGACATGGAGAAGCACGTCCGCGCAGGACTGGTCGGCACGATCTTTGCCGGCACCAGCGAGATCCAGCGCGAGATCATCGGGGCGACGCTGGGGCTGTGAAGCCAGAAATCCTCCATGCTCCCGTCTTCGGGACGGGAGCATGGAAGTTTTTCCGCTCAGGCGCGCGGTCGGGCGAATAACCTCGCGCGCATGGGCATCACGGTCATCCTGGAAGACATCCGCAGCACCTACAACGTCGGCGCGATCGCGCGCACGCTCGACGCGATCGGCGGTGGCCGGATCATCTGCACCGGGATCACGCCGTATCCAGATCTGGGCCAGGGCGACGACCGCAGCCCGGTCGTGATCAGCGCCAACAGCAAGGCGATCGCCAAGACCGCGCTCGGGGCTGAGGCGACGGTTGAATTCGCTCACGCAACGACCGTCGAAGCCGCGCTCGATCTGCTTCCCGAGGGCGCTCAGACCTTCGCGCTCGAGCAGGACGATCGCTCGATCGAACTCTTTGAGCTGCAAAACGCGAATGCTCACCTGGCCCTGGTGCTCGGCAGCGAGACTCAGGGCATCGCGACCGATGTGCTCGATCGCTGCGACGCGATTCTCGAGATCCCCCAGTACGGCAAGAAGGAGTCGCTCAACGTCTCAGTCGCCGCAGGCATCGCGCTGTACCACCTGCGCCGCGCCCAGCCTTAGACTGGCGGGCATGCAACCTTCAGGACACTTCCAGAAGCACCAGCACCCGATGCTGGTCATCATCGTCTTCCTTGGATTCGCGATTGGCGCGTTCGTCCTCATCCTCGCGAACAACACCGGGTCCGACGCCGGATCAGGCGAAACGCCCGCTCCGCCCAATGCGCTGGACTGTCCGCGCGGCGAGCCCGAAGGCTTCGAACTTTCTGACGTGGAGGGCCAGCAGCTCTCAGACGTTGAAACCTGGGCTGACGCCAAGGGCTGGACAGTCCGCGTGGTGATGGAGGATGGTCAGCCCTTCGCCCAGACGCAGGACTACCGCACGGACCGGGTCAACACGCAGGTCGAAGCTGGCGTGGTGACCCGGTACTGCGGGAATTACTAGACGGCCGGCGGTGCGGGCGGCGCCGGAGGCATCGGCGGCGCGGCGGCGGGAGCTGCGGCAACGACGCCGTCGGTCGGCGGGATCGTGCCCTGGTAGCCCCGCTCCTGCAGCGAGCGTGTGACCTCTTCGTCCGAGAACTTCGGCCAGTCCTCGGTCGTGAACAGGTAGAACGAGTAGACGCGAATGATGAAGCCAAGGCAGAACGTCATCGCGTCCTGGATGCCCCTGGGCTGCTTGCCGGTGATCACGATGACCAGCCAGGCGACGAACGCGACCAGCTCGAAAACGAGCGTGAGGATGTAGGCCACGATGTAGAACGGGATGATCAGGATGAAGCGGAAGAAAGTCTTCGCGCGGCTGTACTTCTCTTTTGGCGGACCGATCAGGAAGTGTGCGGCATACGCCTCGTCCGGGTTTCCGTTGAACGGCGGGAACTTGTCGGTGACCAGGAACGTGTAGGCGTTGACGCGCGTCGCGTATCGCTGGAAACCGACGACGAAGTTGTAGAGACCTTCCGGGTATTTGGCCGTGAACAGCAGTGCAAACCACGCAACAAAAACCGCGAGAATGGCGACGATGCCGTAAAGGCTCAACACGATGAGGTGCGGGATCGCAAGGATCAGGCGGAAGAACGTGGTCAGGCGGCTCCGCTTCTGCTCGTAGTCGGCGTAGAACGCAACTGTGTCGGGCGGGAGAGCGAACGATGAGTCCAGTGCTGGATTCACCTCGGGAAAGTCATTCATTCGGAACAGCTCCTTGTGGGAATTAATTTTGCGGCAGGCTTCGGATCATCATTACGGATTAACCGGCGTCGCGCCGTGATCTACGATCCCGGCCGATGAATGTCACGCTTCCAGACGGCACCGTTCTTGATCTCGCCGAGGGCGCCACGGGGGGCGACGCAGCCCTGGCGATCGGCGAAGGCCTCGCGCGTGCGGCGCTTGCGATTGAGGTCAACGGCGAGCTGCGCGACCTTTCGCGCCCGCTGCCGGGCGGCGCGCAGATCAGCATCATCACCGGCAGATCGCCAGAGGCGCTTGAGCTGGTGCGCCACGACACCGCGCACGTGCTGGCCGCCGCGGTCATGGAGCTCTATCCCGGCGTGAAGATCAGCATCGGCCCGCCGATCGAGAACGGCTTCTACTACGACTTCGAGTTCCCCGAGGGCGCCGAGATCTCCGACGCAGACTTCCCGCGCATCGAAGCGGCGATGAAGAAGCACATCAAGGCCAAGGAGCAGTTCACGCGCCAGGACGTCACGA
>JAEMRJ010000080.1 GCA_016463365.1 Thermoleophilaceae bacterium | reverse complement strand
CGGAGCTCGGCACCCGTGGCCAGGCTTCGTTCATCGTCCCGAAGGACACGCCCGGGCTTTCGCAGGGCAAAAAGGAAGACAAGCTCGGGATTCGTGCCTCGCAGACCACGGAGGTCGTGCTCGAGAACTGCCGCGTTCCCACCGAATACCTCCTCGGCGGCATGGACAAGCTGAACAAAAAACTCGAAAACGCGCGAAGCGGCAAGAAGGTCGGCGGCGCAAACGCCCTGGCGACTTTCGAGCTCACGCGTCCGTTCGTCGGCGCAAGCGCGATCGGTATCGCCCGCGCTGCCTACGAGTTCACGCTGGAGTACCTCTCCGAGACCAAGATCGACGGCAAGCCGGCGCTCGAGAATCCGGGCATCCACCAGCAGATCGCCGACATCTCCACTGAGATCGAGGCCGCACGTCTGCTCGTGCAGCGCGCATCCTGGATGGGCGCCAACGGCCAGCCGCTGGTCGGTGGACAGGGTTCGATGAGCAAGCTCAAGTGTGGCGACGTTGCAATGTGGGCGACGGCCAAGTGCATGGACCTGATCGGCCCGGCCGCCTGGGACACATCGCTGCCACTCGAGAAGTGGTACCGCGACGCCAAGATCTACCAGATCTTCGAGGGCACGAGCCAGATCCAGCGCATGGTGATCGGCCGCCTCCAGGTCGGCCAGTTCAAGGCCCAGCTCGAAGAGGCCCGGCAGGAGTTTGCTGCCAAGGCCGACGCTGCCGCAGAGCCTGTTCCGGCCTAGTCGCCGAACCCAACCGCTGCACTGAAAGGGTCGCCATCCGGCGGCCCTTTTTCATGGGAATCAGAGCCCCGTCCGTGAGGTGAAACGGCTTGGGAGTGCGGTTTGTCGCCCCAACATGCAACTGTTGGGGCGCCACAACATCCGCACGTTGGGGCGCAATATCGCTGAGGTATGCGGTTGCAGCGAATCCGTACCCAAAACCCCGGAACTTATGCATTTCCAGCGATTTAGTGTTGACCTGAGGCATTCGATCCGGTATAGTGCCCCACAGCGCTGAGTGACCAGGCCTGCCAGGCAGGGTCAGCGGGGGACCCAAATCCCCGGGGCGAATTGCAGTCGTTAGGACTGCATAGCGCGCGATTACCGACCGAGATCGGTAGTCCGCACGCGAGCCCGACAGCTAACTCCGTAAGCGCATCGGCAACCAAGTCATACCGACGTCACGACGACGTTGACGACCCGCACCCGCGTGCGCACTGGCCTGCAACCTCAGGCGAAACAGCTGCGTCCGCATACGGGCTTGCAGGTAGTCATAACCGAGCAGGAATTTCTAAAGAACCATGGATTCCACACCTAGCCTCAAGCCGCCCATGAGCAAGCTTCGCCCTGCAATTGCAGCAATTTCGATCGCCCTCTTCATCGCCGCAGCCGTTTCGGTCCTGCTTGCGATGCCGCGCAATGCGACAGCCGAGACGCCCGCCGAGATCAACTCACGCATCGAAGCGATCAGCGAAAAAGAGCACCAGCTGGCGCTGCGCATCCGCAAGCTTCAGGGCAAGCAGGATGTCGCGCAGGCAGACCTCGAGCGCAAGGCTGCGCGTGAGCGCGAGCTGCAGGCGCAGCTCGACGACGCCAAGGCCAAGCTCGCGCGCCTCAAGAAGCGCCTCGCCTACGCACAGAAGATCCTCTCGGAGCGCCTCGTCACTGTCTACAAGCAGGGCGAGCCGGACATCGTCACAGTCGTGCTGGAGTCAAAGGGCTTCAAGGAGATGGTCGAGCGCACCACGTACCTGAGGAAGATCGCCGAACAGGACCAGCACACGATCAACAAGGTCACGCAGCTGAAAAAGTCCACGAAGACCGAGTCGGTGAAGCTGGCCGCACTCGAGCAGCGCCAGGAGCGCCTCGTGGCCGAGGTCACCGGCGAGCGCGACGCGATCGCCACCAAGAAGGGCCGCGTGCTCGCCTCGCAGGGCGACCTCAAAGCAGAACTTGCCCGCCAGCGCCGCATGCTGCGCGCAGCGTCGGCCGCGGTCGGCTTTCAGCCCGCTCCGAACACAGTGAACTTCCGACCGGTCGCCGGCCCCAACGGCGCCCGCGTGACGCTCAACTCTGACGGCAGCGCCTCGGCGCCGGCCAGTGCTCCTGCCGCGATCAAGGCCGCCGTCGCGGCCGGCAACCAGATCCGCAGCACCCCGTACATCTGGGGCGGCGGCCACGGCTCGTTCAGTGACCGCGGCTATGACTGCTCGGGATCGGTCAGCTACGTACTTCACGCCGCCGGCGTGCTCAGCAGCCCGATGGCCTCGGGCGGATTCATCGGCTGGGGCGCTTCCGGCCCGGGCAAGTGGATCACGATCTACACCAACCCCGGCCACATGTGGATGACCGTCGGTGGCCTGCGCTTTGACACCAGCGGTCGCAGCGGCACCGGCTCACGCTGGCAGAACGGCTACAACGGCGCCGGCACCGGCTCTTTCACTGTCCGTCACTACCCCGGCCTCTAGGACACCTCAAACATGCCCCGTCTGATCACCACGAACTCTCGCGCACTCTTCTGGATTTTCGCCATCTTCATGGCGCTTACCGTCCTGTACATGGCACGCCCGCTCGGCTCCAGCGCCAAGAGCGCCGCCGAGCTGCAGAACAGCATCGCCAGGAAGTCCGCCAGGGCCAGCTCGCTGACCGGCGACATCGACCGCATGTCGGGCAAGATCCAGGGCCTGCGCGGCCGCATCTCCAAGCTCCAGCGCACGCAGGACAACATCCAGGCCGACCTCAACGCCAAGGCCGCTCGCCAGCGCAAGATCGCCAACGATCTGCGCATCTCGCGCGACCGCCTCGCGCGCCTCAAGAAGCAGCTCGCCCACTCGCGCGCAGTGCTCGCCGAGCGCATCGTCGCCGTCTACAAACAGGGCGAGCCGAACATGATCCAGGTGGTGCTCAGCTCACGTGGCTTCGCCGACATGGTCGAGCGCACCACCTATCTCGAGCGCATCGCCAGCCAGGACCACAAGATCATCTCCAAGGTCACCCGCCTGAAGGGCTCGACCAAGAAAGAGACCGTGAAGCTCGCCGGCCTCGAGAAGGAGGCCGCGCGCCTGGTCGCCCAGGTCCGTAGTCGCCGCGACGAAGTCCGCGGTGCCAAGGGCACGCTGGCCGCGAAGCGCAACCAGCTCGCCAGCGCTGTCGGTTCGCGCAAGAGCAAGCTCGCGGTCGTCTCGAAGAGCCTGCGCAACGATCAGGAAGATCTTGCCGCGATGCAGGCGAGCAACGGATCGGTCATGGGTTATCTCGACGACAGCGCCCCGATCAAGCGCGGCACCGGTCAGCTGATCTACCCGGTCAACGGCCAGTTCACATCACCCTTCGGATACCGCTGGGGCCGCCTTCATGGCGGGATCGACCTGGCGGTTCCGGTCGGCACCGCCGTGCGCGCCGCCGACAGCGGAACCGTGCGCATCGCTGGCTGGATGGGCGGTTACGGCAACTACATCTGCATCCAGCACTCCTCTTCGATGAGTACTTGTTACGGGCACAACAGCAGCCTCCGGGTGAGCGTCGGCCAGACGGTCACCCAGGGCCAGATCATCGCTGCGTCAGGCAACACCGGCCACTCGACAGGCCCGCACGTCCACTTCGAGGTGCGCATCAACGGCACCCAGGTCGACCCGATGGGTTACCTCTAGACGGAAGTGACCGAGCGCTCGGCCGGCACAGGCCGGTCTTTCAGCGCAAGTACGAACGCCACGCCGATCAGCCCGAGCGCAACGCTCATGAGCTGCGCCAGCGTCATGCCCAGCGCAGCAGTTTCGTTGCGGCGCAGGAACTCCACGCCAAAGCGCGCGATGCTCGACCCGATCAGGTACACACCGAACAGCACCCCCGGAGACCAGCGGTCGCGCCAGCGCCAGAGCATCACCGCAAAGAGGCCCATCGTGATCATCTCGATCAACGGGGTGGGGTGGACCAGAACGCCCGGCGGGGTCGGCACCGTGCCGTTCTCGTAGCTCACGCCCCACCACCAGTCGGTCGGCGTGCCGTAGTCGCCGTCGCCCGAGAGCTGGCAGCCGATGCGACCGACCGCGTAACCCGCAGCAAGCGCCGGCGCGCAGACGTCAAGCAGCGTGTACGTGAGCATCTTGCGCCAGTACGCGTAGGCCGCCACGGCTGCCGCGCCGCCGAGAGCGCCGCCGTACCAGACCAGACCGGTGCCAGAGAAAAGCTGGCCCATCGACCACTCTCCGGTCTGCACCGAGAACCAGAGCTTTGCACCCAGGACGCCGCCGACGGCTGCAGCAAGGATCAGCTCGTACGCCCAGTCGACCGGGTTCCCGAGCTCTTTGAGGCGCCGCCCGACGATCAGCCCCGAAACAATGAACGCCAGGGCGAACATCAGCCCGAAGGTCTGAAGGGTCAGCGGTCCAAGATTGATTTCCGGGTACATGGGGCGATCAGCCTAACCGCGTGGTCCGCGCCTGCACGCCGCCAACAGAAACAGCCGCCACGGCCCAGACGCAGATTGCCAGCGCGATGCTCGCGCTTGCGGGCAGATCGGCGTAGTACGAGAGGTAGATTCCGACGACGCCGCTGATGCTTCCAGCGGCGGTGGCAAGCGCGACTGATCTGCCCAGGCGATGGGTCACTGCGGACGCGCCAAAAGCAGGTCCGGTGACCAGTGCGAGCGCGAGCAGGCTGCCCGCAACGTTCGCGGCCACAGACACCGAAATGGCCAGCAACGCCAGGGCGGCGGCCGAGACGAGGCCGGCGTTCACGCCGAGCGTCGGAGCCGAGCGCGCGTCAAAGGCGAGCGCCGCAAACTGGCCGCCCAGTGCAGTCAGGACTGCCGCGACTCCCACGGCCAACGCTGTCACGACGATCAGATCGCTCTCAGACGCAGCCAGTGGGTCACCGAACAGGAGGCTCTCGAAGCTCGCCACGCCCGCACCGCTCGAAGCCATCAGCGCGCCGACGGCGACCAGCAACGTGACCGACACCGACGTGGCCGTTGCGCTCGATGTCTTGGGCGCCCGGGCCGCCACGAGGAGCAACGCGTAGGCCGCGATCACGCCGACCACGGCGCCGAGCAACAGCCCGGCCCCGAGGATCGCCGCCAGCACCAGGCCGGGCAGCAACGCATGGGTGAATGACTCCGCAAGGATCGCGCGACCAAAGTGCAGAACCCAGACTCCGACCGCGCCACATGCGCCGCCGACGATCATCAGCTCGAGTGCGCTCAAGAGTCCGAAGTCGCCAGAAAGCGGTGCGAGCACCGACGCACTGATCATCGGTCGTGGGAGTGATCGTGCCCGCAGGCATCGGTCGTCGCCAGCAGGGGCCGGCCGTCGGCGTCGGTGATCACGGCCAGATCCGATGCATAGGTTTCACGTAGCGCGGCATCGGTCAGAACCTGATCGGGCGGGCCGTCGGTGATGATCCGGCCGCTCAGACAGATCACCCGGTCGGCGATTCGGGCGTGATCGATGTCGTGTGAGGCCTCGATCACAAGTCGGCCCTCATCGCGCAGTCGGGCGAGCGCAGAGCGGATCACTTCGGCTGAGCTCGGGTCGACGCCGGCGAGCGGTTCGTCAAGCGCCACGATCTGCGCGCCGCCGACGATTGTGCGCGCCAGCAGCACGCGCCGGCGCTGACCACCGGAAAGCTCGCCGTAGGTGCGATCGGCGCTGCTTGCCAGTCCGACCAGTTCGAGTGCGGTCAGTGCCCGCTGCTTCTCGGCGCGTCGGGCGCGTTGCCAGAAGCGTCGCTCGGCGAGCGTGCCCATCAGCACCACGTCGAGCGCCGAGACAGGAAAGTCGATTCGCGATCCGTCGTACTGGGGCAGGTACGCAACGCCCGCCCCGACGGCGATGCTTCCGGCCACCGGCTCAAGTTCACCGACGAGCGCGCGGAAAAAGGTGGTCTTGCCGCCGCCGTTCGGGCCGAGCAGGATCACCAGTTCGCCGGCGGGCAATGAAAGCGAGAGATCAGTGAGCGCCGGCTCGCCGGAGTCGTAGGCGAGCGTTGCGTCCTCTGCCAGGACTAGTTGATCGCCGGGCAACTGACGCTCCCAGAGGTCACGGCATCGGTGATGCGATCGACGTCGTAGGCGATTGCGTCCAACAGGGTGGATGCATCGTCGCCGGTTGTGAGGTTGTCGGCGTAGAGCTGCAGCAGCGGAACGTTCAACTTCTCGGCCACCTGCTGATCGAGGCTGGAGACCTCACCCTTGCTGGCGATCAGCGCGCGAACGTCGGCGGCTCGAGCCGCATCCACGGACTCCTGGAGTTCTCTTGCCGAGGGTTCGGACTGGCCGGACGACGCGATCTGCGCCGCGATCTTGAATCCGAACGCGTCAGCCAGGTAGGCGAAGTCGTTGTGCCCGGCCATCACGTTGCGGTCGGCTTCCGGTATGTCGTCAGCGCACGCGGTGAGCTTCTTGTCGACGAGGTCGATCTCGTTCAGGTACTGAGTGGCGTTGGTGCGCAGGGTTTCCCGCGCCGAGGGGTCAGCTTTGATCAGCTCGTCGCGCACGCGCTGGGTGGCGCGCGCGACGTTCTGCGGATCCAGATACCAGTGCGCGTTGAACGCCTCACCCGACTCGCCGGCCGGTAGCAGCAGGGCCGCGCGCGAAAGGTCAACCGGCGCAGAATCTGGCCCGGCGGCCTTCACCGCAGGAAGCAGCCACGCATCAAGTTCGCCGCCGGAGCGGAAGATCACGTCGGCCTCCGCAATTGCGGCGACGGCCGTCGGCCTGGGCTCGTAGTCGTGGGGGTCGGCATCGGGCGGAAGCAGCGTGCTGACGCTGACGGCTTCGCCGCCGACCTGCTTGACGATGTCGGCCACCTGTGGCGTCGTGGCGACGACGTTCAGCGGCGCGTTGTCATCGGCGGCAGGGTTGCTCGAACCGCCGCAGCCGGCAAGCGCCAGAGCGACCACAGAGACAGTCGCCAGCGACACGGACGGTCGCAGCGCTCCACTGGCGCGGCGCAGCGCCACCGCTGCCGCTGCGGCGAAGAATCCAACCCCCGTGACCGCAGCGATCGCAGCGCCGGTCGGCAGATCGAATCTCAGGGACAGGTACAGGCCGAAGACGCCCTCGACGGCAGCAACCAGAAAAACGATCGGCGGGAGATGCCGCGCGCGATCGCTCAGCATCCGCGCGGTGGCGGCGGGAACGATCAGCAGTGCACCGGTCAGCAGCGAGCCTGTCATCGGAAGCGAAGCGCCGGCCCCGATCGCTACGGCGCCGAGCAGGGCGATGTCGCTGCGCGATGATCCGAAGTGCGCAGCGACGTTCGTGTCGAAGCCGCCGGCGAGCCAGCGCTCTGCGGCGAACCAGGCGGTGGTAAGCACCAGCAAGGTCACGGCGGAAAGCACGATCAGTGCGTTCGTGTCGATCGTCAGCAGCGAACCGAAGAGCAACGTCTCGGGCGAGATCGCGAGCAGCGCCTCATCGGAGTCTGCTCGCGCCGCAAGCACAGCGCCGACCGCGAGCGCTGCTGCCACCGCAAGTCCCGTGAGCGCGTCGCGCCTGCCGCTGCTCACCGTCCCGCCCCGCGAGCGGCCGGCTCCCGCGGCAATCCCGAGACAGACCGCAAAGGCCACAGCGCCGATCAGGGCGGAGATCGCGATCGAAACTCCGGCTATCACGCCGAGCACCATCACGGGGTAAGCGCCGGCCCCGATCGCATGCGTGAAAAACGGCAGATCGCGCAGCACGATCGCCCATCCGATCGCAGCTGCGATCAGCGCAAGCAGCAGAACCGCAACCACCGCGCGCTGCGCAAACGCAGAAGAGAACAGGTCGAACGGGTTTTCCAGCGCGGCGGTTATCGTCATGGGCAGGTAGGTTAGTAAAATCGAGAATCATTATCAGTAAGACCACCGACAAGTCCCCGGCCGAAGACACGCGCGCGAGCCGCGCGACGGTTCAGCGAGCCTCGATCGTCGAGGCGCTGGCCAGGAGCAAGAACGCGCTCACGGCGCAGGAACTGCACGAGCGGCTTGACAAAGTCGGGCTCGCGACGGTCTACAGAAACCTCGGCCGCCTGGCCGAAGACGGCGAGATCGACTCGATCCGCCGCCCCAATGGCGAAACCGCCTACCGCGCCTGCGGCCACGGCCACCACCATCACCTGATCTGCCGCGAGTGCGGCACGGTCGTCGAAGTCCACGACTGCACGCTCGGAGACTGGGGACGTAAGATCGGTGCCGAGTACGGATTCAGCGGCGTCGAGCACCAGGCCGAGCTGATCGGAACATGCAAGAAGTGCGAAAAGGCGAGGGCATGAACATGGGCGGTACCCAGGGCGAGTACGTGGTCTTCAATGTCGTCGACGTGCCGATCTCCGGTGCCGACGGTTTCGAGCAGGCATTCGCCAAACGCCAGAGCAGCCTGAGCGAAGTAGAAGGTTTCGCCGGTTTTGAACTGCTTCGCCGGGAGGACGCCGATCAGTACATCGTCGTCAGCCGCTGGCGCAACGAAGATGCGTTCAAGGCCTGGCGCAGCGGCGAGCATTTCGCGAAGGCTCACGGCGGTCCGCCCAAACCCGAGGACGAGCGTCCCACCGGCTCAGAAACGCAGACCTTCACGGTCGTGCTTTCCGAGCCCGCCAAGGGCTGAGCGTCCGTCATACTTACGCCTCGCCATGGCGACGCAACCTGACAGTCAAGTGGTCTCTGGGGAGGCCTTCGCTGAAACGGGCCCGCTCGGCCCACCGTATCCGATCGACGCCCGCGTCAACGACGCCGGGCACCTCGAGATCGGCGGCTGCGACGTGCTCGAAGTGGCAGCAGAGTTCGGCACGCCGTCCTACATCTACGCCGCCGGCGATCTGCGCTCGCGGGCGAACGCCGCAGTGGCCGCCTTCCGCGATGCCGAGACCAAGTTCGGCGACGGCTCCGCAGAAGAGCCCGGAGTCCTTTTTGCCAGCAAGTCGTTCCCGTGCACGGCCGCCTACCAGCTGATGGCGGCCGAAGGGATCTACTGCGACGTTGCTTCCGGCGGCGAATTGCATCTGGCCCTGAAGGGCGGATTCGCACCCGAGCGGATCCTCATGCACGGCAACAACAAGACCGAGGCCGAGCTCCAGCAGGCGATCGACGCCGGCGTCGGCTACATCGTGATCGACTCCTTCGACGAGATTGACCGCCTGGCCAATCGCATGCCGGATGACGGCCCACGGACACTCGTGCGCGTCGCCCCCGGCATCAAGCCTTCAACCCACGCCTACATCCAGACCGGCCAGGTCGACAGCAAGTTCGGCATCCCGCTCAGCCAGGTCGAGCAGGCGATCCAGAAGGCGCCCAACTTCGTCGGCCTGCACTGCCACCTCGGCAGCCAGTTCTTCGAGGTCGAGATCTTCAAGGCGGCGGTCGACGTGCTGGCCGGCTTTGAGGTCGAGTGCAAGGTCGTGAACGTCGGAGGCGGGTTCGGTATTCCGTATCTCGAACACGAGCACCCGCCGCCGATCGACAACTACGCCTGGCAGATCACATCGGCGGTCCGCGAGAGCTTCGGCTTGGGCACGAAGATCATGGTCGAGCCCGGTCGTTGGCTCGTCGGCAACGCCGGCGTCACCGCCTACACCGTCGGAACGGTCAAGGAGATCCCCGGCGTGCGCCGCTACGTGGCGGTCGACGGGGGCATGAGCGACAACATTCGCCCGATGCTCTACGACGCCGAATACACCGGACTGATCGCCGATCGCGCGGCAAGCAAGCCCGACCGCGACGTACGCGTCGTGGGCATGCACTGCGAGAGCGGCGACGTCATCCTTCCCGAGGTCATGCTCGACGAACCGACCGTCGGCGACACGCTGGTCGTGCCGGCGACCGGTGCCTATGGCCACGCGATGGCCAGCAACTACAACGGTGTGCTGCGGCCCCCGGTTGTCTTCTGCGAGGGCGGTGAAGCACGCATTGTCGTGCGCCGCGAGACGCATGAAGATCTTTCCGCGCGGGACGTCGAATAGCTTTAGCGCTCCATGGGGGACGGAGAAGCAGTCAAGATCGGCCTGCTCGGCCGCGGAACAGTCGGCTCGGCGTTCGTCGAACTGATCGACCAGCGCGCTGACGCGATCGCTGCGCTGACGGGCAAGCGCCCCGAAGTCGCGGGCGTGCTCACGACTTCGTCCGGCGACTTCGACGAAATCCTCGAGCAGAGCGACGTGATCGTCGAACTGATCGGCGGCCTGGACCCGGCGCGCGACTACGTCACCCGCGCACTGACCGCCGGAAAGCCTGTGATCACCGCGAACAAGGCGCTGGTTTCATCGCACGGCCCAGAGCTGTTCGCCGCCTCTTCGCAGTCCGGCGCGCCACTCTTCTTCGAGGCCGCCGTCGCCGGCGTGATCCCCGCGATCCGCGTGATCGAGGAATCGCTCGCCGGTGCGCACGTCGAGCGCGTTCACGGAATCGTCAACGGCACGACCAACTACATCCTCACGGAGATGGCCCGCAACGGCCTCTCCTACGACGACGCCCTGAAGCAGGCCCAGGACCTCGGTTACGCCGAGGCCGATCCCACCGCCGACGTCGGCGGCGGAGACGCCGCCGCCAAGATGGCGATCCTCGCGCGCCTCGCATTCGGGCTTGACGTCTCGTTCGATCAGGTCACGTTCG
>JAEMRJ010000079.1 GCA_016463365.1 Thermoleophilaceae bacterium | reverse complement strand
CGGTCGCCCCGGAGATCGACAGTCCCGTCGACGGCGACGTGCTCGGCGATCCGACCCCGACGGTCTCCGGTACGGCAGAGGCAGACTCAACGGTGAACGTCTACGTCGGCGCGGTGCTCTACTGCACGGCGACAACCGACGGAGCCGGTGACTGGAGCTGCGCCGGCGTCACGCCGCTGGCCGAAGGACCACACACGCTCACTGCCACGGCGACAGACCCGTCCGGCAACGAGGGCGTCCCGTCAGCTGACGTCGATGTCATCGTCGACCTGACCAACCCGAGCGTCTCGATCTCAGGCCCGGTCGACGGTTCGACGGTGGCGACGAGCACGCCCCAGGTCGACTTCTCAGCTAGCGACGTCAACTCGCTCACGCTCGAGTGCAAAGTCGGGGCAGCCGCGTACGCGCCGTGCACAAGCCCGTGGACGACTGACACCCTGTCCGACGGATCGCACACCGCATCGGTGCGCGCAACTGATGCCGCCGGGAATGTCGCCGTCGCAACAACAACGTTCACCGTCGACACGACGGCCCCGACCACCACGATCGACGTCACTCCGGACACCCTCGACAACAACCCGACCCCGACGTTCGAATTCAGCTCGAACGACCCGGGAGCGACGTTCGAGTGCCGCATCGACAGCGGCCTCTTCGCGGCTTGCACGAGCCCGTTCACGACGCCGTCGCTGCTCGACGGCTCGCACACTTTCGAGGTGCGCGCCACCGACACGCACGGCAACGTCGAATCACCGGCGCAGAGCTACACCTGGACCCTCGACACCGTCGCGCCCGCCGCGCCTGTGATCACAACTCCGGCCGCGAGCGTCACGACCACCGACAACACGCCAGCGATCTCAGGAACCGCCGAGCCGAACTCGAGCGTTGAGGTCTTCGTCGACGGCAACTCGATCGGAACGGTCACGGCAAACGGCTCGGGCAACTGGACGATCACCTCCCCGCAGTTGACCGACGGCTCCCACAGCGCCACCGCCCGTGCCACTGACGTCGCCGGCAACCTCGGACCGACCTCGGGAGCGAGGGCGTTCACGGTTGACACGACGCCTCCGGGCGGAAGCGTCGCCGAGCAGCCGGGCAGCGGTGGTGGCGGGACCAACCCGACGTTTGACATTTCCACTTCGGACGGCACAGCGACAATCGCGTGCGCGCTCGACGGCGGGGCTTCAGCTCCGTGCAGCTCCCCGTTCACGCCGGCAGGAACGCTGGCGCCGGGCACGCACACGCTGGTCGTGACTTTCACCGACCCGGTGGGCAACGTCACCACTCGCACGATCACCTTCGTGATTGCAGCCGCAGCGGTCCCGTCACCGCCGCCGGCCGCGAGCGACCCGACTCAGTGCCTCGGCGGCGGCGTGGTGATCACAAACCTGTTCCCCAAGGGAAACAAGGCCACAGTCTCCGGTTTCGCGCGCGCTGACCTGATCGGCAAGACCGTGACGATCACCTACCTCGCGACCAAGAAGGCAGTTGCAACCGCGCTCGTCAAATCAGACGGATCGTTTGCGACGACTTTCAAGGCTCCTCCGAAGAAGGACTGGAACAAGAACACGACCAACTACGTGGCATCGGCCGGCGGCTTCAAGAGCAAGCAGACGAAGCTCCTGCGTCGGACGTCGAGCACCGTCGTCAGCTACTCCGGCGGCAAGCTGACCGTGTCCGGAGCGGTCACACTTCCGCTTGTCAAGGGCGGCGGCGCGACGATCAAAGCCAAGACCGGCTGCACCGGGACCTGGAAGGTCATCGGTACGACGAAGTTCAAGCCGAATGGTGCGTTCTCTTTCTCGACGGCATACGCGGGCAGCGGAGTGGTCTTCGTCCAGGTCAATGCCGTGATCGGCAACCCGAGCGTCAAGAACAAGAAGTTCAAGACGAACTCGTTCGTCGTGCCGGTCGTCGTCAAATAGTCATCTGCACAGGCACCGCCCCACGCGCACGTACCATCTGCCGCGCGGGGCGGTAGCTCAGTTGGTCAGAGCAAGGGACTCATAATCCCCGGGTCGAAGGTTCGAGTCCTTCCCGCCCCATCACCTTCAGCGGCAGCGCGAAGCAGAGCAGCGGACCCATACCCCGCCGAGCGTCGCGGGGCCGTAACATGGAACTCACTCTGTCTCAGGGGCACATGGCCACAAGCAGCACAAAGACGCACGATCGCGCAGAACACCGGTCCTTTCGGGCGTGGGCGCTGCAGCACGATCTGATCTCGCTGCTCGGAGGCAGCTCTGACTGGCGCGTGCATCCAGACGAACTCGGACTCGACGCCGCGAGCGCCTCGGACCCGGTCACGGCCTTCAACGGCCAGGGCTATCTACGTACTGCGCTCGCCACTCCGCTGCGACTGGCCCTGCGCACCCGCACCTCTCGGACGCTCTGGGGAGCCGTCCTGGTGATCGACCTGCTCAACCAGGTCAGTCCGATCGGGCTGCCGCTGCCGACTGACGCCTTCTTGATCCTGATCGGTCTGGTGGTGCTGGCGTTCTTGAGCGTGATGTTCCTCTTTCAACGTATGGAGGGCACGAAATATCTTGTCGTTGAGCAGCTGTTCGTGGCCGCTGGCAGCCTCATGATCGTGTACCAGGTCTCTTTGACCGGCGGCACCAACAGCCCGTTCCTCTTCTGGTTCATCCTCCTCGCTTTTTACGTCACCTACCTGATGTCAAGCCGGCAGGCGATCGCAAACGTCGCGGCGTTCACACCGCTCGCCGCAGCAACGCTTCTGCTCCCGGACACGACGATCGAGAACTACACCTGGATCCTGCTGATCGCCCTGCTCTCGGTCATGTGGGTGGTCTCGATCGCCCTGGTCAGGCAGCGCCGGGCAGAGAACACGCTCGAGCGGGCCGTCACATTTCTGGCCCTTGCAGATCCACTCACCTCGGTTGCCAACCTGCGCTCCTTCGAGCAGTACCTCGAGGAGCTCTCGCGCCGGGACGGCCAGAGATTTGCCGTCGTGATGGCCGACATGAACGGCCTGAGAGGCGCCAACGCGGTGTTCGGTCACGACGCCGGCGACGCGATGATCGTCCGACTCGCAAGGCTGATGCTCGGCGCCTCAGGAGCCGACGATCAGGTCGCGCGTATCGGCGGCGACGAGTTTGCCGTGGTGCTGCCCGGCGGCCGCGAGGGCGACCTGATCCGCTGGCGCAAGGATTTTGAACGCGATGTGGAGCGTCACAACCACGCTGTTCAGGGCCGGCTGCCGCAGATTTCCGTCGCGCTCGGCGGGGCGCTGTATCCCGACGACGGCCTGACCGCAACTGATCTGCTCGACGCCGCGGACCGACGCATGTTTGACGCGAAAACCCCAGCCGTGACACCGCCGTATGAGATTGGCGGCGTGACTGCGGCCGAAGCGGTGCACAGGTTCCGCGCGGCGCGCTTTGAGGA
Source organism: Thermoleophilaceae bacterium (assembly GCA_016463365.1). The sequence goes on along the minus strand of JAEMRJ010000079.1, from coordinate 7,186 downwards.
TGCACCGCGCCGCGCCATCGATGTGAACGAAAGGATGAAATTCGCCTCGCTCAACTGGTTCACGCTGGCTGCGCTGGCGCTGGCTGTCGCCTACGCAGACACTCCCAACAGCATTCCGCTTGCCGCGGCTCTCTGCGGAGCGTACGGGGCCTTCTGGGGGCTTGTCACCGAGTACAGCCGACACACCGGACCGTCGCATTCTTACGCACGTGCAATCGACATCGCCACTCTGGCCTGGGCGCTGCCGACGATCCTGGCGACCGGCGGCGCGAACAGCCCGATCCAGATCGGGCTCCTGCTTCCGGTCGCGTTCTATGCGCAGTCGCTCGGCGCGGAGAAGGCCGTGCCGCGAATCGGCCTCCTGCTCGCCGGCTACAGCATCGGCTTCTGGACCTTTGGCGATCATGGTCCGGTCGAAGAGACACGCTTTGCGACGATCTTTGCGAGCATGATTCTTGTCTCGGCGATCATGCAGTTCTCCCGCAGGCAGCTGAACGAGTCGCTGAGCGTGATCCGTGAATCGGCCAGCCGCGACCGACTGACCGAGCTGCCGAACGTCTACGCGTTACGGGCCGATCTCGACGAGGCGCTCGGCCGCAAGCTCGCCGAGCCCGATTCTCCGCTACCTGCCCTGATCGTGCTCGACCTCGACAACTTCCGTCGTGCCAATTCGCTGGCCGGACACCGCGGCGGCGATGCTCTGCTGCGCGACGTCGCCGAAAGGCTTGGCGAGGTTGCCGGCCAGTCGCGTGTCTACCGCGTTGACGGCGACGAGTTCGCCCTGATTGTCCACGGTCTGAGCGGTCGTGCACTGAGCACTTTTGCCAACCGCTGCGCACATTCGGTCGAGCATGTGATCGAAGTCGGGGGATCAGAGATACCGGTCTCAGGAAGCGTCGGATGCGCAGCCTGGAGCCCCGGACAGGCCGGCAACGAGTTGATGGAAGCGGCCGAGGACTCCCTCCGCCGCGACAAGACCGACCGACGCGGATCCGAACCGCCGTCCAGCAGCGTTCTGCTCTAGAAGCGACGCAAAGTACCCTCGTGGCCATGAATGACGGCCACTCCCCCTCCGCCGGACACGATCCGGCCCACATCCGTAACCTTGCGATCATCGCGCACGTCGACCACGGCAAGACCACAATCGTCGACCACATGCTCAAGCAGTCACAGATCTTCGGCGCCCACCAGGCCGAGATGCAACAGGACCTGATCATGGATTCCGGCGACCAGGAGAAGGAACGCGGAATCACGATCACAGCAAAGGTCACCGCCGTCGAGTACGGCGACTACCGCCTGAACATCGTCGACACGCCCGGCCACGCCGACTTCTCTGGTGAAGTCGAACGCACGCTGAACATGGCTGACGGCTGCCTGCTGATCGTTGACGCCCAGGAAGGGCCGATGCCGCAGACCAAGTTTGTTCTGACGAAGGCGCTCGAGAACGGCCTCAAGCCGATCGTCGTCGTGAACAAGATCGACAAGAAGGCAAGCCGCGTCGACGAAGTCGAACACGAACTCGCGGACCTGTTCCTCGAGCTGGCGATCGACGATGACCAGTTGCACTATCCCGAGTTCTACGCGATCGGTCGCGAGGGGAAGGCATGGGCGCAGCTTCCGGACAATCCGGAAGAAGAAGCGACCCTGAAGCCGCTCTTCGACGCAATCGTCGAATACATCCCGGCGCCGCGCGTCGAACTCGACGGCGCCTTCCAGATGCTCGTGACCGCGCTCGCGTGGGACAACTTCAAGGGCAAGTACGCGATCGGCCGCATCACCCGCGGGACGGTCAAGGCCGCAGATCAGGTCGTGCTGATCAATCGCGAGGGCGAACACTCCAAGGCGCGCATCGGCGAAGTTTTCATGTCGCACGGCGTAGCCCGCTTTCCGGTGGACGGGGGCATCGCAGGTGACATCGTCCAGATCACGGGCGTCGGCGACGCGCAGATCGGCGAAACGATCGCCGACGCCGAGAACCCCGAGGCGCTTCCGACGATCGAGGTCGAGGCGCCAACCCTGCAGATCTACCTCGGACCGAACACGAGTCCGTTCAAGGGCACCGAGGGCGACTTCACCACCTCGCGCCAGATCGGAGACCGTCTGGACCGTGAACTCGAGACCAACGTCGGGCTGCGCGTGGAGCAGGCCGACAAGGGATTCCTGGTTTCGGGGCGCGGCGAGCTGCATCTGTCGGTCCTGATTGAGGCGATGCGCCGCGAAGGCTTCGAGCTCGAGATCGGCCGACCGCAGGTCGTGACCACCGAGATCGAGGGCGAAGTCTTTGAGCCTGTCGAGGAGTTCGTGGTCGAAGTGCCCGAAGAACACGTCGGCGCTGTGCAGACCGAGCTCGGAAGTCGCCGCGCCGTCCAGAAGGAGCAGCACACTCTTTCCGGCGGAGTGACGCGCCTGACGTATGAACTTCCGACCAGGGCCCTGCTCGGTGTACGCGGGATCCTGATGACCAACACCAAGGGCACGGCTGTGATGAACTCGCTGACCAACGGCTACCAGCCACTGGGCCAGTCGCTCGACCAGCAGCGCAACGGAGCACTGATCGCGTTCGAGCAGGGCACGACGACCCCGTTCGCCCTCCAGAACGCCGAAGAGCGTGGCGTGGTCTTCGTCGGCGGCGGCGAGAAGGTCTACGCCGGCCAGATAATCGGATTGAACAGCCGCGGCGACGACCTTGAGATCAACGTCTGCAAGTCCAAACAGCTCACGAACATGCGCTCCAAGGCATCAGACGGCGTCGTCCAGCTGACTCCGCCCACGGTGTTCAGCCTCGAGCAGAACATGGACTTCCTCGAGAACGACGAACTGCTCGAGGTCACCCCGACTTCGATGCGCCTGCGCAAGCGTGAGCTCGTTCCGCACCTGCGCAAGCGCGCAAAGGGCTGACCCGCGCGCTCAGCGCCTGCGCAGCTTGATGCTGAGCCCGACCGGCGCTCCGCCGTCAACGCTGACAACCAGATGAGCCTTCAGTCTTCTGCCCGCGCGCAGCTTCTTGCGCGCGGCGCGGTTGATCCTGATCTTCACCTTCACGGTCGCGCCCGGTGCGGCGCTGAATTTCGTCCGGCCCCACGCGCGCTTCCCTGCCGCGTCGGTCAGGCTGGCCCTGCCCGCGCAACGAGAGTCCAACGCAGCGGCGCAGAGCAGCTTGAAACTGACAGTGTTCGCCCGCAGGGAGACGGACTTCCTGATCAACGTCACGCTCGGCATGGCAGGCGCTGCCGGGGGCGTGTACGTGCCGGCCGAAGAGGTGACAGTCACGGCACTGTCGGAAGCAGCGGTCCACGCGACCGCCGTACCCGCGGACGCGCCGACAGCGATCGCCGGCGCCGAGTCACCGCGACTGGCAGCGGATGAAAGTTGTTGCGGTACTCCTGCCGCAGCACCTGCCGGACTGACAACACGGTGCCAGACTGCGCCGCTCGTCCGCCCCTGCCAGGTGACTCCGAACCGGCCGTCCGGGCCGCCCGCCGCCCCGATTCCCATCATCGAGACGTCGCCGGTGGCCGAGAGCTGGGTCGGCGTGCCCGCAGTCGTGCCTCCAGAAACAAAGTTGAAGAACACAGTGTCGTCGGCGTGGTCAGCCTGGTCGCCGTCGCGGTGCCAGACAAGCAGCACGTTGCCACCGGCCGTCGCCACAGCAGGGCTCGTGTCGCCCACGGCCTTGTCCGTTGTCTGCGACACATCAACGGGTGATCCCAGCACGCCGCCCGAGCTCAACGAGCGCAGCATGATGTGGCAGTCAGTGTTTCGGTGGTAAGCGAAGTGGCGACTGCCAGTGGCGTCCACGGCGACCGACGGGGCCGTCCCCCAGAGCGCCGCCTCGCCGTCGACCACTGACACGTCGGTGACCGGACTCAGCATTCCGCCCGGTGCCAGCGTGCGAGTGGTGACATGACTGTTTGAGCCGTTGCGCCAGACAAAGTGAACGCTTCCAAGTCCGTCGGCCGCGGCGCTGCTCTGCGAGCTCGCGGCAACTGAAGCCTGAGAAACGTCGATGACTGCCCCCGGCAGCTGGCCGCGCGGGACCTGCACCGCGACGACGTGCTGATCCGACGCGCGCATCCAGACAACCGTCACCACCCCACCAGCGCCGACCGTTGCGACGACTGCGGTACCGGCATCGGACTTCGAGAGCTCGCCTGAGAGATCGGCCGTCGCGCCCATCGAGCCGTCGTCGGAAACGCGGCGCAGAAGCACGTGCGCGTCCGACGCCCGGACCCAGGCGAGCAACTGGCTGCTCGTGGAGTCCTGCGCCAGCGCTGGCCCCCTGGCTGCGGCGTCTCCGCCGGAAATCGACAACGGCGGCGAAAAGGCCGCGCCGGCCGTGGAGGGAAGCACCGACAGCGCGACGGTGATGAGCGAAGTGACAAATACTCCCCGGCCGGACAAGTTCATACATCTGTCGTCGGCGCTGCGCAGTTGCGACCTTAGGCAGCCGCTGGACGCAAGGCCCGGCGCCGAAAGTCAGCTAGATTTGCGCGCCATGCCGTTCACCGACATCCTCGCCGCCAATTCGGCCTACGCCGCAGATCACGAAGAGCTGGCCAACGGCCGCGCGCGCCGCGGCCTGGCCATTGTCACCTGCATCGACACGCGGATCGACCCACTCGAAGCATTCGGCCTGATCCCGGGCGATGCCAAGGTGATCCGAAATGCCGGCGCGCGCGTGACAGACGATGTGTTGCGCACGCTGATCATCGCCTCGCACGTCCTGGGTGTGAACAGGATCGCGTTGATCCAGCACACCGACTGCGGCATCGCCAACAACACGCAGGAGTCCCTGACCGGCATCGTCGAGGCGCAGACCGGCGAATCAGTCGGCGACCTCGATTTTCTCGCGATCGATGATCAGATTTCCACATTGCATGCCGATTCCGCAAAAATTCGCCAGTGCAGCCTGCTCCCCGAGGGCATGGAAGTCGGGGAATTCATCTTCGACGTGCACAGCGGAAAGCTCACACCCGCGACTTGACCGGCCGCCTCGAAAACCTCGAGCCCGGCCGATCCGGTCAGCGGATCGACGCACTGCGCGATCGCAACGACGGCACCGAGGTTTCAACACTCGAGCTCTTCTTCGACCTCGTGTATGTCTTCGCCGTCGCGCAGCTCTCGCATCTGTTGCTCGAGGATCTGACCTGGCGAGGCGCGCTGCAGGCAGCAATTCTCACTGTCGCAGTCTGGTGGGTATGGATCGACACGACCTGGATCACCAACTGGTTTGACCCGCACCGCATCCCGGTGCGGCTGATGCTGATCGCAATGATGTGCCTGAGTCTCGTGATGTCGGCCTCGATCCCGGAGGCCTGGCACGGACGCGCCGAGTGGTTTGCAATCACGTACGTGACGCTTCAGGTCGGCCGCAGCGCGTTCTGCCTCTTCATGCTCGGCCGCAATGAACAGGCACTCAACTTCACGCGCATAACCGCCTGGTCGGTCCTGACCGCGCCGCTCTGGCTGGCGGGCGGATTCGTGGACGGCGACCAACAGCTGTTCTTCTGGCTCGCCGCCGTGCTGATTGACAGTGCAGCTCCATCGCTGGGCTACCGCGTTCCGGGTCTCGGAGTATCGGGCACAGAAGTCTGGGACATATCCGGTGGCCACCTCGCAGAGCGCTGCCAGCTGTTCGTGATCATCGCGCTGGGAGAATCGATCCTCCTGACCGGCGCCACGCTCGCCGACGCGGAAAACCTGACCCTTCCGATCGCGGCAGCGTTCACGACCGCTTTCCTGATCAGCGTGATGATGTGGTGGGTCTACTTTTCACGCGCCGGAAGAGCCACGGAACTGATTGAGCAGTCGCCCGATCCCGGCGGGATGGGCCGGGCCTACACCTACTTCCATATTCCGATGATCGCCGGGATCATCGCGGCTGCAGTAGCTGCGGAGCTGGCCATCGCCCACCCCACCGGCCACATCCCGTCCGAGCTGACCGCGGTTGCCGTCAGCGGTGCCTGCCTCTACCTGTTCGGCAGCGCAGTTTTCAACTCGCGCATCACGGACGCGTTTCCGTGGCGCCGGACATTCGCGCTACTTGCGATCGCAGCGGTGGTCCCGGTTGCGCACCTGCTCACGCCGCTGCTGCTGCTGGTCTGGATTCTTGTGCCGCTGATCTGCCTGGCCGTTGTTGACGGCGCGTCAAAGTCACCTTCGGACCGCGACCAGACGCAGGATTCCGATGATGACCTTGACTTCGCTCAGGCGTGAGGCGCGCGGCTAAGCGGGAGTCCGGCTGCCGAACTGCTCGTCGAGCACGAGCAGCGCCGAGCTGTCTGACCCGGCGAGCTTGAGCCGGTCGACCGCCTGCTTCGTCGAGGCCTCTTCTTCGACCTGCTCGGTGATGAACCACTGGAGCATGACCTTGGTGGCGTGGTCGCGCTCGTTGTCGGCGAGGTTGTAGAGGTCGTCGATCGACTGGCTGACAGCCTTCTCGTTCTCGTGTGCGGCCTCGAATGCCGCCAGCGGAGTCGCCCAGCTTGTCGGCGGCGCTTCAACGCCTTCGATGATGACCTTGCCGTCGCGATCGTTGATGAAGTCGAAGATCTTGATGCCGTGGGCGAGTTCTTCCTGGTACTGCATGCGCATCCACGATGCAAATCCCGGCAGGCCCTGGTCCTCGAACCACGCGCACATCGCGAGGTAGACGTGAGCGGAATAGAACTCCTGTTTGACCTGGTCATTGAGGGCGGTCTGGACTGAATCCTTGAGCATCGACTTCTCCTGTCTGAGTGATTCCGGTAAAGCAAGTATGGCCTGCACGGTAGCGCGGATCAGCGGTCAAGCTGCCCGTAAACCGCTTAGGTAAGCCTTATTGTGCAGGTATCGCCGCCATCAACCCGCCGACCACCGGGGCGAGCGCGCCGTAGGCGGTCTCTCCGTCGGCCGCGCCGGACTGAGCTGCCGACTCTTCTTCCACCTCTGCTGCGCGATCCTTGAACTCGTCAAAGCCGAAGATCCCTGACGCGCCCTTCAACTTGTGCGCGTGCTCACGGATCTCATCGCAGATCAGCGCCGGGTCGGTCGCCGCCCGGAGGGAGCTCAGAAGAAGCTCAATCTGGCCGGTGCGGTCGAGCGCCTCTGCCTTGAAGCGCTGAGTGAGTTCTGCCATCGGGTCGCTCATCCACGTTATGATGCCGCACGTCGTGGCGGAGCGCGCAGCACTCATCACCGGGGGATC
>JAEMRJ010000184.1 GCA_016463365.1 Thermoleophilaceae bacterium | reverse complement strand
TTGCCGAGTCTCGCGCCGGACCTCTCGCGACGGCTCAATGGCTATTGGTATCGGCCTGTTTGGGGATGACCACCAGCGTTACCCGGTGGACTTAATCTGGCCGAAAGACAGCTTGCCGGTTCTGAGTGAAGGTTAACACCGCTGAGGACGGCCAAAGCTGGTCCATCCGTCACGAATTGTCGCTAGTTCGACAGCGCCGAAACAACCGACGGCGGCCAAGCAGAGAAGTCGAGCCCGTGATGGGCAATCAGGCCGAGCACGATCCGCTCCATGCCAAAAGCAGCACATGTACTGCTTGAGATGCCGTCGTCGCCCTCGATCTTGAACCGGTCGCAGATGTGATCCTTGTGCAGGTTGGCCGAGGCGATTGCGATCTTTCGGTCTTCGGTGATCGGCACCACGAGCTCAAGTTTGAGTTGCTGCTCAATCTGCGACGGCCCCATGACACGCTGCAATGGCCGGAAGAACGGGTCGGTGGCAAGCTCGCTTTCAGCAGCCATGCCCAGTTCCGCGAAGATGTCGATCGCGACGCCCGCGCGGCGGTCGCGCCAGGCGGTGCACTTCTCGACCGTGTCGAAGTAGACGAACTCGTGCATGCGGAATGAGCGGAAGCGACCGATCTCGGTCGAGGCCTCGGCGCGGAAGCAGCTGCCGGTGACGAAATATGTCGAGCCGGCCTCGGCCTTGCCGCCGGCCAGCAGCGGGTAAAGGCCGAAGCACGTTGCCGGCAGCACAACCACGTCTGACGTCTCGAGCATCTCATCTTCAGGAGTGCCGTCCGCGATCCCCTTCAGGTACGCCGGCGCGTCCTTCTCGTCAAGTGTCTTGATGCGCGCCAGCAGATGCGGAAATGAATCCGAGTACTCGGCGACATCGATCACTTCGCGGGAGATCACGGGCGGGAAATTGAGTGACTCCTGCGAACCCACGACTTCGGTCGCGTAGATCAGGTCGTTGACTCCGCTGAGGACGTCTTCGAACTGCTTGGTGTAGCCGACGACGCCCGGGGCGTTCCAGTCGGTGATCCAGCCGTTCTCGACAAGACCCGGCGTTGTGATTTCGTGCAGCTTCACGGCGGTCATCAGACTTGCGCTCCCATCATAAGAATTTCGCCGCCGGCCTTTCGCAAGCGGTCGTTGGACACCATCAGGCGCCCACCCATCAGATCACGGATCTCGCGCGAAACGCTCATCGGCGCGCTCTCTGAGTAGCCGGGCATGCCGATGATTTCAAGACAGAGCTCGGCGACCCTGGACGCCATCATCGAGGCGTTGACCTTGAGCGTCATCGCATCGACGGCCAAAGTCTTGGTCTGTTCGGCGACCGTGTAGTCGCTCGTGACGTCGGCGTGCTCCTGGAAAACCCGCGCGTACTCGTAGATCAGCGCTCTGAGGGCCTGCAGAGTGCCGTAGGCATCGGCAAGGCGCGGGTCGCCGAGCGGCACGCCGTCGGCGATCTGCTTCTTCGCCTTCTTGCGTGTGGCGTGGGCGGCCTTGTCGAAGGCGCTCGTCGCGATGCCTTCCCACGACGCCGCCCAGAGAATCAGCGACCACGGCTCCATGCGGTAGTTGCTGAGCATTCCGAACGGAGCGTCCGCGAGGTTTGCGGGCGGAACGTCGACGGTCACCTTGAACGGCGGACTGCACGTGCCGCGCATGCCCATTGTGTCCCATTCGCCGAGCTTCTCGAGTTCGATTTCGTCGTTTGACGCGTAGACAAAGACCTGGTCAGACTGCGCGGCGTCCTCGGCGCGACGGGCGGTGATCAGAAAGCCGTCTGCGTATTCGGCATAGGAGACGGTCGGTGCCTGCTTGACGAAATGGACGCGCTCGGCCTCGGCACCGGCGACCGTCTGGCTGGAGTGGATGTCCCCGCCGATTCCGGCTTCTGAGGTGATCGAGGCGACGAGCTTCTGATTCTGCGCGTAGTCGCGCAAGATGCCCTCGAAGTGCGCATCGCCGACCGTGCCGAAGCGAAGCGTTTCGATCTGCGATTCGTGCATCGCATAGATGACCGCCGATGCGCCGCAGCGACGCCCGAGCACGGACGCGATCTCCGTCAGCTCCGGCAGTCTGAGCCCGAGCCCACCCAGTTCAACTGGCAGGGAGGCAGAGAGGATGCGCAGCTCACGCATGACTTCGAGCGCTTCGCGCGGAAAGCGAGAATTCTTGTCAACGTCTTTGGCGTTGGGGGCAATCCGCTCGTCTGCAGCAGCTTCGAGCGCAGTAATCAGCTCGGATTTCTTGTGCCCGAACGGGGGCGCGCCGCCGGCCATCAGCTACTCGGCTTCCGGCACGAACTCGGCAACGAGCGTCGTGAGATTTGAAATTGAGGCGAAGATGCTGCGTTCGATCTTGTCATTCGGGAGTTCTATCTCGAACTCATCCTCAACGGCTACGAGAATGCGCACGCAGTCAAGAGACTGCAGGCCGGCAACGAAAAGATCGTCGTCATCGGCAATCGCATCGGTCATTCCAATTTCCGAGTTTTCTGCGATCAGATCGCGGATCCTCGAGGTCAGTTCAGTTGTCATTTCAGGGGGAATTCCGGGCTCCGGGGGCGGGTGGTGAACGAAATCGCACTACAAGTTGTTCTCCACTGATCGGCAAGAGCCTTTCATTGGTAAAGCCACTAATCGCGCATTGCAGGAAACAGCACAACTTCACGGATTCCCTGGCGCCCACTGAGCAGCA
>JAEMRJ010000007.1:28422-40391 GCA_016463365.1 Thermoleophilaceae bacterium | reverse complement strand
GAACCAGCAGCTCTTCGCCTTCGACGGTCACTTCGGTGCCGCCGTACTTGCTGTAAAGGACTTCATCGCCCTTCGAGACGTCGAGCGGAATGCGCTTCTCTCCGTCTTCATCCCATGCGCCTTCGCCGACCGAAATCACGGTGCCGCGGGACTGCTTTTCCTTGGCAGTGTCAGGAAGCACGATGCCGCTTGCGGTCACTTCGTCTTCCTCTGATGCTTTGACGATCACGCGATCGCCCAAAGGCTGGAGAGCCATATCTGTGTTTCCTTTGCGTTCTTGCCTTGTAGATGGTGTCGCTTTTAAGACAACATTGCCAGCAAAAACGGCTTGTTCAAGGGGTTTTACTAGGGATTTTGGCACTCGACAGGTCGGAGTGCCAAAGCTTGCGCCCAATGATAGCGAGCGTCAGCTGCTGAGGGGCTGCACCTGCATCGCCGCAGCCAGCGGGATGCCGATCGTCAGCGTTTCGCCGCCAGCGCGAATGCGGCAGGGCCCCTCAAAAGGCTCGCGCGCGATCAGCTGGATCTCGTCGCCAAGCGCGATCCCCAGCGACGAGAGATAGCTCAGCATCTCGGGGTTCTGGTCGGAGATGCGGACAAACTTGGCCTTCGTGCCCGGCGGGATGTCCGGCAGCAGTTCGGTGGCGCGCGTTTCGAGCACGAGGTCCCGGGAGGGAATCGGGTCGCCGTGCGGGTCAAACTCCGGGTCGCCGAGTTTGGTGGCAATACGGTCGATCAGGTCGTCGCTGATCGCGTGCTCGAGCACCTCTGCCTCTTCGTGGACGCGGTTCCAGGGCACGCCCAGCTCTTCAGTCAGGTACAGCTCGAGCAGGCGGTGGCGGCGCAGCACGCGCAGCGCGACGCGCTCGCCCTCTGTTGTCAGGCGGGCGCCGCGATACGGAACGTGCTCGACCAGGCCGTCCTCGTCGAGGCGCTTGATCATCGCCGAGACGGATCCCGCAGAGATACCGAGCTTCTCAGCAAGGTCGTTGGTGGAGGCGCCGGCCTCGCTGGCAGACGTGAGACCGAAGATCGCCTTCAGATAGTCCTCGGTCGAGGTCGAGCGGGCCAGTGCTGCATGTTCGGAAGTTGCAGGCATCTTGTACAAGACACAATACAACTTTAGACATACGTACAACTAATATTTTGGCAAGCCTCAACTTTTCTGTTAGTGTTTTGTTGCAATGGACGGCAAGGTGCAACACAAGAAGCGTTGGTGGATTGTGGTCGGCGCGATCGCGTTTGTCGCGTTGCTGTTTGTTCCCGGCATCGGCCCCAAGGACGACTCGCAGGCCAGTGACAAGCCGCACGTGCTCACAACCTTCACGGTCGTCGCCGACATGGTGCGCGAGGTCGCGGGCGACCGCATCGACGTCAGCTCGATCACCAAACCCGGCGCCGAGATCCACGGCTATGAGCCCACACCCGGTGACCTGCGCCGCGCCGCCGCTGCAGACCTCGTGATCCAGAACGGAATGAACCTCGAGAGCTGGTTCGAGCAGTTCATCGGCGACGCCCGCGCGCCGCATGTCAGCCTCACCGACGGCGTCAAGCCGATCCCGATCGCCGGCCAGAGCGAATACGCCGGCAAGCCGAACCCGCACGCGTGGATGTCAGTGCAGAACGCCCTGATCTACGTGGACAACATTCAGAAAGCGCTGACCGAGCTTGACCCGGCCGGCGCCGACTACTACGCGGCCAATGCCAGGCGCTACAAGGCGCAGCTCGCCCAGATCCGCGCGGAGGCTCAACGTGCCGTGAAGCCGCTGCCGTCCAACCGCCGCGCGCTGGTCAGCTGCGAGGGGGCGTTTTCATACATGGCGCGCGACTACGGGCTGACTGAGCAGTACCTCTGGCCCGTCAACGCCGAGGCCGAGGGCACGCCGCAGCAGATCGCGAAGTCGGTGGATTTCGTCAAGGATCGCGACGTGCCTGCGGTCTTCTGCGAGTCGACCGTGAGCAACAAAGCGCAGCTGCAGGTGGCCCAGGAGTCGGGCGCCGAGTTCGGCGGCGTGCTCTACGTGGACTCACTCTCAAAGCGCGGCGGACCTGTCCCGACCTACCTCGACCTCCTGAGGCGCGACACCGAAACCATCGTCAAAGGCCTGACTGGCAGCGCATCCAGATGATGAGCGGCAAGCCCACCGACGAATTCCTGGCGATCGACGCCCGCGGTCTGCGTGTGACCTATGGCGACAACGTCGCGATCGACGACCTCACGCTGCGCGTCACGCGCGGTCGGGTCCACGGCCTGATCGGTATGAACGGCTCGGGCAAGTCGACGCTCTTCAAGTCATTGATGGGCCTCGTGAAGATCGACGCCGGCTCGATCGAGATCTTCGGCCAAAGCACCGCGAGCGCGCGGAAGGCCGGTCGCATCGCCTACGCCCCGCAGAACGAGGACATCGACTGGGACTTCCCGGTCAGCGTCCGCGAAGTCGTGCTGATGGGTCGCTACGGCCACCTCGGCTGGTCGCGCCGCGCCAAGCCGGCCGACCACGAAGCCGTCGAGCGCGCGCTCGAACGCGTGGAGCTCACCGACCTTGCCGACCGCCAGATCGGCGCGCTCTCGGGCGGACAGCGGAAGCGCGCGTTCGTCGCCCGCGGCCTTGCCCAGGAAGCCGAGATCCTGCTGCTCGACGAGCCTTTCGCCGGGGTTGACAAGCGCAGCGAAGGAACGATCACTGAGCTTCTTCGCGGACTCGCCGCCGAAGGACGCACGGTTGTCGTCTCCACGCACGACCTGATCGCCGTGCCGGCGCTCTGCGACGACGTGGCTCTGATCAACCGACGCATCATCGCCCACGGCATGCAGGAGCAGATCCTCGTGCCGGAACTGCTCGCCGAAGCCTTCGGTGGATTCGTCCCGCAAGAGGCGCTCGGCATCGAGCCGAGTCGCCGCGAGGCGGCATCGGCATGATCGCCGCAGCCGCAATCGACTGGATCACCCAGCCGCTCGAGTTCGAGTTCATGCAGCGCGCAATTCTGGTCGGCGTGATCGTCGGCGCGGTCTGCGCGGTGCTCTCCTGCTGGCTCACGCTGCTCGGCTGGTCGCTGCTGGGCGACGCGGTCTCTCACGCGGTGCTCCCGGGGGTCGTGCTCGGCTACGTGCTCGGCCTGCCGCTCGCGGCGGGCGCTTTCGTGTTCGGCATCGGCGCGGTCGGCATGATCGGCGGACTCAACCGCACCAGTCGCGTCAAGGAGGACGCCGCCATCGGGATTGTCTTCACGGGACTGTTCGCGCTCGGGCTCGTGCTCGTCAGCGCGGTACCGAGCCAGATCGACCTGTTTCACATTCTCTTCGGCAACATCCTCGGCGTCAGCAACTCGGACATCGTCCAGGTGATCGTGATCGGCCTGCTCACGCTTGCGGCGTTGCTCTATCTGCGCCGCAGCATCGTGCTCTTTGCTTTCGACCCGATCCACGCGCACGCGATCGGCATGGCGCCCAGGTGGCTCGAAGCGCTGCTGCTGGGGTCAATGGCGCTGACCGTCGTGATCGCGCTCCAGGCCGTCGGAATCGTGCTGGTGGTCGCGATGCTGATCACGCCGGGCGCGATCGGCTACCTGCTGACCGACCGATTTGACCGGATGCTGCTGATCGCCGCCGTCGCGAGCATCGGCAGCTGCATCGCCGGCACGTACATCAGCTACTACGCCGACATCTCGACCGGCGGTTCGATCGTGCTGGTGCTGACGGTGATCTTCGTGCTGACGTACATCTTCGCGCCGAAGAACGGGCTGATCGCGCAGCGGTCGCCGAAATTCGTCAGCGGCTAGTTGAGCTGACCCGGCGAGGTGCCGTAGGACTCGGCGATGCCGGAGGGCCGTTCGATGATCGCTGAGAAGCGCACGACCGTGACGAGGTCTTCGGTCGAGATGTCGCGGTTGTAGATCTGCTCGAGGAAACGCAGCTCGTCCTCGAGCAGGCGGAACTCGGGGTTGTCCATCTCGATTTCGCGCGGGGTGAGGTCGTAGACCTTCTTCACGACGACGGAGTCGATCACGGCTTCGAAGATCTTCTCGCGGGCGGAGTTCTCCATGCCGAGCGTGACCATCACGACGTGGCCCTTCTTGTACTTGTACGACTTGTCGCCGAGGCGGATCGTCGCCTGCTTGCGCCCGTGGCGAAGCTGGTCGGCAAACATCGGTGAGTAGAAGTTCAGTACGTACACGAGATGGTCCCTACACGACCATACGGCGCATGCCGTCGGGGTCGCGGAGCTGCAATCTACCACGGTAGGTGGTGAGCAAATCCGCGCGCTGGCAGTTGGCGAGGAAGCGGCTGACCGTCTCGCGCGAGGTGCTGGCAAGCTGAGCGATCTCGGACTGGTTGGCGCGCACGAAGCTGCCGGGCATGACGGTGCCGTTCTGCTGCTCGGCAAGGCCGAGCACCACGTTGACGATCCTGCCCTCTGTCGACTGGAAGTACTGATCGCCGATCCGCGAGTTTGCGGCGCGGATGCGCTTGCTCAGCTGCTGCAGGAGCTTGACTGCGATCTCGGGGTTGCGGGTGAGTACGCGAGTGACGTCGCCCGAGGTGAGCGCGACGAGGTTTGTGTCCTCGACGCACTCTGCCGTGGCCGAGCGGGCCTCTTTGTCGAAGATCGCGAGCTCGCCGAAGAGGTCGCCGGGGCCCATCTCTGTGAGTGCAATTGTGCGACCACCGGCGTGCTCGCGCTTGATCAGGACGCGCCCTTTCCGGATGACATACATCACATCGCCCTGGGAGCCCTCCTGGAAGATCACCTCGCCGCGTTCGAAATTGCGTGGGACGGCGACGGCCACCAGCTCTGCGAGTTCGCGCGTGTTGAGAGTCTCAAAGAGCGGCAATCCGCCCAGTAGTTCTTTGGCGTCGCTCATGCTCTGTGCCTCTCGTCACTCATGCATCACACAGCCTACGCACTTTGTCGGCGCGGCGAAGCGAGTGAAATCTGCCGTTCTTGTGCTGCTGCACACCTGTGGTGTGCAGCGGGAAATCGTGGTGCAAAAATGGCTTGGGCTAGCGGAATCGTGCTGCACACCTGTGGTGTGCAGCGGGTGCTGGGTGGCTGCGCAGGCCCTGGGCGCAGCGGGCGCGAGGTGGTTGCGCACGAACGGCGGCGACTGCCGCTGGACTGCTGCACACCACAAGTGTGCAGCAGTACTTCGCTCAACCAAGGGATCCTTCGCTACCAAAACGCTGCTGCTCACCACAGGTGCGCAGCAGCGGCAAGTGGGGTGGGGCTACGTGAGGGCTTTTCCGTATTGGCGTTTGTAGAAGTCGAGGTATTCGCCGGAGCGGATGGGCTGCCACCACCACTCGTTGTCGCGGTACCACTGGACTGTCTGCTCGAGGCCTTCGGCGAAGTGCGTTTGCGGCTCCCAGCCGAGCTCGCGGATCTTGGCCGATGAGAGCGAGTAGCGCACGTCGTGGCCGGGGCGGTCCTTGACGTATTCGATCAGCGACTCATCGTTGCCGGTGAGCTCGACGATGCGCTTCACGACCTCGATGTTCGGGCACTCGTCCGGGCCGCCGATGTTGTAGACCTCGCCCTCCTTGCCCTTGGTCAGCGCCGCGTAGATGCCGCTGCAGTGATCCTCGACGTAGAGCCAGTTGCGCACCTGCATCCCGTCGCCGTAGACCGGCAGCTTGATGCCCGCAAAAGCATTCAGCACGCACAGCGGGATCAGCTTCTCGGGGTAGTGGTAGGGGCCGTAGTTGTTGCTGGCGCGGGTGATCAGCGCCGGCAGGCCGTACGTGCGGTGGTAGGCCTGAACGAGCATGTCGCCGCCGGCCTTGCTGGCGGAATACGGCGATGACGGGTCAATCGGCGACTCTTCGGTGAAGCTGCCCTCGTCGATCGAGCCGTAGACCTCGTCGGTCGAGATCTGCAGGTAGCGGCCGATCTTCTGCTCGCGCGCTGCCTCAAGCAACACCTGGGTGCCGAAGACGTCGGTCGTGATGAAGGCGTCCGGCTCTTCGATCGAGCGGTCAACGTGGCTCTCGGCGGCGAAGTTGATGATTGCGTCGACGCCCTCGACGGCCACCGCCACGATCTCACGGTCCTCGATCGCGCCGTGGATGAACTGAAAGTTGGAGTTGCCCTCGTGGTCGGCCAGGTTTTCCATTCGGCCGGCGTATGTGAGCTTGTCGAGCACCACGATCTGATCGTCCGGGTGGTTGGTGAGCACGTGGCGCACGAAGTTGCTGCCGATGAAGCCGGCGCCGCCGGTGACCAGAAGCTTCATGAGTTGATCTCCATGTTGGGGTCGAGCGCTTCGTTCTCCTGCGTGTGCAGCACCGAACGCGCGACCAGATATGCGTGCAGACCGTGATCCCAGCGCGAGAGTGCCGGCGTCTCGTCGCGCTCGCTGATCATCGCCGAGTAGACCGGGCGCGGAGCCGGGCGGGCGAGCATCTCGGTGGTGCCCGAGAGCACCATCACCTCGACCTGGCTCTGGCGGAAGATCTCACGCGCGAAGTCGTACCACGAGCACGGGCTTGCGCCGCAGATGTGCATAACGCCCAGTCGCTCATAGTCGGCAAGCTCGATGACTGCGTCGGCGAGTTCGCGGGTGTAGGTTGGGCAGCCGATCTGGTCGGTGACGACCAGGATCTCGCGGCGCTCTGCTGCCAGGCCGAGCATCGTCTCGACGAAATTCTTGCCGCCAAGGCCGTAGAGCCAGGACGTGCGCACGATCAGGTGGCGCGGATTCGCTTCGCGCACGGCCTTCTCGCCGGCGAGCTTGCTGCGGCCGTAGACGCCGATCGCACCGGTCGGGTCGGACTCGACGTACGGCTCGCGCTTGGTGCCGTCGAAGACGTAGTCGGTGCTGATCTGGATCACGCGCGCGCCGATCGCGGCAGCTGCGGCGGCGACATTACGCGCGCCGTCCTCGTTGATCATGAAGGCGTTGACTTCGTCGGTCTCGGCGCCGTCGACGTCGGTGTACGCGGCGCAGTTGATCACCAGTGAGGGGAGCTCGCGCTCGAAGGCGGCCAGCACTGCACGCTCGTCGGTCACGTCCAGGTCTGCGCGGGTGAAGGCTGCGACCTCGTGGTGCACGGCGTCGGCGGCGGCGACCATGTCCTGTCCGAGCATTCCGCCCGCGCCTGTGATGGCGATCTTCATACCAGTGAAATTTCGCACTTGTCGCCGACCAACAGGCGATAGGTGCGCGGCATGCCGTCGGTGCGAACGACCTTCGAGTGTTTGCCGATCAGGCTGGCTTCGAGGCGCGCGCCGAGGTCTGCGATGTGGGATCCCTCGAGCACGATCGAGTACTCGATCTCTGAGCGCTCGACGATCACGTCTTTGTCGATCGAGGTGTACGGCCCGATGTAGGAATCGGTCAGCCGCGCGCCTGCGGCGATCACGGCAGGTCCGCGGACGACGCAGCGCTCAAGGCGCGCGCCGGCTTCGATCACGACGCGACCCTCGATCTGCGTGTCGATCAACTCGCCGTCGCGACGCGAAGGCAGATCTTCGAGCACGAGCCGGTTGGCCTGGAGCATGTCCTCGAGGCGGCCCGTGTCCTTCCACCAGCCGTCCACAAGGTGCGGCTCGACGTTCTTGCCCTGGTCGACGAGGTACTGGATCGCGTCGGTGATCTCGAGCTCGCCGCGCGCGGAGGGCTCGATCGCCTTCGCAGCATCGAAGATCGTGGAGGTGAACATGTAGACGCCCACCAGCGCGAGGTCCGTCTTCGGCTCGGGCGGCTTCTCGGCGAGCGCGACGACCCTGCCCTCGTGCAACTCGGCGACGCCGAAGTGCTCGGGGTCGGGGACCTTGGTGAGCAGGATCAGCGCGTCGGGATTTGAAGTCTGGAACTGCTCGGCGAGCGAGACGATGCCGTCGCGCAGCAGGTTGTCGCCGAGGTACATGACGAACGGCGATTCACCGATGAACGGCTCGGCGGTGAGGACTGCGTGGGCAAGGCCAAGCGGCTCGGCCTGCGGCAGATAGGTGATCTCGGCGCCGAACTGGGAGCCGTCGCCGGTGACCTCGCGGATCTCGTCGCCGGTCTCGGGGGCGATGATGATGCCGATCTCTTTTATGCCTGCCGCGACCATCGCCTCGATGCCGTAGAAGAGCACCGGCTTGTTGGCCACGGGCACCAGTTGCTTCGCCGAAGTGTGCGTGATCGGCTGCAGGCGGGTGCCTTTACCGCCGGAGAGAATCAGGCCTTTCAGCTGGTCAGACATTGCCGCGCAGCGTACCTGACGGCTATTGCTGCAGGGGCTTCTCGGCGACGAGGTTGAGGATCTCTCCGCCCCCGCGCATGCGGTTGTAGAGCGCGGTAAGCGGCTGGAACGGCATCGCCAGTCCGATCAGCGCCTTCTCAGCGAAACCGCTGCTGCTGCGCAGCTTGCCGCTGTACTTGATCTGCAGTGTTTTGGGCAGGGCGCTCATCGATGTGCCTTTGGATGTGCGGGTGACCGTCAGGCCGAGGCTCTCGACCAGGGCGCGCAGGCCTTTCTCTGTGAAGTGCGTGCGGTGGCGTGGCAGTTCCAGCATCAGCCAGTCGCTACCGAAGTGCTTGCGCTGCCAGCAGCCGAAGTTTGGAATGCCGATCAGCAGCTGACCGCCCGGCGCCATCAGTTCGATCGCGCGTGTGAGGTCCTGACGCGGGTCGGCGACATGTTCGAGCGCGTGGAAGAAGAGGACCGCGTCGTAACTGCTCGGCTGTAGTTCGGGAAGCGTGTTGATCGTGCCCTGGTGGACCTCGACGCCGCGGGCGCGGGTCTGGGCGCAACCGGCGGTCGTGGGCTCGATGCCCTCGGACTTCCAGCCGCGTGCGTTCATCTGCTCGCTGACCCAGCCGTTGCCGCAGCCGACATCGAGGAAGCGCCCGGTTCGACCCTTCGTGCCGACAAGTGGCATCAGGTTCATCAGGCGTTTCACGTAGATCGCGTGCGCGGGATTGAAGATCATGCGTGAGATCAGGTTGGGCTTCCACTCGGTGTGCTGCGGGTAGTCGCCCTCGTAGAGCGCTGCGAGGTCGTCCTCGGCGACGTAGGGGTAGGACTTGCCGGTGCCGCAGCCGGGGCAGATCCGAACCTCGAACTCACCGGGGACCCCGAGCGCACGGTCGACACCGGTCACGTCGATCGCTTCGCGCAGGGCAGCGCCGCAGGCAGGGCAGCTGTCGGCGAAGATTTCTGGACTGGGTGCGGCTTCCACGGCGCGTCAGCCTACTCAGAACTACTTTTCGCGCCGTCGCTGCGCTGCCACGGCGAACACGAAGGCGGGCAGCGTCAGCAGATAGCGCTTGCCGAGTCGAACCGGCTCCTTGAAGAGGCGGTAGAGCCATTCGAGCCCGCGCGACTGCATCCACCGCGGCGCCTGATCGACGCGGCCGATGAAGAAGTCGAAGGCTGCGCCCACTCCGCAGAGCACCGGAGCCGCCAGCTGCGCGCGGTTGGCCTGCATCCAGAGTTCCTGCTTGGGCGAGCCGAGCCCGACCCAGACGATCTGCGCCCGGGACTCGTTGATCGCGGCGACCGTCGCGGCCGCCTCTTCGGCCGTCGGCGGCCTGTGCGGAGGCGACTCGCCGCCGACGATCTGCAGGCCCGGGAATCGGCTGGTCAGTTCGGCGGTCAGCGCCGCGAGTGCCGCGTCATCGAACCCGCCGTAGAGATAGGTCGGTGTGCCGGCAGCCGCCGCGCGCTCGAGCTGGGCGAGCATCAGGTCCGGCCCGTAGACACGGTCGTCGATCGACTCGCCGAGCATGCGCGCGGCGTGGACCACGCCCATCCCATCGGGCGTCACGACTGCGGCGTCGGCGAGCGCTGCCTGCAGCGCGGCGTCATCGCGCGCAAACATCAACGTGCTCGCCGGGGCGCAGCAGACATAGATTCGTTGGTCCTCTGCGACGGCACTCTCGAACACGCCCAGAACCTCGGCGTAGTCGGTGATCGACACACTCGTGCCGACGATTACGCGCCGGGCGGGCAGGTTCACGAGGTCGAGTGTTCGCTGACGGGCGGTTCTGCGGCGAGCTCACGGCGTTCGGCCTCGATTTCGCCTTCATCGGGCGAGCCGTCCAGGCGGTGCAGCCGCTCCTCGGCCAGCGCGACCCGCTGGGCAAGCACCTTCGATTCGTCGGTCAGCCGCGAGATCGAAGTTGAGAAGTGCAGCACCAGCAGAACGAGAAACCCGATCGCCGCAGCAAACAGCGCGTTCGACGGCGTGGCGATTCCGACGCCGCTGGCGAAGCTCGCGAGCAGGCCGTCGAAGATCGCGAGGATCAAGAGCACGATTGCGGCGAACAGCCACAGCAACGAGTAGCGCTCCATCAGCCTGCGGCGTCGGATCAGCTCGAACACGAGCACGACAAGCCCGGCCGTCACGAGGATCGCGACGAGCTGCAGGCGGTTGGAAAGGCCCTCGGCTGCCAGGAGCACGTTCATCAGATACCCGCCTGGGCCTTCAGCGGCGCTTCCTCGCCCGGTTCGAATTTGACCGGGGCGCGGAACAACCCGACAAACACCGCGAGCAGCACTTTGATCATGTAATAACCGCTCTTGAGCAGAGTGATCGACGAGCTGCCACCGCCACGAGCGTTCATGGTCACCGGGACCTCGGCCGATCGCAACTGATTGCGGTGCATCAGCAGGATCGCCTCGACCTCGGGATAGTCGATCGGATAGTTCTCGGCGAAAAGGGCGATCGCGCGACGGTCGCAGAGCCGGAACCCAGAGGTCGGATCGGTCACCCGCTGTTTTGTGACCAATGAAAGCGTCAGCGCGAACAGCTTGATTCCGAAGCGGCGCACGGCGGTTGACTGGTAGCCGCTGAACTCAGCGAACCGCGTGCCGTAGACCATCTCGACGCGGGGCTCGGCGCTTATCCGGGCGACCAGCTTCTTGATCTCGGCCGGATCGTGCTGACCGTCGCCGTCAACCTGAACCGCGTAGTCGTAGCCGCCTGCAAGCGCATAGCGATACCCGGTCTGAACCGTGCCGCCGATCCCGACATTGAAGGGAAGTCGCGCGACGGCGGCACCAGCTGCACGCGCGCGGGCGGTGGTGTGGTCGGTCGACCCGTCGTCGACAACCAGCACGTCGAAGTCGGGAGCCTCGGCGTTGATGCGCCGCACGACCGCCTCCACGGTGGCCTCTTCGTTGTAGGCCGGAACGATCGCAAGATTGCGCGTCATGAATCCAATCCTAGGTCAGCAGCCGGTTGCGAATGACCCCGCCGATCGGCAGATACGATCCACCCGGAGGAATCAGCAGTTGACTGAAATCACCTATGACACGAGAATCGGCTACAGCAAGGGCGTCCTGACGCCGCTCTACTGGGCTGTCATGAAGTTCGAGCAACTTGCTCTTGCCGTGTTCCGCCGAGGTTCCACGTTCCGCTACCGCGGCAGCGACCTGCGCTACGTGCTCTCGATGTACAACCGCACGTGGGCCAACGAACGTTGCGTCGAACTCGCGATCGCGTACGACGCGCTCGAATCTGCCCCCGGTAAGCGTGTGCTTGAGGTCGGCAACGTGCTTTCCTGGTACGGAGTCACCGGGCACGAGGTCGTGGACAAGTACGAGCAGGCCGACGGCGTGCGCAACATCGACATCCTCGAGCTCGGCGACGAAGAAAAATTTGATCTGATTGTCAGCATCTCCACGCTTGAGCACGTCGGCTGGGACGAGACACCGCGCGAGCCCGCGAAGCTGCTCGCCGCCTACGAGCGCTTGGTCACTGCGCTTGCTCCCGGGGGCAAGCTGCTCGTCAGCGTTCCGGTGGATTGGAACGCGTGGCTCGACGATGCGCTTGCGAATGACAAGATTCCCGCAGATCGCATCGACTGGCTCGAGCGCACCGGGCGTTATTGCTCATGGCGCGAGTGCGACAAGCCGACGGCACTTGCGAAGAATTTCGGATCTCCTTACGGCAACGCCAACGCGCTTGCCATCCTGACCGGCGAGGGATCGGATGACTGAGTTGGTGACGCCCGCGGTCGATGCCTTCGCGGGTCGC
>JAEMRJ010000007.1:0-28322 GCA_016463365.1 Thermoleophilaceae bacterium | reverse complement strand
GAGGGATCGGATGACTGAGTTGGTGACGCCCGCGGTCGATGCCTTCGCGGGTCGCAACGTTGTTGTGACAGGCGGATCGGGATTCCTCGGTTCGGCGATCGTCGCGCAGTTGAAGGCGCTTGGCGCAGATCCGTTCGTGCCGCGCTCTGAAGAGTTCGACCTGACGACCGAGGAAGCGGTGCGCCGGCTCTACCGCGAGGCGAAGCCCGACATCGTCATCCACCTGGCTGCGCGAGTCGGCGGAATCGGGGCCAACCGCGAGAATCCCGGTGCCTTCTTCTACGACAACCTGATGATGGGCGCGCAGCTGATGGAACACGCGCGCCGTAACAACACCGCCAAGTTCGTGCAGCTCGGCACGATCTGTTCCTACCCGAAATTCACGCCGATCCCCTTCCGCGAGGAAGAGCTCTGGAACGGCTACCCCGAAGAGACGAACGCCCCTTACGGAATCGCGAAGAAGGCGTTGCTCGCGCAGGCACAGGGTTACCGCGAGCAGTACGGGATGGACATCGTCTTTCTGATGCCGGTGAATCTCTACGGTCCGCGTGACAACTTCGACCCCGCAAGCTCTCACGTGATCCCGGCGATGATCCGCAAGTTCGAGGAGGCCGTCGAGAACGGAGCCCTGTCGGTCACTCTGTGGGGCGACGGTTCGCCGAGCCGCGAGTTTCTCTACGTCGAAGACGCGGCACGCGGCATCCTGCTTGCCGCCGAGCGCTACGACGAGGGCGAGCCGGTCAACCTCGGAGCCGGATTCGAGATCACGATCAAGGACCTCGCCACGAAGATCTCTGGGCTGGTGGGGTTCACCGGCGATCTGATCTGGGACACGGATAAGCCGGGCGGTCAGCCGCGACGCTCGCTCGACACGACGCGCGCAAAACAGAAGTTTGACTTCGAGGCCGCGGTGTCGCTCGACGACGGCCTGATGACCACGATCGAATGGTTCCGCGAGAACCGCGAGTGGATTGAGCGCGACGCCGCGCATCGGCTGGAGGCCGAAGCGCGCGTGAACGCGCGGATCTAGCCGGGCTTCACGGCGACGACTTCGACGTTCGTCGCGAGCAGGTTCAGAAGTGGGATCTTTGCCAGCAGCCGGTTGGCACTCCAGATCAGCGGAGCAAGCTTGTTCGCGGGCTCGCCGCCGGCGGTCAGCGGCAGCATGTTCGCGTAGGCGGCGCGCTCGACGGTGAAGCCGTGCCGCTCGACGATCGAGCTCGCTCCGGGAAGTGTGTACAGCGTGTCGAAGGGCTCCTTGCCGTGGTAGTACCAGCCGAGCCTGCGTGCGACCCACTCCAGATACGAGCGGCGGTTGGGCAGCTTGAAAATGAACACTCGGCCGCCTGGTTTCAGAATCCGGAAGAGCTCATCGAGTGATGCCTCGGGATCCATCACGTGTTCGAGAACGCCGCACGAGAGCACCGCGTCGAACTCGCCGTCGGCGTACGGCAGCTTGACCGGCTCGGCCGAAAGGAAAGCGCTGATCTTCGGGTACCGCTCCAGCGGCACTTCGGCTTCCGGTGCGTCGTCGCCGTCGTAGTCGTAGGACTTGACGTTGAGCGAGCGGTTGATCAGCAGCTCGCTGACCTGCCCCCAACCACAGCCCCAGTCGAGCGTCAGGGTGGGCCTTGCCGAGGCGACCTCGTCGGCGATCGCCTCGTATTCGAGCATCTGCGGACGGTGAGTCAGGTTGACATCGCGCTCGCGTTCGGTCGCCTCGGGGACGCGTTCAGATTGGTAGCGCATCACTTCGAAACTACCAACCGCGGTTTCGAGCCGGCAATCACCGATTCGAACGCGGCGGCGTATCTGTCGCCCAGCGCGCGCCAGTCGTATTCGGCGATCGCGGTCTGGCGACCTGCTGCCGCGAGCCTTTCGCGCATCCGTGACGCCGGCCGCTCGTGGGCGATCACACGAAACCCTTCCTCGCGCAACTCCTCGATGTAGGGGTCCTCGCGCGCAGCGAACACGCCGACGACGGTCACCTCGTGTCCAAGCTCGAGCAGGCGGCTGAAGAGTTTGTATTGCCTGGTCGTGCCACCGTTCACGTGGCGCGGCGCAGGAGCATCCGTCGTGAGGAGCAACACTCGCATCCGCGCCAGTCTACGCACGCACTCTGTACAGGGAAATGAGCGTGGCTAGGCTGGCTCGCGCGATGCCTGCTGCAACCCGAATCGGACTCAATCTTCTGTATCTCGTGCCCGGCCAGACCGGCGGCACGGAAACTTACGCGCGACAGCTGATCCCCGCACTGCACGAGCTGCGGCCGGACTGGGAGCTTGTGGCGTTCATCGGCCGCGGCGGCATCAGCGCCGAGGACGTGACTGCAATGGGCGCGCGTCCCGTTCCCCTGAAGATGCCCAGCACCGGCCGGCTGCTGCGCGTGCTCGGAGAGCAGACGCTCCTGCCGCTCGCGGTGCGTCGCGAGAAGATCGACCTGCTGCACAACTTCGGAATGACGGCGCCGTTCTTCTGCTCGGCCCCGCAGGTCACCTCCACCCACGACGTGATCTACGCGCTGCACCCCGAGGCGCACACCTTCGCGATGCGCACCGGCCAGTCGGTGCTGGTGCCGATGGGCGCGCGCCGGGCAGAACGCGTGCTGACGCTCTCGGAGGCCTCGGCCAAGGAGGTCGCGCGGGTGACGAAGGTCGACCGCTCGAAGATCGACGTCGTGCACATCGCGGCGCGGAAGTCTGGGACGCCTGCGCCTGAAGCGGAGATGCGCTCGCGGCTTGGGCTCGGCGATCGGCCGTATGTGCTGGCGCCCTCAGCGCGCCGCGGGCACAAGAATCTCGGGCGGTTGCTTGAGGCGTTCGCGCAGCTCAAGCACGAACCTGCGGTCGATCTGGTGCTGCCGGGCTACGCCTCTGGCGCCGAGGACGCGTTGACCGATCAGATCAAGGCGCTGGGCCTGACCGACCGCGTGACGCTGCTGGGTTGGATCGACGACGCCGACATGGACGCGCTCTTTGCCTACGCAGAGCTTGTTGCGTTCCCATCGCTGGCCGAGGGCTTCGGGTTGCCGGTGCTCGAGGGGATGGATCACGGCACGCCGGTCGCCACGTCAAATGTCTCCTCGATGCCCGAGGTCGGTGGCGATGCTGCCGTGTATTTCGATCCGTACGACGTCGATGACATCGCTGCGACGATCGACAGGGTGCTCGATGACCCGGCGTTGCGGGCCAGGCTCTCTGCCGCCGGCCCGCCGCGCGCCGCCGAGTTCAGCTGGGAGCGCGCCGCCGAGCAGACGGTCGCTGCCTACGGATCGGTTCTCCAGGCGCGCTCTGCGTGAGCGACGATCCGCTTCGCGATCTCGAGCGAAGCCGTCGCCGCCGGTGACGGCGCGTTGCAGACGTTGATCGTGGGACCGTGGGTGATGATCACGAAGTCGTCGGCGAGCCGGCCGTCGGGCATGAGGGCCTGGGCACGGACGCCGCTTCCTCCCGGCTCGACGTCGTCGACCGTCACCTCCGGCATCAACCGCTGCATGCGCTTCACGAACGCCTTCTTAGAGGCCGATCGCCACATCTCTCCGGCACCCTCGCGTGGGTGCCTTCCAGCGAGACGCCAGAAGCCGCGATAGCCGAGCGAGTCGGCGAAGTCGCGTGCGCGGAAGTCGCGCTTTGAGTAGCCCTCGCGGCTGGCCGCGAGCACGGCGTTGGGGCCGGCATGGACGTGGCCGTCGATCCCGCGCGTGAGGTGAACGCCGAGAAACGGGAAGTCGGGATCGGGCACGGGGTAGATCAGGGTGCGCACCAGCTCGGCGGCCGGTGACTTCAGCGAGTAGTACTCGCCACGGAAGGGGACGATCCTGAGCTTCGGCTTTGCTCCGGCCATGCGCGCCAGCCGGTCGCTCTGCAGCCCGCCGCAGTTGATCACGAATTCCGCGATCAGCTCTTCTTCGCCGGCGATCAGGCGGACGCCGTCATGTTTCACATTGATCCTGGTGACCGGTGCGCTCAAGCGAATCTGACCGCCTGCTCGCTCGACGAGCTCACCAAGTTTGTGGGCGACTGCGACGAAGTCGGTGATTCCGGTGTTGGGCGAATGGAGGCCGGCGACGCAGCGCACATGCGGTTCGAGCTCGCGCACGCCGTCGGCGTCGAGCAGGCGGACCTGGACGCCGTTGGCCACGGAGCGGCGGTGCAACTCCTCGAGCGCCGCTCGCTCAGAGTCTTCGGTCGCCACGATCACCTTTCCGCAGATCTCGTGGGGCAGCTGATGCTCGCGGCAGAACGCCTCCATTGAGTCACGGCCGGCGACGCCGAGGGTGGCCTTCATGCTGCCGGGGTTGTAGTAGACGCCGGCGTGGATCACGCCGCTGTTGTGCCCGGTCTGATGCCGGGCCAGAGCTGGTTCCTTCTCGAGCACGACGACGCTCGCGGCGGGATGTCGGGTCAGAAGCTCTCGCGCCGTCGCGAGCCCGAGGATGCCGCCGCCGATCACCGCGTAGTCAAATGACGCTTGCCCGGACACCGCCCGCACACTACCGACGCCTGCCGACCAGCCAGAATGGCCCCCGATGACCAGCGGACAGCCAGCAACGATCGGCGCGGACGAGATCTGCGAGTGGCGCCTGCGCGAAACCGCGCCCGGCGGCCCGGCGCTGTTTCTCGATCGCGACGGGGTGATCGTCGAGGAGGTCAACTACCTGCACCGGCCCGAGGACGTCGTTGTGCTGGGCGGCGCGCCCGAGCTGATCGCGCGCGCGAACGAGCTCGGGATCCCGGTTGTGGTGATCAGCAATCAGGCCGGCATCGGCCGCGGCTACTACGGGTGGGAAGACTTCACCGCGGTGCAGAACACGATTGACATTGCGATCGCCCCGGCCGCGATCGATGCAGTACTCGCCTGTCCGTTTCACGCCGATGGCAAGGCGCCGTATGACGTGGCCGATCATCCAGACCGCAAGCCCAACCCCGGGATGCTGCTGCGCGCAGAGCGGATGCTGGGCGTGGACCTCTCGCAGTCCTGGTTCGTGGGCGATACCGCGGCAGACGTCGAGGCCGCCGCGCGCGCGGGCCTTGCGGGCGCGATCCACCTCTTGACCGGCCACGGTGCCAAAGAACGCGAGGCCGTTCTTGCCGCCGGTGAGCGCGAGGGCTTCGAGCTGCGCTGCGTCGCCGGGCTCCCCGAGATCGCCGGCCTCGACTGGCTCGCGGCATAGAGTCGGGGTGCGCCGGCCGGGCGAGGCCGGCCGGAACTCACATACTTTTTGTCCCGACACCCACAAGTGAAGAAACATGACTGCGAATCCCCAGAAGATCCTCATCACCGGCGGCGCCGGCTACATCGGTTCCGTACTCACCCCGCTGCTGCTTGAGCTTGGCCACTCGGTCACCGTGCTCGACACCTACGCGACCGGCGAGCCGTTTCTTGCGAGCTCTTGCTCGTATGAGGGATTCACGCCCGTGCGCGGCGATGCGCGCAACGAAGAGCTGATCACCGAGCTCGTGCAGGACAAGGACATCGTGATTCCGCTGGCCGCGATGGTCGGAGCGCCGCTCTGCGATCTCCACCCGATCTCGGCGCAGACGATCAACGAGGACGCGATCAAGATGCTGCTGACCAAGCTGCGCCCCGAGCAGAAGGTGATCTACCCCAACAGCAACAGCGGCTACGGCGTGGGCGAGAAGGACCAGTTCTGCACGGAGGAGTCGCCGCTGAATCCGGTGTCTTTGTACGGCCGCACGAAGGTCGCGTCTGAGCAGGCGGTGCTGGCGCACGGCGAGTCGGTCACTTTCCGGCTGGCGACGGTCTTCGGGATGTCGCCGAACATGCGCATCGATCTCTTGGTCAATGACTTCACTTTGCGCGCGGTGACCGATCGCACCGTCGTGATCTTCGAGGGCCACTTCAAGCGCAACTACATCCACATCCGGGATGTGGCCAAAGCCTTCATCCACGCGATCGACAACTTCGATGCGATGAAGGGCCGCGCCTACAACGTCGGGCTCTCAGACGCCAACCTCTCCAAGCTCGAGCTCTGCGCCGCGATCAAGCAGAAGGTCCCGGCGTTCACGTACCTGGAGGCGCCGGTCGGCGAGGACCCCGACAAGCGCGACTACATCGTCTCCAACGAGCGCATCGAGTCGACCGGATTTGCTCCTGACTGGCCGCTCGCCCGCGGCATCGACGAGCTGATCAAGGGCTACAAGATGCTGCGCGTCAAACGCTTCAGCAACGTCTAGGCGGCTATGGCGAAGACGGCACTTGTCACGGGCGGAACCGGATTTCTCGGGCGTCATCTTGTGCCGTATCTGAACGAGCAGGGCGTCGAGACGACCGTGCTTGATTCGAAGAACTGCGATCTGACGGACTCGTCGAATCTGGCGAAGATTTCTGACGGCAGGTACGACCTGATCTACCACCTGGCCGCCTGGACCAAGGCCGGCGACTTCTGTCTTTTTCACAAGGGCGAGCAGTGGATCGTCAATCAGCAGATCAACACCAACGCGCTGGCCTACTGGCGCGCCGAGCAGCCGCAGGCGACGATGGTCACGATGGGCACCAGCTGCGCCTACCCGCCAGAGCTCGATCTCAAAGAATCGAACTACATGGTCGGCGAGCCCGATCGGGATCTGTACACGTACGCCATGACCAAGCGCATGCTCTACCAGGGCGTGCTCGCGCTGAACGATCAGTTCGACATGAGTTATCGATATCTCGTGCCTTCGACTTTGTACGGCCCCGGCTTTGATCAGGAGGATTCCCACTTCATCTTCGACCTCGTGCGCAAGATCGTGCGCGGCAAGCAGAATGGTGAGCCGGTCGTGCTGTGGGGCGACGGCTCACAGGTGCGCGAGCTGATGTACGTCGGCGACGCCGTGAAGCTGATCGAGCTCGCTGTGGCCGAGCGGCCGAATGACATTCTGAACCTGGGCAGCGGCCAGGGCCACACGATCAAGCAGTACGCCGAGGCGATCTGCGCGCGCGTGGGCTACGACCCTGCGGAGATCCAGTACGACACCGACCGCTACACCGGCGTGCTGAAGAAGGTCTTCAACATTGAGAAGGTCCGCGGCGTCTTCCCCGACTTTGAATTCACCCCGATTGAAGACGGCGTGGCCACGGTGGTCGACGACTACCTCACGCGATTCGGGAGTCAGCAGTCCTAAGCCAAGAATCTTCCATGCTCTCGTCCAGAAGACGGGGGCATGGAGCAAATTCGGCTTGTCTACGGGGAGCCGACAGTGCTCAGCAGCGCTGCCTGCCAGCTCGCGGCGAAGTCGGCCCCGGACTCGGAGCTGGAAGCGCTTCCCAGACGAGCGACTGCGCTCTCCAGTGCTTCCTTCACTGAGCTGTTCAACAGAACCACCCGAGGGTTCCGACTGAACTCACTCACCACCCACTCAATCGGCGAGACCACCACCACCGCGCCCAGCGCGAGCGCGTCGCTCACCACCCCGCTGGTCCCGGTGCCGTAGACGGCCACGTCATACGGCAGCACGACGATGTCGGCCGCCGAAAGCAGCGCGTGGTAATCCGCGCCGGTCAGATGCTCACCGAGCAGCGCCACGCGCGGGTCGCCGTCATGCGCCGCACGGATCTTCTGCAGTGCAACCCTCGAGACCTCGTCGTCCTCGCAGGTCTGCAGCGCGATCGCCCCGTCGGGCAGAAGCTCGAGCGTCGCGTCGACGACCTCCGGGTAGTTCGCACTGCCCTTCTCGCCGCGCATGCGGCCGGCGATCGCCACAAGCGGGCCATTCGGCGTCGGCAGCTTGATCGTCGGAGTCTCGCCGTCGGCCGCTCCAGGAACTGGCGGCAGAGCGACCAGCTCGCCTTCGACGCCCGGAGCCGTCTTCAGCCAGGCGTCGAGCGCGACGGCCGAATCAGAAACGGGATGGATCACCCCGCGCCGAATCATCCCGACGATCCGCTTGATCAGGAAGCGCCCAAGCCGCTCATCACCCACGGCCATCGACTCGGGCGTCGGGCTGCGCCGGAGTACGAGCAGGCAGGTCGCGCGGTCACGCTTGCGCACCGAACGGGCCGCGGCCCACAAGCACAAATAGTCCGAGAACTGCGCGCTGTGAACAACCACGGCATCGCTCTTCTTCAACGCGCGCCGATAGCCCGAGAACTCCTCCCGGTAGATCCCGAATCGCCCCCCAGGCTCCGGTCTGCCCTGGGCAAACGGCGCGATCACCTCGGGCGAGTACTCGGCGAGGGCGTCGGTCAGTGCGGCAAGGTAGTCGTCGTAGTGGCCGCCGAATCCGCGGCCCGACAAGAAGTCAACGATCGTGACCTGCGAGCTCACCACTGCGGCCGCACCAGCGACCCGTGGTGCTCAATGCGGAAGTCGATGCAGTTGTCGTTGCCGACCGACTCGATCAGATCGCTGCGCGCATCCGGCGGGACCATCATCAGCAGAAAGCCGCCGCTGCCCGCGCCGCAGAGCTTGCCGGCGATCGCGCCGTTGGCAAGGCACTTGTCATACAGCGCGTCGATCTCGGGAGTCGAAACTTTGCCCGAGAACTGCTTCTTCAGCTCCCAGGACTCGGCCAGCAGTTCGGCCAGTCGCGGCGGCAACTCTTCGCCCTTGCAACTGCCGAACAGCGCATCGGCGCGATCGACCAGCTCGACCATCGCGATCAGCTCGTCGTCGATCTTCGCGCCGGAGATGTTCTCCAGCTGCTCATCCAAAGTCTTCGACGCGCTGCGCTGCACGCCGGTGTAGACCAGCACCATCCAGTCGGCAAGCAGATCAAGATCGGCGCCGCTGACCTGGATCGGCCGGATCGAGAGCTCCTCGCCCTGGAAGTCAAAACGGTTGATCCCGCCGAACGACGCGTGCAGCTGATCCTGGATCCCGACCCGCTCGCCGAGCAGGTTGTGCTCGGTGTCGATTGCCAGTTGGGCCAGCTCGAGCTTCGTGCGCGGCATGCCCTTCAAGGTCGACACGAGATTCACGAATCCGGTCGTGAAAGCAGAAGAGCTGCCCAGCCCAGCGCTCGCGGGAAGATCGGCCTGGATCGAATAATCCATCGGCTCGAAGAATTCCTGCGATTCCAGCACCGCGCGCACCACCGGGTGCTCGATCTGGCTGACCGACTGCACCGCCTCAACCTTCGAGTAGCCGACGCGGTACTTGTAGTCAACAAACGTCGACATGCGCAGCGCCGAGATGTAGATGTACTTGTCGATCGTGAAGCCGAGCACCGCGCCGGGGTGGTCGTTGAACCACTCCGGGTAGTCGGTGCCGCCACCGAACATGCTCACGCGCAGCGGCGTGCGCGACGAGTGGATCAGCGCCGCGCCCTCATTCATCGGGCACGTGCTCTGCGTAGTTGGATGCGTCGATCACGGTCGGCTCGGGCACCGGCACGATGAACGCTCCGCCGCCGAGGATGTAGTCGCGCCTGAACTTCAGGAACTCCCCGAGGAAGTTCCACGGGAGGATCAGGTAGGCGTCGGGCGGCGATTCAACTGACTCTTCATCGACAATCGGAATGCGCGCGCCGGGGATCCAGCGCCCGACCTTCAAGGGGTTCTTCTCTTCGGCGACCGGCACCAGCTCTGTCGTGATCCCGAACGAGTTCAGAAGCGTCGCGCCCTTGGCGGGAGCGCCGAAGGCGTGGACGGTCTTGCCCTGCGCCTTGTAGTCACGAAGGATCGCCAGCAGGCCGTCGCGCATCTCCCAGACCTTGTTGGCAAAGCGGCGGTAGGTCTCGATCTCGCCGTAGCCGAGCGCATCCTCGCGGGAGCGGAACTCAGCGACCGAGGGCTGGATCTCGTTGGCGCCCTCGGCGCCGACCAGCAACTCAAGCGTGCCGCCGTGGATCGGAACGAGGTTGGCCGAGAAGACCTCGAGGCCATGGCGCTTGAACAGCTCGCCGATCGATCGCACGGTCCAGTAGGTCAAATGCTCGTGGTAGATGTTGTCGAACTCGTTGCCCCTCAGCATCTCGCCCAGGTAGATCGCCTGCACGCAGAAGGTCGCGCCCGCGCGGCAGAACTCGGCGACGCCCTCGGTTGCGCTGTGCAGCTCTTCAAGGTGGAAGAAGACGCCGGCCGCGGTGACGAGCTTCGGCGCGCCGTGCTCTTCGAGGATCTGCCGCGCGACATCGGCGTCGAAGAAATCATTGACCGTCGGGATGCCGGCCTTGTTGGCCTGCGCGGCGATGCTGCGCGCGGGCTCGACGCCCAGCACGCTCATGCCGAGGTTCTGCCACTCGGCGAGCCACGTGCCGTCGTTGCTGCCGATGTCCACCACAAGATCGCCCGGGTGCAGGTGGACCTGCTGCTTCAGGCGGCCGGCGCTGTCGGCGAAGTGCTCGCGCAGCGTGCGCGTGGTGCCAGAGACGTAGAGGTACTCGCTGAACATCGTCTCTTTGGGGACGGTGTGGTCGATCTGCACCGTCGTGCAGTCGTGGCAGAAACCAAGGCGCAGCGGGTAGCAAGGCTCCTGCTGATCGAGCTGCTCGGCCAGCAGCAATGAGTTGCAGTGCGGCTGATCGCCCAGATCGAGGACGGTCTCGACGCTTGCGCCGCCGCAGACGCGACAGACGGTCTCGCTGCTCATCAGACCAGTCCGAGTTCGATCTCGAGCTGGCCACAGAGCATGTGACCGAGCGTGATGTGCATCTCCTGGATGCGCGGGGTGGCGCCGCCGGGCACGAGGATCATCGGATCGGCAAGGCCGGCAAGCTCTCCGCCGTCGCCCGCGCAGAACGCGGCTGGAACGATGCCGTTGGCCCTGGCATACGTGAGCGCGTTGGTGATGTTTGCGCTGTTGCCCGAACTCGTGAAGCCCACCGCGACGTCGCCGGGCCGACCGAGCGACTCGAGCTGACGTGTGAAGACCTGATCAAACCCGCGGTCGTTGCCGATCGCGGTCAGGGCCGATGTGTCGGTGGTCAGAGCGATCCCTGCCAGGCCTTTTCGGTCGACCGTGAACTGGCCCACGAGCTCGGCCGCCAGGTGCTGAGCGTCGGCCGCGCTGCCGCCGTTTCCGAACAGGAGGATCTTGCTGCCGCTGCCCAGCGCATCGAGCCAGGCGGCCAGCATCGCGTCGTACTGCTCGCGTACGGCATCACGGGTGGCCGCCGCCAGATCAAGGTGCGCGTCGAACTGCTCGTCGAAGTAAGCCATCCGTGGCGACACACTACAGACGCGGTGGGCGACCGCGCCCACGCGCGATTGCGGCCCAGCCCGCCAATAAGCTGGAGCCGTGCCGGATCTGCCCCCCAATGCCGTCAAAGTCGACGGCCCAGCTGTGGACACGCCAGCCGAGGCCACCGAAGAGCGCGAAAACATCGGAGCCAAGATCGTCAGAGGTGGCGTCTGGCGGCTGATCGCTTACGGCTTTGCAACCGCAGTCGCGGTCGTCTCCACGTCCGTGGTTTCGCGCGCCATCGGACCGGTCGACTTCGCGGTGTACACGACGGTCATTTCGCTTGTGTCGGTCGGACTGGGGCTCTCTGACTTCGGTCTGCTGGCGCTCGGTATGCGCGACTTCGCCGCTCTCGAAGGCGCTGAGCGGGAGCGCAACATGTGTGCGCTGATCACGCTGAGGATCCTCTTCAGCCTCGTGGCGACAGCCGGGATCATCGCCTTCGGTCTGCTTGCCGGCTACCCGTCGGGCACGATGGCCGGGCTGATCGCCGCCTCGATCGGTCTGTGTGTGGTCGCGCTGTACACGTCCTACTGCGTGCCGTTGCAGGCGACCTACAGGTTCACGGAGCTCGCCCTCCTCGACGCGACTCGCCAGGGCATCTGGTCGGGGCTGATGATCCTTGCTGCGGTGATCTCGGGGAGTGTCGGCCTGGTCATCGGCGCGCTGCTGCCCGCGGCGATAGTCGTGACGATCGCCGCTGCACTGCTTGTCCGTCGGATCACGACGATCACGCCCACGTGGGATCCGGCGACGATGCGGTCGCTGCTCTCATCGGTTGGTGCCTTCGCGGTTGCTGCTTCGGTCGGCGCTGCCTACGTATATCTGGCCCAGGTCGCCAGCGACCTCGTGCTCAATGGTTACGAGTCCGGCCAGCTCGCCCTCGCCTTTCGCGTGTTCGCCGTGACGCTCGCTGCCGGGATCATCGCGATTCTGGGAGCGTTCCCACTACTTGTCGTCTCTGCCCGGGACGACCTCGAGAGACTGATCTATGCGACGCGCCGGATAATGCAGACGGCCGTGCTCGTGGGGCTTGCTTGCGCCATCGGTCTCCTCAACGGCGCAGAGTTCGTCGTCGCGATTCTGGGTGGTCCCAAATACCAGGACGCGATTCAGATGCTCGCGATAATTGGATTTGCGCTTCCCGCCAGCTATCTGTTGAACTCCGGAAGCACGGTGCTGCTTGCAGCCGGACGGCACCGCGAGCTCGTCGTGGTCAGTGTGATCGGCGCCGCGCTGAGTATCGGAGTCACGGCAGCCCTGGCTTCTGCATACGGCGGCGAGGGCGCCGCTGCGGGCATCGTCGTCGGAGAGGTGCTGCTGGCCGCCGGCTACCTGAGCGTCGTCGCCCGGATTGATCGCCAGGCGCTTCCGGGGTTGAAGTGGGCGGGCTTCGTGCTTCTTGCGGGCAGCGCAGGTTGTGCCGTGGTCCTGATCGGTCTGCCGGCGGTACCTTCGGCGATCCTCGGGATTGCGGTCTACGGAGGAATTGTTCTGGCGTTCGGGGCGCTGCCTCCCGAGATCCACGCGCGCATACCGGTTCTCGGTCGCAACGTGACGATCGACTGAATCCCAACGCCCAGCTCGGAGCGTTGGTTGTTGCAGTTGCTGTGCGCTAGCTCGAGCCTCGAGCAGGAGGATTTTGACCTTGGGCTCTGGCTGCGACTTCCAGCAAAGTGCTTTCCCAGCGGTCGCCGAGCTTCTTCCAGTTGAGCTGCTCCACGGCGATGGCGTGACCTGCAGCCGCCAGCTGCGCGCGGCGCTCGCGATCGTTCAGCAGGTCGACGATCGCGGCGGCAAAATCGGACGGCGAGTCCGCGATCAAGAGGTCGCGGCCGGCCTCGACGTCGACGCCGGTTGCGCCGTTGGTGGTCGCGACGACGGCGCGCCGCGCCGCGAATGCCTCGGCGAGCTTCAACCGCGTACCTCCGCCTTCGCGCATCGGAAGGGTGCAGACCGAGGCTGATGAGAAGAACGGTTTCATCTCTGGCACCGAAGCGTGGACCGTGATCCCGGGCGCTTCGCCGAGGGCGAGCGTGGCTGGCGAGGGGTCGCGGCCGACGATGTCCAGCGTCGCTTCTGGGTCGAGCCCACGAACCAACGGCCAGACTTCATTTCCGAGCCATTGCGCGCCAATCGCATTCGGCTCGAACGACATCGTTCCGGTGAAGAGCACGCGGTGCTCGTCGGGATCGGGTCCAGTGTCCTCGAGCCATTCGATGTCGGCGCCGTTACCGATCGCGCGGGCTGGCGGCATCGCATCACCGACGATTTCACTGAGCAGCTCGACTTCGTCGTCCGACATGCAGATGACCTCAGAGAAGCGCGGCGTGTACTTGCGCTCCATGCGAAGGCTGTGGCGGGCGTTGCCAAGCGCGCGCCAGCGCGCGATTCCCGATCGGCGTTCCGCGCGGTGCGCGTTGTAGGCGCTGTCGACCTGGTGATTGACGAGCACCGTCGGCGGGGTTTCCCCGAGTTCATCGATCCACGGCGCGGCGTAGTCGTCAAGGCAGAGCACGTCGAAGCTTCCTTCCGCCAGGACCCGCTTCGCGATCGGACCGATGTCGACCCAGTAGACAGCTCCGACGAGAAACGTGTACGACTGGCGAAATGCCGTGAAGAGCAACGAGGGTTTGCGCACGACTGCCGCCGCGACCTCACGCGCCAAGGACACCGGCCGCATGTGCTCATGCACGATGAAGCCCTCGGCGCGAAGCTCGTCAACCGTTGCTCGGCTGCCGTAGGGAAACGGCGCGACCACAACGACCTCGTGACCGAGATCGATCAGGCGTTTGTACAGGTGGTACTGCCGCGTCGCGCCGCCGTTGACCTGCGTGCGGGCCGGAGGATTTGGGGTGATCGAAAGGATTCGCATTCAACCGCCGACCGCTCTGCGATCGGGCGAAGCGCGATGGTATCCGGCGCGTATCGTCGCGCCGATGACCGGAATTTCGCCGCCTATGAGGTGGTTTTGGACAATGCCCGCTCGTAAACGGTTTCGAGCTTTGCGGCGACGTCGTCCCAGGTGAGCACATCCGGCGGCGGTCCGGCCGGCGGTGATTCCAGGAGTCTGGTCAGCGCGCTGCCTGCGCCGCTGATTCCGCGGACCGGTATGACCCAGCCGGGCCAACGCTCGGCAAGTTCCTTGTGGCTCGGCAGCGCGCTGGCGACGACGGGTGTGCCGTACGCGAGCGCCTCGAGCACGGCAAGGCTCTGGACTTCGGCGCGGCTGAAGAGCACGAGGGCGCTGGCATCCGTGAGCAGTCGAGCAACGACAGATGGATCGTGGATCTCGCCGAGCCACTCCGCCCCGCTGCTGGCGACGACCTTCTCCCATTCGCGAACGGCCGCGGTTCCGCCCTCTACGCCGCCGGCAACGACGAAGTGGAAGCGGGAACCAAGCTCGCGAAGTACAGCGGCCTGTCCTTTGCGTTCGGAAACTGATCCGAGCATCACCACGTAGGGACGCGAATCGGAGGCGGGATTCTGCGCTGCGAGGTCCACGCGCTTGACGCCGTTGTCAATTATTGTCACATCCTTCTTGCCGGCAAGCTTGCGGACGAAGTCGCGCTCGTATGCGGTCAGCGCGACAATCTGGTCGGCCCGTCGCAGAACGTCCCGCGTCATGCTGTTCACGTTCGGCACCACGAATCCCATGGACGCGCCGATCCGAAGCTTGATCTCCGTGGCGCCAGGACTGCAGATGACGACCGGCGACACAACCAGAGGGCTCGGGTGCTTGCGCCAGTGTTCGAGCGTCATCCAGACGTCCGGGCCGTTGCCGATCGTGTGCAGGAGGTCGAAAGAATCATCGGCATTCATCCTCGAGACCGGCGTGACCTGGTGGCCCCGCGCGCGCAATGCGTCCGCAGTCAGATCGACCTGGCGTTCCAGT
Organism: Thermoleophilaceae bacterium; assembly: GCA_016463365.1. The sequence continues at coordinate 13,305 of JAEMRJ010000007.1, read as the reverse complement.
CCGCCGCCGCCGAGCGGCCGGGGCACACCCCCGAGTAATGCGACCCTGATCGAGCTCATCGGCGCGACCATAACAGCGCCGCAGGATCTGATCTGTAGTCTCAGGCGTCGAATCGATGGGACATACAAGCCGATGAAAGACCTGATTCTGAAATGCATCGCGGCGGTGAACCCGCTGCTGAGTCGCCTGCGCGTCCAGATCGGCGTCGTCGCGGTTGCCACACCCGCCGAGGTCTCGATCGAGGAAGGCCGCTTCCTGGGCGAGCTCGACCAGCGCACGGACCCTGCCCGTCCGATCGTCGAGATCGGCACGCTCTTTGGGCACAGCACGACGATCCTGACGCTCTTCAAGGACCCGGAGCAGCCGCTGATCGGCGTGGACAACTTCAGCTGGAATCCCCTTGACCTCTCGCCCGAGGTGCACGAGTTTGCAACGCGTAAGGTGCTCGAGCAGGCCACGGCCAAGTACAACGTCACGGTCAAGAACGTCGACAAGCAGGAGTTCTTTGACAGCTACGACGGCCCGCCGCCGGCCCTCGTTTTCTGCGACGCCGACCACTCGACCGAGACGACGCTTGCCGACATCAACTGGGCACGCTCGGTCGGCGCCGAAATCGTCTGCGGACACGACTACGGCGAGGACCCGCGCGTCAGCGCTGCGGTCGATTCGCTCGGCGGGCCAAAGGAGCTCGTTGGACGGGTGTTCGTGGTCTAGATGAATGACGCAAGCACAGTCTCTGATCACTATGCGGGCTCGGGTAGCGAGGAGTACTTCGCCTACCAGCAGCAGTACGTGCGCCGCAACAACTGGGTCTCGTCGCGATTCTTCATAGATCACGTCTCGTCAGGCGACACGGTCGTGGACTACGGCTGCGGAACCGGCTGGTTGTTGAAACTGCTCGACCCGGGCGCGCGTCTGGGCATTGAGCCAAATCCAGCGGCGCGCACGTACGCAGCCGAGATCGACGTCGAGACCGTCGCATCCCCGACCGAAGTCTCGGACAACTTCGCTGACGTTGTGATCTCAAATCACGCGCTCGAGCACTCGTTGGCCCCACTCGATGAATTCCGCCAGATCAGGAGAATCGTCAAGGAAGGCGGCAAGGTCGTGATCTGCCTGCCGATCGACGACTGGCGCAAACAGCGCAAGATCGACCTGGATGATCCAAATCACCATCTCTACACGTGGACGCCCCTGTTGCTCTCGAACCTGATGGGCGAAGCCGGCCTGAAGGTGACCGAGGCGCGCGCATTCAGCTACCTGCAGCCGCCGCCCAACTGGCACATGGACAAGCTGCCGCGCGCCGCATTCGATCTGCTCTCTGCGCTCCATGGTCGGGCCTATCGCTACCACCAACTCGTTGCAGTCGCCCGGCCGGCAGGTCAGTAGTGATCGTTTCAATCGGCAACTGGTTGGTCAATGAGATCGTTGGCAATGTCCCCTTCGCCGGGCTGCGCATGTGGCTCTACGAGAAGGTCGGAATGCAGTTGGAGGATCGTGGGAAATGTGTCCTGATGATGCACGCCGAAGTGCTTTCGCCCGGCGGAATCTCGATCGGCAGTGGCACGGTCATCGGCCGAGAGGTGGTGCTCGACGGCCGCGGCGGCTTGAAGATCGGTCGCAACGCGAACATCAGCAGCCGCACGCAGATCTACACCGGTACGCATGACATCCACGCCGATGATTTCGCTGCCGAGTTCAACGAGACCGTGATCGAGGACAATGTCTGGCTGGGGATCGGCGCGACGATTCTCGATGGCGTGACGATCGGGCGTGGGGCGGTCGTTGCGGCCGGCGCCGTGGTGACCAAGGACGTCGCTGCGCTGAAGGTCGTCGGCGGAATCCCGGCCCGCGAAATAGGCGAGCGTGGTAGCGATCTCAGTTACGAGCTCGATTACCGCCCAAACGGGCTCTGAGTCACTCTGACTGCGCGCGCTTACGCGAGATTGCGTCGAAAACCTCGCTGGGGATCGCCTTCGTGATCAGCGCGACCGCGCTGAAGACGACGACTGCCACGATCGTCTGAAGGATCGCCTCTCCGGGAGTGAAGTATGCGGCGCCGCCTGCGAGAAGGCCCGCGAGCAACGGTTTCCAGGCGTGATTGAACTTCGGACGGATCTCCTTTGCGATGCGCCCGACGAGATAGATGTAGACAAGCGCGGTGATCGAATCTGCAAACACGGCGGCGACCGCGGCGCCCTCAGCGTCCCAGGCCTGAATCATCGGCACCCCGATCACGACAATCGCGATCAGTCCGATCACATTGGCGAGGATCAGTTCGCGCATCATCTCCATGGCGACGGTCGCGTACATGCAGGCCTGAGCGACAAACGCAGCGATGATCGAAAAGGCCTGGATCTGCAGGACCGGGATTGCCCCGTCGTAGGCCGGGCCGCCGATCAGGTGGATGATTGGATCTGCGGCAAAGCAGATTGCGAGCGCGGCCAGCGTGCTGAAGACGATGCCGACGTCGACCATGCGCTGGAACACATAGGCCGTGCGGGCGCGGTCCTCTGAATTGGCGACAGACAACACTGGTAGAGCGATCGCAAACACGACCCACGGAACGGTCAGCACCATCTCGATCACGCGGACCGAGGTGCTGAAGAGTCCGGTCTCGAAGTCGCTCGACAGCTCGAACATCAGGATCGTGAGCACACGTATGTAGATGACGGCGATCGTCGTGCTGATCGCAACCGGCATCGCCTTTCGAAGCAGTGGGCCCCAGCTGCGAAAGCGAAAGGTCGGGCCCGCGATCGAGCCGCGGCCGGCGAGCCGCGGGGTCAGTGCCAGTGCGATGATCGCGCCCGGAATCGCGATCGCAAAGAACGGCAGCAGGGTTGCGCCGGCCACGACGAGCCCGAGCGCAGCGATCATCGGGACGACCTGCTTGAGCGTCTCCAGGATCGTCAGCGGGGTGATCCGCAGCTCGACCGCGAGCGCCATCGAGTAAGCCGAAGAGCATGCGACGAGCGTTGCGCCAACGCCGGCCAGCGCGGTGCCCAGGATCAGTGTCGACTCGTAGTCAGCGGCAATTGTGAAGGCGATTGCCGCGAGCACGCCGATCGGAGTTGCGACGAGTCGGATGCCGAGCAGCTGACCGAGTATGTCCTGGCGCTCGCCATGGGTTTTGGTCAGCGCGAGTTCACGATTTCCGACCGTGTTGAATCCGGCGTCGGTTATTCCCGACACGATTGTGATCAGCGACATGACCACGGCGTACTTGCCGAAGTCCGAAACGCCCAGGTAACGCAGCAGCACGATCGACGAGGCCGCAATTGCCAGCGTGCCGATGCCGTAGCCGGCCACCCGCACCATGCTGCCGCGAACGACGCGCCCACCGACCTGGTCGTCGCGCAGGCGGTCGCCGTACTTCTCGTATGCCTCTTGCGCCAGAAGCGCCTCTTCCGACTCGATCTCGGTCGGCGTGGGGAAGTCGAATTCGTTCATCGTGTGGCCTGCTCGTAGACGGCGACGATCTTCGCGATCGAACCGTCTATCGAGAGTTCGACGGCGTGATCGTCGTACCACTTCCAACTCGAGGCGCGCAGGGCATCGCCGCCCTTAACTGCACTCACGATCGCCGCCCCGAGCTGCTCCGGCGAAGCGGACTCGGCGATGTAGCCGTTCAGACCCGGCTCGATGAACTCGGCGGCAGCATTGTCCGGCGCGGCGACGACAACCGCTGGAGTCCCTTGCGAAAGCGCCTCGATCACGACCAGGCCATAGCCCTCGCGGATCGAGGGGAGCACCATGCAGCTGGCGGTGCGGAGGCCTTCGTGAACAAGCTCTGCATCGACGAATCCGGGAGTGTCGATCGCGTCGCCGGTTCCTGTGTGCTCGATCTCTGCGAGCAGTGCGTCGCGCTCGGGGCCGTCGCCGAAAATCGTCATGGTCAGGTCGGGAAGCGTTTCGCGCGCGACGGCGACCGCTGCAGGGAGTGCGATGACGTTCTTCTCGGGAATCTGCCGGCCGGCGAACACCGCGCGCGGCGGGTTCGGTGCGGGCGCCGGCTGAGCCGGTCGCCTGGCATCGACCATCTCGCCGACAAGACCCGTGTTGACGATCACGTCGTTGCCCGGCAGCCGATCGGCATGCAGCTTGGAGATCGCGAATGAGTAGTCGGGGAGCCGCGCGCAGAACTGTTGGATCGCAAAGCCGACGCGTCCCCCGATCGCGCCCAGGTAGTCCCGCCAGTAATCACGCGACCAGACCTCGAGCCAGTCCACGACCAGCTTCGTCCTCGGATGAAAAAGCAGCGCAAACTTCGCGCCGATCACGGAGAAATATGGGAACGCGGAGCTGTGCACGATGTCGTACTTTCCGCCATGCCGCAGCAGATGCAGAAAGACGCCGAACCCGTATCGCAGCGGCGGTCCGATCTTGCGGCGCCCGTCCTCGTTGTAGAGCTCCATCCCCGGGCCGACCGTGATCACTCCGAACGGAACGTCGGGCTTGTGCCCGTCCTCCCACTGCTTGAGCGTCACGTAAGTGACCTCATAGCGTTCGGAAAGCCGCTCTGAGAGGTTGACGTACCACCGCTCACCGCCGCCGACGGTGTAGGGAAACATGCAGTCGTACAGGATCGCGACTTTCATTGCCGCGTGAGCTTAGGTCGGGCGTCGCCGACGTCATCAACTAGGATTTGTGCGTCGTGCTGCCCCGCGGCTCGGACCAACCGCGCAACTTTCCCCCTCATTTCGGGTAGTTGAAGCAACGACTCGTTTTCATGAATGCTCCCACCGAACTTGCCAGCCCGGCCGTAGCCGAGCGCCCAGCGACGGAAACGATCGACGTTTCTGTCGTCATCCCCTGTCTCAACGAGGCGGAGGGAGTGGGCGTCTGCGTCGAGAAGGCAATCAAGGCCTTCGAAAAGATGGGCGTCGTCGGAGAAGTCGTGGTCTCGGACAACGGTTCCACCGACGGCTCACCCGAGATTGCAGAAGCGGCCGGCGCTCGCGTCGTCCACGAGTCGCGCCCCGGCTACGGAAGCGCCTACCTTGCGGGCTTCGCGGCCGCCAAGGGCAACTACATCGTCATGGGCGACGCGGATGACACCTACGACTTCTCAAAGATTGACGAGTTCGTCGCGCTGCTGGATGAGGGCAACGAAATGGTGATCGGCAACCGCATGGGCAACATCCAGCCGGGCGCGATGCCCTGGCTCCACCAGTACGTCGGCAACCCGATCCTCACCCGCGTCCTGAACATCTTCTTCCGCTCGGGCGTGAAAGACGCCCACTGCGGCATGCGCGCCTTCCGCCGCGACGCGCTCGACCGACTGAAGCTGCGCACCCCCGGAATGGAGTTCGCCAGCGAGATGGTGCTGCGATCTTCCAAAGCCGGCCTGAAGGTCGCCGAGATCGACATCGACTACCACCCGCGCATCGGCGACAGCAAGCTCAACACCTTCTCGGACGGCTGGCGCCACCTGCGCTTCCTGCTGATCCACAGCCCGACCCATCTCTTCATCGCGCCGGGGATCATCCTCGCCGCGCTCGGCGCGCTGATGATGCTCGTGGTGCTGACCGGTTTCGATCTGTTCGGTCGCTCATGGGATCTGCATGCGATGACGGCAGGTGCGTTCACCACGATCATCGGGTCCCAGATCATCAGCCTGGGTCTGTCGGCCAAGGCCTACGGCGTGTACCACCTCGGGGAAGAAGACGCCCTCCATGATCGCTTTGACGGACGCATCCGCCTTGAGCACGGCCTGCTTGCCGGTCTCCTGATCGCGTTCATCGGCGCGATCATCACGCTCGTGATCGTGATCAGCTGGATTCAGCACGACCTGGGCTCGCTCAACGACCAGAGTCTGCTGGTCTTCTCGATGACGCTTGTGGTGCTCGGAATGCAGGTGATCTTCACCTCATTCTTCATGAGCATCGTCGGCATGCACGGTCGCGACGGCCGCTGAGCAACGCCGCGGCACGTGAACGACGCACTCGGGCGAATCGGTTTGCGCGATGCAGATGAACGGGGCGCCTTCATCGGTGTTGCGCTCACGCTCAGCCTCATACTGCTGGTAGGTCTGTTCTTCGGCCTCAAACGTGCAGACCGTCAGGTGGGATCAAACGCCGTCGGAGTCGGCGCGGTCATCGCGCACGTCTCGTCCGGTCACACGGTCTGTTCCAGCGGCCACCACATGCCCGCAGGCACCGCTCGCCTGCAGCTGTGGCTCGGTCCGGCGACCAGGCCCGCGTCGTTCGACCTGATCCTGAAATCGAACAGCGGTCGATCAGCCATGTTGAAGGACGTTCCGGTGACTGCCGCCGGCTACCAGTTTGTCGACTTACCGCGCGTTTCGTGGAAGCTCACCGACACCAGGTCGATCTGCATTAGGGGCGCGGACGGCAAGATCGAAATCGGCGGCGCGGCTGTGGATCCGCTCCCCGGCGATCCACCGGCGACGCGTGACGGTAAACCGTTTGTCACAGATCAACCGGCCGTGCATTACTACACCGGAGCAGACGATCGGCCGCTGCAACTGAGCAAGTTGGTGTCGGTTTTCAAAAACGCTGATGTGCTTCATGGTCCGCTCTACCCATGGGTCATGCTGCTGACGCTGCTGGTCGCGTTGCTCGCCACGCTTTATGCACTCTTTGCGCTGATCACGGCCAGTCGCCACTCGCTGCGCCGCTTGGCCTGGATCTTCATGGTCGCATCTTTCATGTGGTGCGTCAGCTGGAGTGTCATGTCGCCCCCGTTCCAGGGCAACGACGAGTCTGAGCACTACGCGAACCTCGAGCATCTGGCGACCTCCGGTAACGCTCCGGACCTGCGCGAAATTGGCAACGAGAAGCCTCCGTACTCGAGCTATCAATCGCTGACGATGCGCGCCGCGCGTCACAATGCCGTCGTCGTGGACGGCGGAGCGCGCCCATTCTGGGATTCCTCGCGTTCGCGCCAGGCCGACGCCTGGTTGGACGGCGCCGAACGCGACGACGGCGGAGGCTACACCGTTTCGGCGTCAGGCCATTCGGGGCTCTACTACGCGCTGTTTACTCCCTTTTATCGCGCGACAGCATGGATGCAGCCGGCCAATCAGCTTGTTGTCATGCGCACGGTCAACGCATTCGCGGCCGCGTTCATCGCCTTCTTGGCCGTGCTCAGCGCGGGGTTGCTGCTTGGCGAGGCACGAAGGCTGCCGGCCGCCTGCGCCGGTGCGTTGGTCGCCTTTCAACCGATGTTTGCCTACGTCAGCGGGGCGATCAACAACGACACGTTCGTCAACGTGGCTGGGGCCGCCGCGGTGTATCTGCTGTTACTGCTCGCACAGAAGGGATGGTCGGTACGACGTGAAGTCTGGCTCGGCGTGGTCGCAGTCGCCGGCGTTCTGGGCAAGATCACCGCCGTCTCAATCGCGCTGTACACGGCCACGACAGTCATCCTCATGGTGCTCCGTGACCGCAGCGCGCGTGCGGTTCGCGGCGGCTTCACGATCCTCGGCGTAGTTGTGGCGAGCTGCTTGAGCTGGCTGGGACTTGCAACGTTGCTCGGTTGGCCGCGAACGCTGACCTACTTTCACACCAACGTCCTGCCCGTTGCGGAAGCGACGCAGCCGACGACGCTTCAGCGGATCGACTACGTGATCCAACAGATCTTCCCGCCTCTGCACCTGACCGGGCCGATGGTGCAGGTCAATGACGCGTTTGAACGGATCTACATAGTCGGTGGGTTTGCCGACCTCTTCTGGCACCGGATTTCTTACCCGATGTCCGTCTACCACCTGATCAGAGATCTGCTCGTGATCCTCTTTCTCTGCGGCTTGGTGGCTCTGTGGCGCTACCGCCGTGTGGCGCTGCGGAACTGGCTGGCGGTCCTGATAATTCTGCTCCAGCCGGTTTTCGTCTACGTCCTGGTCGAGTGGGCGTACGCGACGCCCGGTGGTCGCAATCCGCTGGCTGAACAGGGGCGCTACATCTTTCCGGCGCTGGTGGCTCTGGCGGTCGGCGCCGTGGCGGCGATCTACGGCCTGCCGACGCGGCTCCGACCTTACGTCTGGGGCGGCCTCGCCGGTGCTATGTGCGCCTTCGGGATCGTCACATGGTTCTTCGGGGCCTACCACGTGTACGCCTGAACGCCGCGCGGATTACTTCCTACGTACCAGTTCGATCCAGTCAACCTGATGCCCGCACAGCTTCTCAGGCGCCCGATCTGGATCGACCTCGGCGGGCTTGGCCGTACCCGCCGGGGCCAGAAACAAACCGCCGAGCGCTGAGCCCAGGTAGGCGCCGGGCGCCAGGGAGGCGCCGCCGCGGACGAGCGTGATCTTGTGCTGACCCGTCGGAAGCGGGACCGGACCGGAAACATTCCCGTCGCCCCCCAGTGAGTACATCAGTGTGTCGATCTGCCTGCCATCGACGAGCACCTTGAGGCTCCTGCTGACCGTGCCGAGCCACCAGAGCTGCTGGCCGGGAAAGACGTTGGCGTCGAACGCGATCGAACCGGAACCGGAAACAGCTCCCGTCGGCGCTTCGCCGGCCAACGGTCCTGTGAAGGTCAGGTTCCTGAGTCCGACCAGGAATGTGTCAGCGCCGGGACTCGCCGCGACCAGCTTCAGCGAGCTGTCGTTCTTGGCGCGGTTGGCCAGCTTGCGAACGTCGACGCAACGCGGGTATCCGGTGGCGGCGGCGTTGCCGACCGGAAGGTGTTCCACGACCGTCACGTTGTTGCGGCGGAACACGTCGTAGCTGTCCCCACGGTGCACAAGGTCGAAGTCGGCGCCGGGGCGGCTGCGCTGTGGGCTGCGGCGCTGAATCACGAGTCGGAACTGGTCGTATCCGCGATTGATGATCTTGTCGAGATCGGCCGATCGGCCGTAGCCGACTGGCGTGCCGTCGCGGTAACCGACGAAGGCGGGATTGGCGTACGCGTTGCCCGGTCCGCTTCCACCGATGTCACGCACGACGAAAAGCGCGTTCTCGTCGAAGTCCGGCATGAAAGCCTGGCCCTGGCCCGCGAATTCGCTGTTCAGCGCGTCGAGTTCGTTGTAGCGGTCGGCTGGGAGCATCCCGGTGCCGAGATACTGCGCCCCGTTCGAGGCGAGTACAGCGAGCACGATGATCGTCCCGAGCCCGTATGAAGCGCCGCGCTGCCAGTACCGCTCCCAGGGCTTTCCCGTCGCCCAGCCGAGACTCGCGATCGTCCGGCTCAGCCACGCTGCGCCGACGATTGAGACCACCATCACCATGTGGCTGCTGATCGCGACGAGTTTTGAGTCGAGCCAGATCGTCCCGCGCCAGGTCAGCACGTACCAGACCAGGACCATCACGGCGATCCAGGCCGCGCGCGACCACATCCGCTGTCGGACCGTCACGAGCAGGCCGCAGCCGAACGCGATGCCGACCACGACCAGAAGCGCCAGTGTAGGTTCCTGCAGGTCCGGTGCCTGGCGGTGGCTGTTGCCGATCCACACGCCGAACGCCTGAGCCTTGTGGATCGGGCCGAGCAGGTTTCCGGGATCGGCTGCGAGACTGGCAGTCGACTGCGAGAGCGCCCGCGCAAGTGTGATCGCATCTCGGAGGCCACCGAGCATCGGAATCATGGCGACGATCAACGCGGCCGACGCAAGCCCGATCGCCCGCAGCGATTTGCCGAGGCCCCAGTCGCCTCCGAAGCGCTTGGACTGCGCAAGCAGCGCGAGGAGGCCGAGCGGCAGGAGCCAGGCAAAAGCCGCGACGCCGATCGCGCCGAACGTCGCAGCGGCGCAGACGGCCCCGGTGACTGCGAGCGAGCGCGGCGTCGAGCGCAGCAGCGGATCCATGAGCAACAGGCCGAGGATCACGATCAGCGGGATGGCAACGATCTCCTTGATCGATCCCTGCAGTGCGTTGCCGTAGACCAGTGCCGGGGCGGCCCCGACGAACGCGGCAACCGACGCCCAGCCGCGCGAGAGCTCAAACAGGCGGGCGACGCGGAACAGCGCAAACCCGGTGAGCGACACCATCACCGCCATGAAGGGTGTGTAGAGCCAGATCAGACTCAGTCCTGTGATCGATCCGAGCAGTGCGAGCGCAACCTGCGATCCATATGGATAGAACGTCAGGCCGAAGTAGCTGAAATTCAATGCAGAGCCCGAGTCGCTGGGCTTGATGTCGCGGAAGTTGTCGCTGCCTTGGAGCGCGAAATCTCCACCGTACATCTGCACCACCGAGGTGGTGTCGAGCAGGAAACCAGAGAGCGACTCGCGGCCGAAGAAGATGATCGTCGAGAGCACGAGGCCCCCAGCGAGCAAACCGCTCGCGATCCACCAGCCCCAGGCGCGCGGTTCGCCCCCATCGGCCCAGAAGCTCCCGCGCCCATGCGCCAGAAGCACATAGCCGACGAGCGCGAGCGCCAGCATGATGATCACATTTGCCGGGGTGCCGACTCCCGCCCATGCAGTGAACTGGCCGAGCAGCACGACCGCCCCCAGACCGACAGGGGCGACCAGCTCGGGTCGGAGCTTGTTGCCACCGGCAGCAGCTACGAGCAGACCAAGTCCGAACAGCACTGCGAGCGCTGCGATCGGGAAGAAGAAGGCCGATAGGAAGTACGTCAAGTGATGGGTCAGTCGTCCGTGTGAATGGCGTGGCGGAGAGCCTAGGCGGCGCGCTGGTAGCTGGCCAGCGTCCTCCGGGCGCACTCCTGCCAGGTGAAGCGCGCCACTCTTGATAACCCGCGGGTCGCCAGCTCGTTGCGCAGTTCGACCTCCGCGAAGAGCCGACCCATCGCCACGGCGATCGCGCCGGTGTCGAGTGGATCAAAGGTCAGCGCCGCGTCACCCGCCACCTCAGGCAGCGAGGATGTGTTTGAGCAGGCAACCGGCAGGCTGCGGTGCATCGCCTCGAGCACCGGCAGGCCGAATCCCTCCATCAGCGTCGGGTACACGAACAGCGCCGCTTCGCGGTAGAGACCCTCGAGCACGGGCTCATCGATCCACCCGGTGAAGATCACGCGATCGGCGATCCCGAGCTGCGCTGCCTTGTCGGCAAGCTTGTCGTCCTCTAGGCCGGCGCGGCCGACGACCACCAGTTGTCGTGAATCCTCGAGCGTCGCGAATGCATCCAGCAGGCGCGGGATGTTCTTGTGCTCGTGACCGGAGGCGACGCTGAGCGCGAACTCGCCGGGCTTCAGGCCGAGCTGCGAGCTCAGTTCGTCGCGTCCCAGCGCGCTCGCCGGTTCGCTGAAGCCGGCGCCGAGCAGCGTCACATCGATCTTTCCGCGATCGATCCCGTAGCTCGCGGCGAGATCTTCGGCGGTGGCCGACGAGATCGCGCAGATGCGGTCGGCGCGACGCGCGCCGCGCGGGATCACGAACTCAAGCCCGCGTTGGGCCGCCTTCGGAAAAGTCGCCGGGTAGTGGTGGTAGATCAGATCGAGGATCGTCACCACGCGCCTGCCGCAGCCCCACCACGGCGTGGTCTGCCCAAGGCTGTGCATCAGGTCGATCTGCTCGCGCCGCGCAGCGCCCGGCAGCCGCAGCAGCTCCCAGATCAGTCGCGAAGGCTTGTTGCGGGCGTTGAAGCCGAGCGCATGAACGCGCACGTTTGCCGGCCACGACTCGTCCGGCAGCACGGCTGCCGCCTCGCGGCCGCAGAAGACGACAAACTCCCACCCTGGTTCTTCGCGTGCCAGCGCCGCGATCAGCTCACGCGCGTAGATCTCCGAGCCGCCGACCTCCCCGGGCACCAGATACAGGAGATTCAGTCCGACGCGCACCGGGCTCAGTCTTCGGCCAGTTCCGCAGCGGCCATGATCGCGATCATCTCTTCAAAGGATGTCGAGGCCGTCCAGCCGAGCTTCTCGGCTGCTCGCGTCGGGTCGCCCACCAGCAGGGCCTCGTCGCCCTTGCGCAGGAAGTTGGGGTCTGTCACCACGTGATCGTCGGGGTCAAGGCCGACTTCCGAGAAGGCCGCCTGCACGAGCTCCTCGACGGTGTGGAGCTTGCCGGTGGCGAGCACGTAGTCGTCGGGTTCGTCGACCTGCAGCATCTTCCACATCGCCTCGACGTAGTCGGGCGCAAAACCCCAGTCGCGCCGGGCTGACAGGTCGCCGAGGTGCAGTTGCGCGATCTCGCCGCGCTTGATCCGCACTGCTCCGTTGACGATCTTGCGCGTCACGAAATCGACGGGCCGACGCGGCGATTCGTGGTTGAAGAGAATCCCCGAGCAGGCGAACACGCCGTGTTGCACGCGGAAGGAGTTGACCAGGCCGTGACCGGCGAGCTTGCCGACGCCGTAGGGCGAGATCGGGCGCGGCGTGGTGTCTTCGTTCTGTGGTGACTGGTTGGTTCCGCGGAAGATCTCGCTGGAGCTTGCCTGGAAGTAGCGCGTCCTGGGCGTCAGGCGGACGATCGCGTCAAGCAGGCGCACGGCCGAGCCGCTCATGAAGTCGAGCGTGGCTGTCGGGTCTTCCCATGACGCGGGCACGAACGAGGGTGCGGCAAGGTTGTAGATCTCGTGCGGGGCAGTCGCAGAGACCACCGCGTCGACCGCATCACGGTCGGTCAGGTCGATTGCACGGATGTCAATCTGATCGCGCACTGCCGCGAGATTCGGGCGCTCGATCGTGGCGTCGCGCTCGACGATGCCGCTCACCGTGTAGCCGCGGGTGAGCAGAAACTCGGTCAGGTAGCTGCCGTCCTGGCCGCTGATTCCGGTGATCAGTGCCCGACGCGGTGCCGCGGGGACGGCGTTCTGTTCAGTCGCGTCGGCGATGTGTGCAATTGTACGCTCCACTTATGGCTACGAAAAAAGCACTTATCACGGGAATCACCGGCCAGGACGGCAGCTACCTCGCAGAACTCCTTCTCGAGAAGGGCTACGAGGTCCACGGCCTCGTCCGCCGGTCGAGCTCGATCAACACTCAGCGGATCGACCACATCTACTCGGATCCGTTCAAGCAGACCACTGATCTTCACCTTCACTACGGGGACCTGGCCGACGCCTCTTCGCTGAACCGGGCGATCGAGAAGATCGCGCCGGATGAGATCTACAACCTTGCGGCGCAGTCGCATGTCAAGGTCTCGTTCGAGATCCCCGAGTACACCGGCGAGGTGACCGGCCTTGGCACGCTGCGCCTGCTTGAGGCGATCCGCGAGACGGAGTCCCCGGCGCGTTTCTACCAGGCAAGCTCCAGCGAGCTCTACGGCCTGGTTCAGGAAGTCCCGCAGAACGAGGACACGCCCTTCTACCCGCGCAGCCCGTACGCGGTGGCCAAGCTCTATGCGTACTGGATCGTCGTGAACTACCGCGAGGGCTACGGCATGCACGCCAGCAACGGCATCCTCTTCAACCACGAGTCGCCGCGCCGCGGCGAGAC
>JAEMRJ010000078.1 GCA_016463365.1 Thermoleophilaceae bacterium | reverse complement strand
TCCGACCACGATCCTAGAATCCGCGCACATGACTCAGAAAACGAAGGAATACGCCTCCGGGCCACTCAAGTTTGTCGCGATCCTGCTCCTGCTTGCGGGAATCCTAAACATTGTCGACGGTGCCGCCGCAATCGGTGGAGACACCCGCTTCAATGAAGACCGCCTGCTGTTCGAAACCCTGACCGGCTGGGGGATTGCCTACATCATCATCGGATTGCTGCAGATCTACGCAGCGGCCGAGGTGCGCGCACGCAAACCGCAAGGTCTGTTGCTGGCGATCACATTTGCCTGCATGAGCGGAATCGCCCACTTCATCTCGATCGGCGCATATCCGATCTGGTCGATCACAGTCATGATCCTGAACTTCGCGGTCCTGTTCATCCTGCTGACCAACGACGACCAGTTCTAGCGCGTCCCCCGGCACCGGCCCAGAGTCAGATCCTCAAACCCGATAGGCATGGGCGTTTACGCCGCATGCTCTGTCCATGCGGCACGCCGCACAGACAGAGCATGCGGCAAGAAATGGCTTGAGTGCGCTGATCAGGCGAGGTTTGCGGTGCGCGGGTAAACAACCGCCGGATCGGTCAACACATTGACCACCGCCGGCTTGCCGCTCTCGAAGGCTCGTTCAAGCGCTGGTCGCAGGTCGTCAGGCTTTTCGACGAACTCGCCGTGGCCGCCCAGAGTCTCGGCGATCTTGTCGTATCGCATTCCCGGTGTCAGCTCGGCGGCGACGGAGTAGCCGTAGAGGAACTCCATCGGGTGCTTCTCGAGCGCCCAGATTCCGTTGTTTCCGATCACGGCGACTGCCGGGATGTTGTGCCGGACCAGCGAATCAAAATCCATTCCCGCAAATCCGAACGCGCCATCGCCCATCATCATCACGACCTGCTTGCCCGGCTTTGCAAGCGCGGCTGCCATGGCGTAGCCGGGGCCGGTGCCAAGGCATCCGTACGGCCCCGGGTCCATCCAGCAGCCAGGCTCGTAAGTATCGATGAACTTGCCGGCGTAGCTCACGAAATCGCCACCGTCGCAGACGATCGTGGCGTCGCGGTCGAGCATCGGTGCAAGCTCGGAATAGACGCGCACAGGGTGCAGCGGCGAGCGCGAGTCCTCCAGTTCGGCCGCTTCTGTCGCGCGCTTCTCGGCCTCCACGTCGCGCAGCTGCTGAATCCAGGCGCGGCGCGAATCGCTGAACGCTCCGCCGCCAGATCGCAGCGCCGACAGAGAGGTGGCAATACCGCCGACCAATTCTGCGGCGATCGGTCGCTCGGTCCGCTTGCTCGGCGGCGAGGAATTGAGCAGGATCAGCTCGGTGCCCTCGCCGAAGGATCCGCCGAAACCGAGCCGGAAGTCGAGCTGCGCGCCGATCACGAGCGCAACGTCCGCGCCCTTCAGCGCGGTCGAGCGCGCGCGGGCGAAAAAGTGAGGGTGATCGGCCGGCAGGCATCCGCGGCCGAGGCCGTTCAGAAACACCGGAACGCCCAGCTCTTCAGACAGCTTCAGGAGCTCTTGCTCGCCGCGGCCCCAGTACAGGCCGGTACCGGCCATCACGACCGGTCGTTCTGCCCCGGCCAGCAGAGTGGCCGCGCGATCGAGCAACGAGCCGTCGGCTGCGGGCGCGACTGCCGGATCGGGAACCGCGAGCGGCTCCTCTGAGGCGTCGCCGACCATGAAGAGCCGGTCCATCGGCAGATCGACAAATGCCGGACCGCCCGGCGGTCCGCAGGCGGCCTTGAGTGCGCGATCAACCGTTGAAGAGATCTCGTCGGTCGAAGCAGCTGTCTCGGCGAGGCGCGTTACCGGAGCCATGAATGGGACGTGGTCGATCTCTTGCAGTGAGCCCTGGCCCCAGCGATAGGCTGGCGCACGGCCGCCGAGGACCAACATCGGGGACTCATTCTCGAAGGCTCCCGTCACGGCACTCATGCCGTTGGTGACGCCCGGCCCGGCGGTCAGCGCGCAGACGCCCGGCTCACGGGTGACCTTCGCCCAGCCTTCCGCGGCAAAAGCGGCCGTCTGTTCGTGGCGCACGTCGACGATGTCAATGCCCCGCTCGCGGCAGCCGTCGTAGATCGGAAAGATGTGTCCGCCGGAAAGTGTGAACAGCTTGCTCACGCCGGCGGCTTCGAGGCGCCTGGCCACAAGCTTTCCGCCGTGTTCAGAGGACGCTGCCGAGGTCGCGGATGTTTCCCTGTCGCTCATCCGAACGCGCAGCCTATCGTGCGACGCAAGTGTTTTTCGATGCGATCCGGACAAGAAATCATGGAGTCTGGACGCCGTCCGGTGGATGTCGCTCGAGTTCGACCTGAATGCGTGTCCAATTTTTGGAAAATTGACCCCATGAGTTCATCAGTTCTGCTTAGAATGGATATGAAGGTTGCGCTCTGCTTCTGCCGTCGCGACTGAGCGCAACTACATAGGTTCCGGCCGCCGACGAGCCCCTGTCGCGGAGGAACCGGGGGTCGAACATCCGTCCATACGGTTGGTTCGGATGTCTGACCTGATCGCACCGGGGGGAAACAAAACAAAGTCGCCGAAATCGGCGGGTTTGTCTGAATTCAGGGAAGTGCACGCATGTCGGTCATTGAAATCCACAGTGACGAAGCTCTTGAATCGTCCGACGAAGTTCGCCTCCTGATCGAGACCTGTCGCCAGAAGAGCGTGGCGACACTCGGTGAAGCGATGGCCCTCGCCGCAGACGGTGGCATCGATGCCGTGGAGCCCGAGGTTCTGCGCGGCTGGCTTGAGCGCGCCGACATTGACGTGCTCGACGAAATGGACGAGCAGCATGAAGGCGAGGCCAACTGGACCGCCGCAATTGCAAAGCGCAGCAAGTCGACCCGCCGGCGCGCAGACAGTCCCGCAACCGAGAGCAGCACGACCGATTCACTGCAGCTCTTCCTCAAAGAGATCGGCCGCGTCAATCTTCTGACCGCCGCCGAAGAAGTTCAGCTCGCCAAGCGCATCGAGCGCGGGGACATGGACGCCAAGGACAAGATGGTCGAGGCAAACCTGCGCCTGGTCGTCTCGATCGCCAAGAACTATCGCAACCAGGGCCTCAGCTTTCTGGACCTGATTCAAGAGGGCACGCTCGGCCTGGTCCGCGCCGCCGAAAAATTCGATTACCGCAAAGGCTTCAAGTTCAGCACCTACGCAACATGGTGGATCCGCCAGGCGATCGCCCGCGCGCTTGCAGACAAGGGCCGCACGGTGCGCATCCCCGTGCATGTGGTGGAGCGCCTGAACAAGATCACCCGGGCCGAGCGCCAACTGCTCAGCGAGTACGGCCGTGAGCCGACAATCCTCGAAATTTCGAAGGTCACCGAGATCAAGCCCGAAGAGGTCGAAACGATCAAGCGTCTGGCCCAGACCCCGATCTCACTGGAGAAGCCGGTCGGCGACGAAGAAGAGTCCGAGTTCGGTCAGTTCGTGGCCGACGAGAACGCCCCGGACCCGTTCGACGCCGCGGCAGACTCGCTGCGCACCCAGAACCTCCACAACGCGCTCGCAAACCTGTCCTACCGCGAGCGCCGGGTGCTCGAACTGCGCTTCGGAATCGACGGCGAGGCGCCAAAGACGCTCGACGAGGTCGGCAAAGTCTTCAACATCACCCGCGAGCGAGTGCGCCACATCGAAACCCACTCCCTGCGCAAGCTGCGCAAACTCAGCTGGTCACAGGGTCTACGCGAAGTCGCGTAGCGCGCGCAAGCGAATTCGGGCCCTAAAGCGCCACCAACGGTTGCCGATAGGCATACCAATGGTTGACGTAGACGCAGCGCTGAAGCACATGTTCGCTGAGGGTGGCTCGGACCTTCACATCAAGGTTCCCGCCCCCCCGATGATGCGCCTCAACGGCGAGCTGACAAAGATCCCGGGCACCGACAAGGTCATGCCCGACGACTCGCTCGCCGTGCTCAAACACATCACCCGCGCCCATCCGGAGAAGTACGCCGAGTTTGAGCGGGATGGCGAGGTTGACTTCGCATACCCGCTTCCCGGCGTCGCCCGCTTCCGTGTAAACGCCTTCACGCAGCGCGGATCCTGTTCGATCGTCATGCGCGGAATCGGCATGGACATCAAGACGATCGACGAGCTGATGCTGCCACCGTCGGTCAAGAATCTCGCCAACGAAGAGCGCGGGGTCGTGCTCGTTACCGGCACGACCGGTTCCGGCAAGTCAACGACCCTGGCGGCGATGATCAAGCACATCAATGACAATGAGTCCAAGCACATCATCACGCTCGAAGATCCGATCGAGTTCCTTCATCGCGACAGCCAGTCGATCATCCAGCAGCGCGAGATCGGAGCCGACACCGAGTCCTTCGGAAAGGCTCTGCGCCGAATCCTGCGTCAGGACCCTGATGTCATTCTGATCGGGGAGATGCGCGACGAAGAGACCGTCGAAACGGCCCTCTCCTCGGCAGAAACCGGTCACCTCGTCTTCTCGACTCTGCACACCTTGAATGCGACCGAAACAATCAACCGCATCATCGACTTCTTCCCGCTGGATCAGAACAAGCAGATCCGAGCGATGCTCGCCGGAACGCTCCAGGGGATCATCTCCCAGCGCCTCGTCCGAACGGTCGACGGCAAAGGCCGCGTGCCGATCGTCGAAGTGATGGTCGCGACCAGCCGCATCAAGGACATGATTGAAGATGCCGAGCAGACCGGAAAGATCGGCGAGGCGATTGCCGAGGGCACGTACTACGGCATGCAGACCTTTGACCAGGCCCTGCTCACGCACCTCCACGCCGGCAACATCACGATGCAAGAAGCGATGAAGGCGGCCACCAGTCCGAACGACTTCAAGCTCTCTGTCGCCGCTGGCGGATCCGACGGCTCGATGGACAAAGTCATGGAGGCCGCGAAGGCCGAACACGAAGCCAAGAAGGCAGCCGCCGCAGCCGAAGAGGCAGCCCGCGCCGCAGCCCAGCGACCGCGCGCCCCACAACCGGCCGCGCCTGCGGATGGCCAACCCGCGATCGCGCAACTTGACCCGGACGAGATCGCACGGCGCATGGCAGCCGAGCAGCAACCCGTCGCTCCTGGTGGCGGTGCGCAGCCGCCGGGCCAGAACGCCCTCGGCTGAACGAGCTGACCGTCGGACCAGCGGTGTCGCTTCACTTTGTGAAGTATCAGCGCTATCCTTTGTATATGGCCACAAAGTCTGAAATCGCCGCTGACAACTCTGACTGTGGTGTCTGCGCGACGGCCGAGATTCTCTGCAGCAAGTGGACTGCGATCATCATCCGAGATCTCGCCGAGAGCGACTCACGATTCTGCGAGCTTGAGCGCTCGCTCGACGGCATCAGCCCGCGCACACTCAGTCTGCGACTACGTGAGCTTGAGTCCAACGGGATCGTCGAGCGCCGCACCTACGCCGAGGTCCCCCCGCGGGTCGAGTACGCACTGACAAAGAAGGGCGAGGGCTTGATCCCGATCGTGAATGCGATGCGCAGTTACGGCGAGCAGTGGCTCGGCGAGCTCTGCGGACGCGAGGGTCGCGCGGCGGCTCGCGCTCGCACCAGGCAGTCCGTCGTCGCTTAGGTCCTCCGCCGGTCGGCGTCCATTCTTCAGATCGCGGCAGGATGCCGCCAGCCCGCGCAGAAAGCGTCTTTCATGCGCGATCGAATGCTTCACGACTCACTGCGCGCGCTGACGGACGACGCCGCGCGCCTGCTCGAAGACCTGCTCAGTTCAGGGGCCGAAATTCCCTTCGAAGTCGGCGAGTCCGGCCGGCCCGGTCAGGAACACCCGGACTCGCGCGGCTCAGTGACGATGTTTGCCTATCGCCCGCTGACCTCCGAGTTCGTCTCTTCACACGCCGACCAGCTCCGATCGCTGCCCAGCTTCGAGAACGCTGCCCACAACCTCGCGCGCACCCGTGGCGTGATCGCATACCTGCGCGTCCGCAATGAGCCGGTGCTTGACGTCGGAGAACTCACTCACGCGCGCCTCGGGGTACTTGCGTTCCTGTCATCGGTCTGGCAGGACGCCGAGCGCTTTGAGTACTGGGGCGACCGCTTTGACCGTGCCTACACCGAACTTGAGTCGATCTCGCTCGCGGAACGCCTGGTCACGACCGTCTTCATCCCGGTTCACGGCGTCGCGCTGACGGAGGGATCCATCAACCTCGGCGCCGGAGTGGAGCTGATCGCGTCCGAAGAACTCGACCCGGCCTGCGCCGACCGCTTCAGCGATTCGGCTGACGGCTCAGACTGCTTCTGCTCGATCTCGGTGGCTGCGCCGAGCGACGCCCCCACGCCGATGCCGGCGATTCGCCTTTCTGCGCGAGCGCTGCTGACCGCGCTGCGCCTGTTCCGCCCGGGCAGCGTTGCCCTGGGCATGACCGCGCAGGCCGAGATCGGCGGATCCTGGCACCAGGTCTCGATGCCCTTCAGCGGCCGCTCACGCGAAGACGCGTGGTTGCTGAGCCCCGCAGACGAGGAAGAGCTGCGCCAGTTCGTCAACGCCGTCCGTCGCGTCGAGCGTCGAACGCGTATCGCCTGGTCACTCAAGCGCTTTGAGACCGGGCTTGAGCGCACCGTTCCGGCCGAGGGCCTGACCGACTTCCTGCTCGCCCTGCGAGCACTGCTTGAAGCTGACGATGACCGCGGCAAGGCCGCCCTGCCCGCCCGTCTCTCTGCGCTCTGCGCGCAGGACGCTGAGCGCATGAATGTCCGCGAAGAGATCGAGGCCGCGTTCGCGCTGGAGCGCCTGGCGATCGACGGCCAGGTTGGTCGTGCCGACCGCAAGCGCCTCGAAAAGCTCGCGCCGCTCGACGTGATCGCCGGCGCGGAGCGCCACCTGCGCGCGTTGCTGCACGACCTCGTGTGCGGCTACCTCGCCACTGATCTCAAGAGCCTCGCCGACGAAATCCTCACCGCTGACGGGGAGCCGTCCGGCCTTGAGGTCGTCGTCGAGGATCCGGTTTACCTCGAGCCTGTTCCCGACATCGGCGCGGCGCCCGCTGCAGATCCGATGCAGACCGTTGAGTTCGAGGCGGTGTTCGATGACACGGCGGAGATCAGCGCGATCGACACCCGCGAGGAGGAACCGGCCGCCGACTTCGGCCCTGCGCGCGGTGAGGTCGATGACAACGTCTGGACTCTGCGTCCGGCCGCCGAGATCGCGGACCAGGTGGAAGCAGTCGAAGAGCCTTCGGCCGAGATGCACGCGCTGGCGGATGAACTGGCGCAGAAGTTCGATGAGGGCCTCAACGGCACGATGGAGTCGATCGAATTCGACATGCTCCCGCCCGAACGAGATGAGCATCCGATGGCGCAGATTGTGCCGGAGGTCGAGTCCGAGCCGGTCCTCGAAGATGTCACGGCAGTCCCGGCGTGGGAGCCGTCTCCCGAGCGCAAGCCTGTCGGTGCGCGCCGCGACGATGTCCAACTGCCGGTCGCACCGGAAGCCGGCAGCGGGTTCACTTTTGACTTCAAGAAGATCGACACGCCTGCGGCGCCTGCGCCGATCACGTCAGTGCCGGCAGCCGCAGAAGCTGAAACGACCAACGCAGGACCCGATTTCCCGATCCCGGAGTTCGGCGTTCCGATCGGCCGCGGCCCCGCGGCGCGTCGCAGCGACGATGAGGTTGATGGCGCTGAGCAGCACAGCAACTTCCGCGAGATCATGGACGAGAACTTTGAACACCCGCCGCGCAACGCCGAGGAGTCCGTCACCACGCCGGTCGGCCGCGATGGTCGCCCGCACCTGGTTGCTCTTGAGGGCGAGCCCGATCCTGCGGCCGCGCGCATCGTGCACCCCGGCGTGACCGATAAGCCACTGATCCCACTCGATCCGGAGATGACGGTCGAATACGACGTTCTGAGCGCCGAGACCAGCGCCGAAGAGAATGCTCAACTCGCCTGGAGCAGGCAGTTCCTGGACAGCCGCGAGGATGCTCCCATGGAGCACTCGAGTCCGCCGGCCGAAGAGCCTGAGCCGCGGCTGCTTCCGCCTGTCCGCCCGGCCCCGAACCTCGTCCTTGCGACTTTCCCGAAGCCGGCCGATCAGGTCGAGCCCGCGGGCCACAGCAGCGAGAGCGAGCGCACGCGCCGCATCGGACCCGCGACAGTCGAGTTCCGCCCGGTCGTCGATCCGGACAAGGACGACCCGGATGACTTCGCCGGCGCTGTCTAGAGCCGCCTGTCCGGGCTGCGGGATTGAGCTCGAAGAAGTCTCGGGACCGACCCACGACTACATCGGCGCCAGCCCTGCATGCTGGGCGCTCTACACCGAGCTGCTCGCGCGTGACTACGGCGAGTATGGGATGCCCGAAGAGCACAAATTCGTCGTCGACGCCTACGCCGTCCAGCACCCGGGTGAGAACGAGCCCAGGGCGCGTCAGTCGGTCGGCATCCACCTGATCCGCCTCTGCCTGATGCTCGAACGCGGCGCTCCCCAGCGCTACGCGACGGGCCTGATGTCGCGGGCCACCTACGGTGGGCTGCACATTCCCTGGTTCGATCCGGTCACGCCGCTCGGCACGATGACCGTTGCAGACGTGCTCGCCGCGCCTGACAGAGGGGCACATGTCGCCGCCTCGCGCGCGTGGGCCGAAGATCTCTGGGCTGCCTGGTCAGCGCAGCAGCCGACGATCCGTCGCTGGTGTGATGCGCTGCAGGCGCAGCTGCCGGAAGATCAGTCCCTGAACAACGTCTGAACCATGTGCACGAGACCTTCGACGCCGTGGATGTCGTCGGAGAAGAGCGGAACCTGGATCAGATTTCTGGTTGAAAGGGATTTCTCGAGCCGCTGAATATTTTCGGCGTCGCGCTTGCCCAGCAGGCGCTGACGCTCGTAGTTTTCGAGAATCCGAGCGGCGAGCCCGGGATCGATGTCGTCGGGCAACTGCTTCTTCGCGCGGTAGTAGTCGGGTCGCACCTTGTTGACGATCGCGCCGCAGAACGGAAGATTCTGTTCTTCGAGCACGCGGCGGAAGAAGATCGCCTCGTCCACGGGCTCGTTCTCGGGTGAGCAGATCAGAAGAAATGTCGAGTTGTTGCCGCGCAGCAGCTCGTCGACGCGCTGTGCCCGCTCGCTGAAGCCCGACGCCATGTCGGCAAAGTTCGCAAAGAATTCAGAGAGATCGTTCAGCAGGTCCACGCCGGTGATCTTCTTCATCGCCGAGAACAACATGCTTCCGCCGCGCCCGGCGATCTTCAGGCCGAAGCGGCCGGGGGCGAGGAACACGCGCAGGGCGCGGCCCTCGACAAATCGTGCGAGGCGCTTTGGCGCGTCAAGAAAATCCAAGGCGTTGCGCGAGGGCGGCGTGTCGAGCACGAGCAGATCAAACTCGCCGCTCTCGTGCAGCTCAAGCAGTTTTTCCATCGCCATGTATTCCTGTGAGCCGGCGATAGCGTTTGAGAGCTCCTGGTAGATCCGGTTGTTGAGGATGTTCTCGTAGGTGTCCTTGTCGGGCGCGTAACGCTGGATCAGATCGTCGAAGGTGCGCTTCGGGTCGAGCATTGCTGCGTGGAGCTCGCCAGTGATCTCGAGGCCGTACGGGTCAAACAGGGCACTGTCAACCTGGCGCAATTCTGTTCCGAGCTCGGCAAGTCCCAGGGAATCTGCCAGTCGCTTGGCCGGGTCGATCGTGAGCACCGCGACCTTCAGCCCGCGCGCCGCCATTCCGATCGCGATCGACGCACTCGTGGTGGTTTTGCCGACGCCGCCTGAGCCGGCGCAGACGACGACCTCTTTGCCCTCCAGCTGTTTCGCGAGATCCATTACCTGGCCACCCGCGCAAGCTGCTCAGCCAGGTCCGTCGAGAGTTTGTCGGCCAGCACGTTCAGCTCGGCCCGGCCGATCGCCTTCTCATATAGGAACGGGAGATCAATCACCGGGCGCTTGAGCTCGTCGGCCAGGCGGGCGTACTGCTCGGCCTGACGCTCGGACCGTTCGGACTGCAGCACCGCCGCTTCGACCGGTGCGATCGAATCGTGCGCTCGGATTCCGGCGATCTCGCTGCTCGTGAAGTACTCGGGCTCGAGCGCGTTGACGACACCCAGCGCGATGTCCAGGCCGACGCGCTCGCGCAGCTCTGTGCGCAGGTCAAGCGTCTCGTTCACCGGCATCTCTTCGGCCGTCGCCACGGCGACGATCGCGGTGGTCGCGGGGTCATGCAGGAAGGACTGGATGTAGCCGGCCTGACGGTGGATCGGGCCGACGCGCGCGATCTTCTTGAAGGTCTCGGGTGCCTCGAGCATCGCCAGTGCATGGCCGGTTGCCGGCGCGTCGACGATCACCAGGTCGTAGGGCTCGGTGCGTTTCATCAGGCGGTCGGGCTGCGCGAGTTCCCAGACTTTGCCGATCGTGACGAGTTCTGCGAGGCCCGGTGTGGCCGCGGCGAAATAGTCGAACACACGGTTCTTGAACAACATGTCGTAGACCGGCCGAACCTTGATCTGCAGCAGCAGGTATTCCTCGATCGCGTGCTCGGGGTCGATCGCGATCGCGTGGAGATCCGGCACGAGCTCGACCTCTTCGAATCCTCGCGTGGAAACGTTGAAGAGGCTGTGCAGGCGCTCGCGGGCATCGAGTTCGCAGACGATCGTGCGCAGGCCCGCGTGGGCGGCGGCCAGACCGAGCGCGGCGGCAACCGTGGTCTTGCCCACGCCGCCCTTGCCGGTTACGAAAAGCAACCTGTGCTCGAACAGATCCTTGGGGGGTGCTGCGGTTGCCGGTCCTGGCATAGAG
>JAEMRJ010000077.1:9065-10846 GCA_016463365.1 Thermoleophilaceae bacterium | reverse complement strand
GCTCGAAGGTTTCGAAGACGTTCAGCTGCGTGTCGTCGGTGTGCGCGGTGTTGAGGTCGAACTCGTAGTGGCCCTTCCAGAAGAAGGTTTTGCCACCCGGGATTTTCTCGATTCCCTCGGTATTGACGCCGCGCTTCTGGAGGATTCCGTACTCCTCGTCGCCGAAGTCGTCGCCCACCGGGCCGTATACGTGGACGTCGGTGAAGAAGCTCGAGGCGAGCGAGAAGTGCACGGCGGAGCCGCCGAGCATGCGTTCGCGCTCTCCGAACGGGGTCTTGACTGCGTCAAATGCGATTGATCCAACTACTGCGAGGCTCATAGGCGGGAGAGA
Organism: Thermoleophilaceae bacterium; assembly: GCA_016463365.1. The sequence goes on along the minus strand of JAEMRJ010000077.1, from coordinate 10,515 downwards.
GTAGCCAGATACCCTCACGTCCATATGACCAAATTTAAAGAATTAGGACTCAAGCCCGAGTTCGCCGATGCACTCGAGAAGGTCGGATACACCGATCCCACCCCGATCCAGGAACAGGCGATCCCCGAGCTCTTGAAGGGCTCCGACGTGATCGGCCAGGCACAGACAGGAACGGGCAAGACCGCTGCTTTCGGACTGCCGATGCTGCAGTCGATCATTCCCGAGCGGCGTGAGGTGCAGGCGCTGGTACTGACTCCGACCCGCGAACTCTGCATCCAGGTTGCCCAGTCACTGCGCGCGTACGGCGCCGTTGCCGGTATCGACGTGCTCGCCACATTCGGCGGCGCACCGATCCGCCAGCAGATGGACCGGCTGAAGTCGGGCCCTCAGGTGGTCGTCGGCACGGTCGGCCGCGTGATGGACCTCCATTCGCGCCACTCGCTGATGTTCCATGACGCGCGCTTTGTCGTGCTCGACGAGGCCGACGAGATGCTCGACCTCGGATTTCTGGAAGATGTCGAGAAGATCCTGAACAAGTGCCCGCGCGGTCGTCAGACGGCGCTTTTTTCCGCGACGATGCCGCCGGCGATCGCGAAGCTTGCTTCAGAGCAGCTGCACGATCCGGTCACGATCAAGGTCAAGGCCTCGACGCTGACGATCGACACCGTCGAGCATTTCCAGAAGGCGAGCTCGCGAAACGACAAGGTCGACACGATCATCGAGGTGCTCGAAGCCGAGCGCCCGACCCAGGCGATTATTTTCTGCCGCACGAAGATCGGCGTCGACCGCCTGGCCCGCGACCTCGACCGCCGCAAGCCCAACCTGAAGGTCCGCGCGCTGCACGGCGACATGTCGCAGGGCTCGCGCGACGGCGTGATGATCGCCTTCAAGGACAACCGCGTTCCCGTGCTGGTCGCGACCGACATCGCCGCCCGTGGCCTGGACGTTCAGAACGTCACCCACGTGATCAACTATGACCTGCCCAACAGCGCAGAGATCTACACGCACCGCATCGGCCGCACCGGTCGCGCGGGCCGCGGTGGCCGCGCGATCACGCTGGTCGAATCGCGCGACAAGGAAGACTTCAAGGCGATCGAAAAGCACATCAACGTCGAGGTGCCCGAGTGGACGCCGAAGGGCGCTGCCGCGCCGATGAAGCAGCCGTCAGCCCCCGCCGAGATGGAGTCGAGCGCTGACGCGGAGCCAGAAGAGAAGACTTCGGAGAAGGCTGAACGCAAGCCGCGTGAGCGTCGTCCGCGCGCTCGCGAAGCCGCGGCCGAGATCGTCGCCGAGGAGCCCGCTGTGGAGATCACCGAGCCGCCCGAGCCGCCGACCGCCGACGACACCGAAGATGCACCAGTTGCCGAAGAAGAGAAAGCCGTCGAGCCGACGGCCGGCGTGATTGCCGATCGCTCTTCCGAAGAAGAAGACAAACCTGCGCCGTTCTCGT
>JAEMRJ010000077.1:0-9055 GCA_016463365.1 Thermoleophilaceae bacterium | reverse complement strand
GGGTCCGCCCGTGGCCAAGACCGAAGAGGTCGTGACCGAGGATCAGCCCGAGGCCGAGGTTTCAGAGGCCGAGCCAGAGCCGGAGCCAGAGGCCGAGCCAGAGCCGGAGCCAGAGCCAGAGGCCGAGGTCGAGCGTGGCGAGCTGCGTCACCCGCGACACCTCAAGCCCAACCAGATCGAACTCGATGGTGATGACTTCAGCCTGCTGATCGTCAACGGCGGAACGTCGCGCGGCGTGGAGCCTGCCGACGTGATCGAGCTTGTGACCTCAAAGAGCGACCTGACCGGCAGTGATATTCGCCGCGTTCGCGTGCTCAGCCGTTACACACTGATGCAGGTGCCCAGCGACAAGGCGGCGAGCGTCGCCGGCGCAATCGACGGCGCGCAGCTGCGCGGCCAGACGGTCGCCGCCGACGCCGTCGTGGCAGAAACCTCCTAGTCAGGAGCAGCAGATGCTCGCCATCGCGCTGGCCCTCTCGGCAGCGGTTTCATGGGGCACCGGCGACTTTCTCGGCGGCATCGCTGCGCGCAGGTATGCGCTGCTCTGGGTGCTGCTTGCGTCTTCGCTCGGCGGGCTGGTGGTTTCGGGCTCCGGTTCCCTGATCAGCGGCGACCCGGTTCCGCCGCAGAGCGATCTGGCGATTTCTGCCTTGGCGGGGCTGGCCGGACTGGTCGCGCTGGCCGCGTTCTATGAGGCGCTCGCGATCGGGACGATGAGCATCGTCGCCCCGATCACGGCCACCGGGTCATCGATCCCGGTGCTGTGGGGCGTGGTCGGCCGCGGCGAGACCCTTACGCCCTTCGCGATCTTCGCGATTGTCGTCGCCGTCTGCGGCGTGATCCTTGCCTCGCGCGAACAGGACAAGGCCGAGACGACCGGCGTCGACGAGGCCACACACCGCAGGTCGGTCCTGCTCGCGATCGTCGCTGCAGTCGGATTCGGCACGATCTTCACGCTGATCGCCGAGGCCGGCGAGGAGTCGATCTACTGGCCGGCTGCCGTGCTGAAGCTGACCACGCTGGGCGCGGTCGTGCTGATCCTGCTTGTCGGCGTGACGCGGCGGTCCGCCCTGGGCGAGCGCCCGGTCGGCAGCGGTTGGCTGTTCCCGATCTCGATCGGATTCTTCGACGTGACGGCGAACATCACGTTCGCTGCGGCAACGCAGCAGGGCGCACTCGCGATCACCTCAGTCGTCAGCTCGCTCTACCCGGTGATCACTGTGATGCTGGCGTTTGTTTTTTTGCATGAGCGGCTGGCCGTCAGCCAGCGGGTCGGCGTGGTGATGGCGCTGCTTGGTGTTGTGATGCTGGCTGCGGCGTAGCGCTGCGAGCCCCCGCGTCGCACCTGAATGTCGCAATTTGCGACCGTCCTCTGGCACCAGGTGCCAGAGGTGCCGCGCAAATTGCGAACTTCTACGCGATCTGATCGACGTGCGCCACGTTGGCGGCGTCGTCAGGATCATCGCTTGGCTCGGAGCTGAACCACGCCGTGAGGATCTCCCCCAGCATCGGCTCGCTGACCAGCCGCAAAGACAGCGCCAGCACGTTGGCGTCATTCCACTTCCGCGCGCCGGCCGCCGTCTCCGGATCGCCACACAAAGCCGCCCGCACGCCGGGCACCTTGTTCGCCGCGATCGAAGCGCCGGTCCCGGTCCAGCAACACACGACGCCCTGATCGGCCGCACCGGAAGCCACCGCCCTTGCCGCAGCCTCGCTCCCCCACGCCCAGTCGGCGCGAGCAGAAGCGTCAAACGCTCCGAAGCGCAGCACCGAATGCCCATCCGCCTCTAGCCGCGAAACAAGCGCATCGGCAACGCCTTCGCGAGTATCAGTGGAGACTGCAATCCGCATGCGGCCGACGATATAGGCTTGCCGCCATGTCAGCACCGCAGCCCGGAAACAGAGCCCCCGCCTTCACGCTCAAGAACCAGGACGACAAGACGGTCAAGCTCGCCGACTTCAAGGGCAAGACGCTCGTCCTGTACTTCTACCCGAAAGCCGACACCCCGGGATGCACGACGCAGGCCTGCGGCATCCGCGACCGCATCAGCGAGTACAAGAAGGCCGGCGCCGTCGTCGTCGGCGTCTCACCGGACGAACCCGCAAAGCTCGCCGCCTTCAAGAAGAAGTACAAGCTGCCGTTCGAGCTGGTCGGCGACCCCGACCACAAGATCGCCGAGAAGTACGGCCAGTGGGTCGAGAAGTCGATGTATGGCAAGAAGTACATGGGCGTGCAGCGCAGCACCTTCATCATCTCGCCCAGCGGCAAGATCGCCGAGTACCTGCCCAAGGTGCAGCCCAAGAAGCACGACGACCTCGTGCTCAAAGCGCTGGCAGACCTCTAGCTCCGGCTACCAGAGCCCGTAGATCGGGCCGGCCAGGAAGAACGCGATCAGCCCGATCGTGTTGTTGAAGCCGTGGGCGAGCACCGCCGCCCAGAGGTTTGCAAAGCGCAGCCTGAGCACGCTGAAGAAGATCGCGTCCAGGAATGTCGCCGCGACACCGATCGTGCCCTGCTCTGTGTGGATGAGCGCGAACAACGCTGAAGTGAAGATCACCGCGGCAGCCAGGCCCGTCGTGCCCGTACCGGTCAAGTCCGTGAGCCGTGTCTGGACGAACCCGCGAAAGGCGGTCTCCTCGATCAGCGCGCCAAGTATCCAACTCGCCGCGATCAACGCGAGCAACATCGCGATGTTCCCCTTCAGATCTTCAAAGTCAGCGAGGTCCTGCCGGTCGCCTGTGACGTGCTCAAGGATCGGGAAGAAGAACCCGATCTGTACCAGCGTCCAAGCGGCAGTCAGCGCGAGGACTATCCCCACCAGCCGCCACCAGGATTGCGGTCGTCGGAATCCGAGGTCCGCGAAGTGCTGACGCCGCGCGCGCAGTGAGACGGCGGCGAGAATCAGGATCAGAACGGCCGGAAGCAGCAGGTCCAGCAACACTGCTGCGGTGCAGAGCGCGAGCTCAAACACCACGACACCGGTCCAGAACGGCGTCAGCTTTGAAGTCGCGTGAGCCACAGTGCATCAATCGTAGAAACTGCGGAGCGCGATCAAATTTCGCTTGTCGACAAGCCAACTCATTGACTGGCCGACTAGCCAGATCGGTTGTTACCCTCGCGAGCAGAGTGTTCGACAACTGGACATCCGGCCGCGCACTGCGCAGCTACGTCGACTCGCTGGACCCCGTCGCCGACGACGAAGAGATCACCGCACAAGTTTCGAACGTCCTGTTCGCAGACGCCTACTTTGCGCACTCGATCTACCTCGTCACGTTTTCACGCCAGTCCGCGATCCCGGCGATCGCAAAGGTGCTCTATCGCTCCGGCAACGGCGACATCGCAACCAGTCCGCGCAAGCGCAACAACGACACGATCATCTTCTTCACGGAGTTCTACCGTCGTGGCTACAGATCAGAAGAAGGCCGCGCGGCCGTCCAGCGCATGGAAGAGATCCACAGCCGCTTCCTGATCAGCGACGAACTCAAGCTCTACACGCTCGCAACCGTGATGCTCGAGCCCGACCGTCTGGCCATGCAGTTCGGTGTCAACCCGTTCAGCCCGGTTGACCGCGAAGCGCGCTGGAACTTCTGGTGCGGGATCGCCCGCGAGATGGGCCTCGAGCTGCCGGCTTCAACGCGCGAGGGCTTTCTCGAATGGATGCTCGCCTACGAGGATGAGCACTACGCCAACACGGTCGACGGCCGCGGTTGCTACGAGGGCCTGATCCAGGACTGGCTGCGTTGGTATCCGACCTGGCTGCCCAAGCGCGAGTGGCTGGCGCGCCAGTCGCTCGCCGGCCTGCTCGATCCCAAGTTGCGCGAGGCGATGGGCGTCGAGGCGCCGCCGGCATTCATCCAGTTCCAGGTCAACATGGTTGCGCGCACCTACCTGAAGTCCACGCCCTACCGCGTCTTCCGCAAGGACCGCAATCTGATCAACTTCTTCGGCAAGGACCGCGGCAACCCGCGAGATCTTGAGACCGTCGGACACGTTCCGCCGCGCGAACGCGCCAAGAGCAAGTCCGGCTAGGCGACGGCGCCGGCCACTTCCTGCCACCAGGCGCGTTCCGAGCGCGTTTTCGAGCGCTCGATCCGGCGCACGGCAAAGGCCCGGATCTGCGGTGGGCTGCCGGCAGCCACGAGCCCTCCGCTGCTCACAGCAAAGCGCCCGTCCTCGAGCACGACGAGCGCGCCGGGCTGATCGTGGCGGATGCGCACGCGGCGCAGCACCGCTTTGCCGTTGATCTCCCGCGGGTCACCCTGGTCGCCGGCGTCGGCCTCCCACGGCTTGACCGAGAAGATCGCAGGACGACCGGCGATCGGCCTCGCGTACTCGCGCTCCTCCTCGCCGATCGGACCCTCGCGCCAGAGCTCGAAAAGCTCCTCAATGCGTTTGACCAGGTAGCCGCGCACAAGAATCTGGAGGCGGTCGCCCACCTCAAGCTGCGTCGATCCACGCGGCAGCAGCGCTTCCTCGCCGCGCACGATCACGCTGACGAGCGCTTCGCGCGGAAGCTGTAGTTCGCGCACGACGTGCCCGGCGATCGCGTCGCCCTCGCGAATCGGGAACTCGAAGAACTCCGCGCCAAGTTTGCGGATGTTGCCCGCCTGGATGACCGGCGGAACCACCGCTCGATGAGTGGTCGTGAGTTTCAGGCGATTGGCGAAATACTCGAAGGTCGTGCCCTGGAAGATCGCCGATGCAAGGACGACGAAGAAGACGATGTTGTAGATCGCGTCTGAATCGGCAATTCCGTCGACCAGCGGAAATGTCGCGAGCACAATCGGCACCGCGCCGCGCATGCCGGCCCACTGCAGCAACGCGACCTCGCGGAATTCGAACTTCGCAAACAACGTCGCGACGTAGACCGCGACCGGGCGCGCGACAAACATCAGCAGCAGCGTCACGATCAGCGCCTCCTCCCACAGCGACTTCAGCGAGCCCGGCGCAAACAGAAGGCCGAGCACAAGGAACACCGCGATCTGGCTGACCCACGCGATGCCGTCATGAAAGTCGGAGATGGCGCGCTTGGCTGGCAGCCGCGCGCTTCCGAGGATCAGCCCCGCGATGTACACCGCGAGAAACCCCGATCCGTGAATGACCTGAGCAAGCCCGAATGCCGATGCGGCGGTCGCAACGGTCGCGACCGGATAGAGACCGGAAGTCACGTTGCCGACGGCGCGGATCCCGCGAACGCCGATGAACCCGATCGCGATCCCGACAACCGCGCCGATCAGCATCTCTTCGACGAACAGCAGGACCATGTCCAGCACGCCGTAGTCAGGCAGCGTGATCCAGTCGATGAATCCGATCACGAGCAGGATGGCCACGGGGTCGTTGAGGCCGGCCTCGCCTTCAAGCGTGCGCGCGAGGCGCTTCTTCAGCGTCGATCCGCGCAAGAGCGCGAAGACCGCCGCGCCGTCGGTGCTGGCGACGATTCCGCCGATCAACATCGCCTGAAGCGTCGAGTAGTCGAGGAAGAACGCCGTGCCAAGACCCGTGATCACGGCGGTCAGAAGCGTGCCGATCGTCGCCAGCGAGATGCTCACGCCGAAGACCGGCTGGATCTCCTTCCAGCCGGAAGCCAGACCGCCCTCGAAGAGGATCAGCGCCAGCGCGACGACGCCGACGGTCTGGGCCATGTCGAGGCTGACGAATTCGACGATGCCCAGCCCCTCGGGCCCCACGACGATGCCGAGAATCAGGAACAGCACAAGGCCCGGTACGCGCGCTCGACGAGCCACGAGCGTCGTCGCGATTGCGAGCGCGAGCAGAACACCCGCGATCAATATTGAATCTGAGTGCTCCACCTGCAGCAGGAGTCTATTTGCGGCTGACTACTGGTCGACAGGCTTGCGCTGAGGCGCTGAGCGCCGAAACGCGAAGTCGAAGATGCGCGGTGCGAGCACCGAAAGTTGCGAGAGCACGCGGAGCTGAGGCGTGGCGATGGTGACCTCGCCCCTGCCTTTCTCGACGCCAGCAAGCAGCGTCTTCGTGTACTTGTCGGGCGAGACGATCCCCGCCATCGGCGGCGCCTTGCGCTTGCGTTTGGCAAACATACCGACCTCGCCGATGAAGCTCGGAGTCACGACAGTCACGGCGATGTTGTCGCGCGCGAGTTCGGGGCGCAGCGCCCAGCCGAACGCGCGCAGGCCGGACTTCGTGCTTGAGTACATCGTGCTGTCGGGGAGGGCGAACTTGCCTGCCAGCGACGCGATCAGGACGATCTGGCCGTCTTTGCGCTCCTTCATCTGAGGGATCACCGCCTTGACCATCTGGATCGGGGCCTCGAAGTTCACGCGGATCACGGATGCGATCTCGTCGGCCGGCGTTTCATCAAGTGCCCAGCCGCCGGGGCGTCCAGCGTTGGCGACGAGAATGTCGACCCTTCCGGCCCTGGCGACCACGTCTTCGGGCGCGCCGGGCTGCATCAGATCAGCGGCGATCACTTCGTGCGGCCCGCCGGGCAGGCCCGCGACGATCTCGTTGAGCTTCTCCTCGTTGCGGCTGCTGAGGATCAGCGTCGCGCCCGCTTCGGCGAAGGCCGCAGCGGTGATCTCGCCCAGGCCGCCGGCCGCGCCGGTCAGCAGAATGCGCTTGCCCGAGAAACTCACGCGACAATCCTATGCGTTGCCTACGGTATGGCGATGCCCCCGCCTCTCGCAGACGGCTCATTCGCGCAGTTCTTTGACGCTGTCGGGAAGTTCCTCGACAACATCTCGGCGATCCACGTGCTGCCGCTGCTGGGGGCGCTGGCCTGCCAGGGGCTCTACCTCTCGATACGCACCCGCGCCTGGTACAACGGCCTGCGCGCCGCTTACCCGACCGAGAACTTCCCCTGGCGCAACATCTGGGCGGCCGAGATTGCGGGCAACGGCATCTCCAGCGTCGTCCCCGCACACGCCGGGGCGTTCGTGCGGTTGTACCTGGGCAAGCACACTGTGCACGGCTCCAACTACGCGACCGTCGGCTCCTCGTTCATGGTCGAGCTGCCTTTTGACATGGCACTCGGTGTGCTGATCCTTGCTTACGGCTTCACGCAGGGCGTCTTTCCGGAGATCCCCGACCTCTCAAAGCTGAACGCCTTCGATCTGTCGTTTCTGGCGCAACATCCACGCTTCGCCGTGTTCTTCGTGACACTGGTGCCGATCCTGCTGCTCGCACTGTTTGCCTACCTGTCGGTGCGTGTGCGCGACTTCTGGGCCAACGTGCGGCAGGGCATCACGTTGTTGCGCTCGCGCCCGCTCTACATGCGCGGGGCGGCAGCGCCGCAGTCTGTCGCATTGCTCTTTCGGCTCGCGAGCATCTGGCTGATGCTGCAGGCGTTCAACATCAACTCCTCTATCGACATCGTGCTCACCGTGATCGCCGTGCAGGTCGCCTCCAGCCTGATCCCGCTGACCCCGCAGGGTGCGGGCGTTCAGCAGGCGCTGTTGTTCACTGCGTTGGCCGGGGTGGCGTCAAGCTCCGCGATCGCCGCATACTCGGTCGGTCAGCAGCTGGCATTCGCGGTCTTCAACGCCGTCTTCGGCCTGGTGGCGTTGGCCTTCGTCTTCAAGACGACCGACTGGCGCTCGTTGATGCGGGCGGGCAAGGCCGAGAAGGCTGCCGAAGAGGCCGACGTGCCCTATGAGCACGACAACTTCGGCGACGACACGTGGGCCTCAAAACACCCGACGCCTGACTCACAGACCACGCTTGAGTACGACCGGGACATCCCGGAATCGCCGCGCGACTACTGAGCTGGCGTTACTGCAGGCCTTCGCGAGCTTCGCGCACGAGCGTCACAGCTTCGGGGAAGATCATCCGCATCGCATCGCGGATCTGCATCGCCTGCTCGTCGCTGCTGCCCGATGCGTCGATCTTCTCGATCGCTGCGACAGTCATGTCCACAGCGAGGCTGATCGCGTTGTCTGCCCAGGCGACGCGCTGGCCGCTCTGCATCTGCTCGGCGAACTCGGCCATCCGGCGCTGGAGCTCGTCGGGGTCGCCAAAGAGGTTGAATTCATCCATCGTTCGCCCGATGGTACAGCGGCTCGGCTAGATTGACGCCGATGAGCATTCCGATTCCGTCAGAGACCGGTACATGTCTGATCACAGGAGCCTCGGCAGGCATCGGCACCGAGTTTGCGCGCCAGATGGCCGAACGCGGCTACAACGTCACGCTCGCCGCCCGGCGGATCGACCGACTGACCGAGTTGGCCGCCGAGCTTGAAGAGCGGTACAACGTGCGTGCGATCGCCGTCGCCTGCGACGTCACTGACGCCGTGCAACGCCAGGAGCTGCTCGAATCGATCGAGGCCCGGGGCGACCACGTCGAGATCCTGATCAACAATGCCGGCGTCGGCACGGACGGCTCGTTCATGGCCGATCCGCTGGAAACGCAGATGCAGCAGCTCGAGGTCAACGTGGTCGCACTGACGGCGCTGACGCACATGGTGTTGGCGCCGATGCTCGAGAAGCGCGCCGGCGCGATCTTGAACGTCGCCTCCACCGCAGGCTTTCAACCGATGCCGCGACAGGCGGTCTATGCCGCGACCAAGGCCTATGTGATCTCGCTGTCACAGGGTCTCTCTCAGGAGTTCAAAGCCTCCGGGGTGAGCTTCACCGCGCTCTGCCCCGGCCCGACGCGCACAGAGTTTTTCGGTGATCGGCAGGAAGAACTGGAGAACGACTCGCCCGACTGGGCCTGGCAGAGCGCCGAGGACTGCGCACGCAGCGGGATCGATGCGATGTTCCAGCAGAAGCGCATCCACATACCGAAATCCGTGAACAAGTTCGGCGTCTACACCAGCAAAATCGCGCCGACGCGCATGACGCTGGAACTGCTCGACCGCGTCTGGCCCGTGGGCAAGTAGCGGTTTCAAGCCAGATCCTGCATCAACATACGTCCTGCCGAGGGTCGGCAAGACGTATGTTGATGCAGTTCTTGGCTTACTTCCGTGTTTTGCGGGGGAAGACGTCGGTCGTGAGGGACGTGACCCGGTCGAGGAAGAGGAGGCCGTCCAGGTGGTCGATCTCGTGCAGCACGCAGCGGGCTTCGAAGGCCTCGAA
>JAEMRJ010000076.1 GCA_016463365.1 Thermoleophilaceae bacterium | reverse complement strand
CGGTTTCCGCTGAGCACGCTGGCTGCGATCACGTCGTTGTCGACGATCGTCGCCTCGAGGCCGGCGTCGAGCGGACCGGAGTTGCCGATGCAGGTCGTGCAGCCGTAGCCCACGAGGTTGAAGCCGAGCTCGTCGAGGTAGGTCTGCAGCCCGGTCTGATCGAGGTAGTCGCTGACCACGCGCGATCCCGGTGCCAACGAAGTCTTCACGGCCGGACCGACGGTCAGGCCCTTCTCGACGGCTTTCTTGGCGACAAGCCCGGCGGCGAGCATGACCGAGGGATTTGAAGTGTTCGTGCAGGATGTGATTGCCGCGATCAGCACATCGCCGTGGTGCAGGTCGACGTCGACGCGCTCCTGGTCGGTCAGGTCTTCAAGCTGCAGCAGGTCCGCTGTCGGGCGGTTGGCAACCATCTCCTCCTGAGAATCAAGCGCGGCCGACGAGTCAGATTCGTCGATGTCGTCGTCTTCTGTGCCACCGCCGTTCGTGCCGTGGGCCTCGTCATCAGGCAGACCGACGTCACTGGGGAAGACTTTGTTCAGTTCTTCGGCGGCCTTGCCGTAGCCGGACTCAGTCGTCGGCGCCTGGAAGAGCTCGACAAAGCGGCTCTTCAGGTTTTTCAGGTCGATGCGGTCCTGCGGGCGCTTGGGTCCTGAAACGCTCGGCTCGATCGTGTCGAGATCGAGTGAGAGATCCACGGAGTAATCGATCTCGCCGGCCTTCGGGATGCCGAACAGTCCCTGGGCCTTGAAGTAGTTCTCGACGGTCTCGATCTGCTCTTCCGTGCGGCCGGTCAGGCGCATGTACTCGGTTGAGCGTTCGTCGTAGGGGAAGAATCCCATCGTCGCGCCGTACTCGGGCGCCATGTTGCTGATCGTGGCGCGGTCCGGGAGCGAGAGCGTTTCTGCGCCTTCGCCGTAGAACTCGACGAACTTTCCGACGACGCCCTGGGCGCGCAACATTTCGGTGACGCGCAGCACCATGTCGGTTGCGGTGACACCCTCGTGAAGCGCGCCGGTCAGCTCGACACCGACGACGTCGGGCGTGAGGAAGTAGACGGGCTGGCCGAGCATTCCGGCCTCGGCCTCGATACCGCCGACGCCCCAGCCAACCACGCCGATGCCGTTGATCATCGTGGTGTGGGAGTCGGTTCCGACGAGCGTGTCCGGGAAGTGGATGCCGTCACGCTCGAGCACGCACTGGGCGAGGTACTCAAGATTGACCTGGTGGACGATGCCGATACCGCTGGGCACGACCTTGAAGGCCTCGAAGGCCTGCATGCCCCACTTGAGAAACTCGTAACGCTCGCGGTTGCGCTTGAACTCCATCGCCATGTTGCGCTCAAATGACGCACCGGTCGAGGAGAAGTCAACCTGCACCGAGTGGTCGATGACGAGGTCCACGGGAACCAGCGGCTCGATGACCTTCGGATCCTTGCCCATACGATCGACTGCCGAGCGCATCGCAGCAAGGTCGACGAGTAACGGAACGCCGGTGAAGTCCTGCAGCACGATTCGCGCGACGACAAATGGGATCTCGTCGGTGCGCTCACCGTTGGCGCTCCAGTTGGCGAGCTGCCGGACGTGTTCCTCGGTGATGCGCTTGCCGTCGCAGTTGCGCAGGACGGCTTCGAGCACGATGCGGATGCTGACCGGAAGTCGCGAGATCGGCCCGAAACCTGCGGCCTCGAGCTTCGGCAATGAATAGAACGACCCCTCACCCGCAGGGGTGCTGAAGCTGTCGAGAGTCTGGAGGGGGTCGTTGCTCACGTTCGGCCAGATCCTACACGCAGCCTGAACGCCGCCTTGCGCGCATTTCTGCTCCCGCCGACTAAACCGCGCTGCCAGATTGGACGAAACCATTCAAGACGGCGCACTCGCGACCGTCGTCGGTCAGAATCACCACAGAAGTCTTATGCAACCGCTCCCCAACGACCCCGCCGGATCCGCATCGCCGCGCCCGGCAACGCCGGCAGCCGGCTTTGCGCCGGTCACGCCGATCGGCGACACGCCGCTGCTTTCGCTCGTTCCGCCGGCGATGCAGGGTGAAGCGGTGCGCCACCCCGACCCGATCTCCCGACGCGCCGGAGAACAGCAGCCGCTTCCGACCAGCGCGCAGATCCCGGTGGCCCCGGTCCGGCGACGTCGCCCGGTCACTCCTCTGATCGCGCTTCCGACCAACGCCTCGCTCCAGGCCGCGCTGCAGGTCACCCCGATAATTCCCGGTCAGTCGCTCAGCCCCCAGCCGATTCAGGCCGGCCCCTCTGCCTACGGCGTTCAACCCACGACCTTCCCGTTCTACTCGGCGCCACCGTTCGCCGTCCAGCCGCAGATGCAGGGCTTCATGCCGCCGCCGATGCCGATGCAGCAGTACGTGGCGTTCGTGACGCTGATGGCCCAGCCGCCACAGCAGCTGCAACAACCACAGTTCATGCCGCAGCAGCCCTGGGCCCCGCAGCCGCCGTACCCGGCGATGCCCCACCAGTATTCGCAGCCGGTGCAGTTCATGCCTCAGCCGCAGCAGTACAGCTACCCGCAATACCCGCAATACGCGCCGGCCGCGCCGTTCGGTCCCTACCCCGGCTTTTAGGCGGGCGTAGCCGCCCGCCTGACCTCGGCGACGTGCGCCGCAGCCGCGAGCGCAGCGATCGTCGCATCGCCGACGGCGTTTGAGATCTGCCGCGTGAACTGCGATCGAACGTCGCCGGCCGCGAACAGGCCCGGCGTCTTTGTCTCCATTTTCTGATCGGTGACGATGTGGCCGCTCTCATCGGTCTCAACCAGGCCCTCATCGAAAATCGCTGAGTGCGGGGTGAACCCGACAAACGGGAAAACCGCTTCCACCGGAAGCTCGCTGACTGCGCCTGTTTCAGTGTTCTTCACGCGCAGTCCGGTCACTTTGTCGTTGCCGACGATCTCCTCAACAACCGAGTTGAGCACCTTTTCGGTCTTGTCGCTCGAATCGAAATTCTCGACGAGCGTCGGCGATGCGCGAAACGCGTCGCGGCGGTGGACCAGATAGACCTTCGATCCGAAGCGCGTGAGGTACTCGCCCTCTTCCAGGGCCGAGTCACCGCCGCCGACCACCGCAATCGGCTTGTCTTTGAAAAACGCGCCGTCGCAAACCGCGCAGTAGGAGACGCCCATTCCCGAGAGCTCCTGCTCGCCGGGAACCCCGAGCTTCCGGGCCTCACCGCCGACAGTGACGATCACCGCGTCGGCCCGATAGGTCTGATCATCGTCGGTCGTGAGCACGAAACCCTCGCCGTCCCGGGCGATATTCGTGACGTTCCCGTACTCGAATTCGGCGCCGAACTTCTTGGCGTGCTCTTCGAACCGGTGCGCCAGATCGGGCCCGGTCGTGTCAGGGATTCCGGGGAAATTGTCGACTTCGGCTGTGTTCCACAGCTGGCCACCGGTCGCGCCCCGCTCGAGCACGAGCGTCTTGACCATCGAGCGCCCGGCGTAGAGCGCGGCTGAAAGCCCCGCAGGTCCGGCTCCGACTATTACGATTTCGAACTGGTTGTCGCTCATTGCTGCATCTCCACGGGTGTCACTTTACTTTGTATAGTAGCGCCTTCCGGCTGCCAGTCGGCAACGGTTCCACGCAGCCCGATGAACGCAATCACGCCGGGGATGGTCGGCATCAGAAATGCGAACACGCGGTAGGCAAGTACCGCCGCGGTTGCGCTTCCGAGCCCGACGCCGAACGCCAGATAGGTGCCGATCATGCCGCCCTCGACAGCACCGACGCCGCCCGGCGTCGGGATGATGTTGGCGATCATGCCGACGAAGTAGCCCATGATCAGAACGCCCATGGTCGGCGAGTCGCCGAACGCCTTGAAGCAGGCCCAGAGCGTCGCGATGTCAAATGCCCACCAGCCGAGCGCGCCGAGCAGCCCGAGATCGCCCTTGCGCACCAGGCCGATGCCGACGCGCGTGCCCTGGCCGATCAGTGCCGGCACTGCGGCGAGCTTGCGGGCGATGTTCGCCACGCGGCCGCTGCCCGTCGACCAGCGCTCGGCGAGATGCTCGAGATTCCCCGGAACCAGCAGCGCCAACAGGAAGATCGAGATCACCAATCCGCCAAAGATCGCCGGAATGACCGTGACAGCGAACGGCGCAGCGCCAGGAATTGCTCCGGTTCGCAGCAGCACGCCATCGACCACGAGCGCGATCATGAAGATGCCGTAGAGGATCACGTAGAACGCGACGAGATAGCTGACCGACATCCGCTTGCCCATGCCCGCCTTGCGCACGGCCCAGAAGGTCAGCGCAATCCCGCCCGCGCCCGCTGCACCGAAAAGTCGGGTGGCGGCCACGCCGGCCATCGAGATCCGGTAGCTGCCGAGCCAGCCGATCACCGGAATCTGTGCGATGAACACAGCGCGGAAAAGCCAGATGTAGGAAGCGTAGGAGAGCAGTTCCATACAGAAGGCCACGGCGAGCCAGGTGCGATCACCTTCTTCCTGGACCGTACGAAGACTGTCCTGAAGGCCCGGCAACTGCGGAAGCACGCCGTAAAGAAAGGCCAGCACCAGCACGATGAAGGCGACCGCGGCAAACAGCGTGCGCCTGCTGAAGAACTGAGTCTTGAAGACTTCCCAGGCCTGCTCGACCTGATCATCTCCGCCCTCGTCGTCTTTTTGGTCGAGCAGTTCGTCGACAACGTCATCGATGGCGTCGTCGAACTCTTTTGGGTGCGGGGAGTCTGAATCCGGGGAGATTTCGCGATCATATAGATCGCCCCCGCCGCGACCAACCGGCATGCGCAGGCGCACTTCGCATGTCCGACCCACACGATTCTGTATGGCCGTCCAGCGAATAGATACAATCCGCGCGCCTTGCAGATCCAGACCTCCACAAATCGCTCCTCGGCCCGTCGCAGCTCGCTTTTTGTCGCTGCTGCTGCTGCCGCCCTGTTCGTGCTTCCGCAGACCGCCTCGGCAGCTGCCCTGTGGCCGGACTCACCGAACACCCCGATCGCAGAGATCGTCGTCGGGCTGTTTCTCATCGTCTTCGTCCTCGGCTTCGTCGCCGTCCTCGGCTACACGCTCGCCCTGCTCGGAGCGGGCCGCGCTGAAGTCGACGCCGACGCGCCGGCTGCAGCAGAATCGAGCGGCAAGAGCGCCATCGTCGCAGGCAGCGTGCTTTTCATCGTTTTTGTCGTGATCGGCAGCTTCGCCTTCGCAAAGACCACGTCAGCCCAGAAGTCGCTCCCGGAGACCGGAAACTTCAAGGTGACCACCTTCAGCCAGCCCGGCCTGAAGGTCGCTCACGTTGTCAAGCCCCCCGCGGGACCGGCCTACAGCATCCGCGTCAATGCCCAGCAGTATCTCTGGCGCTACGAATACACCGGGCTCAAGGGTGCGAAGTGGCCGACATACTCATACAACGACCTGGTCCTGCCGGCCGGCGTCACCGTGATGCTCGACTTCACATCTTCCGACGCAGAGGCGGCCTGGTGGGTACCTCAGCTGGGTGGTTCGATAACCGCGATGCCCGGCTACGACAACAAAGCTTGGATCCGTGCCGACAAGTCCGGGCTCTACACAGGTTCGGGCACCGTGGTCAACGGCACCAACTACGCCAACCAGATCACCAATGTTTCAGTCCTGGACCCACGGCTTTTCGTGCGCTGGCTCGCCGGCAAGCAGATTGAGATCACCGAGGCGATGACCGCCCTCGGCGCCGAGAACGCCTCCGGCGAAGAGTCCGCTCTCGTGACCGGCGAGAAGCCCGTCAAGGCCGGCCAAGAAGGAACAGAGTGAGCACCGCCTACGAACAGCCTGAGAAGGTCTCCGAAGTCGTAATTCGCGAGCCGGTCGACAGCAAGCGCGCCGTCTGGATGGACCGCGCTCGCAGCGCTGACCACAAGGTGATCGGCCTGACGCTGATCGGTTTCTCCTTGATCAACGTCGTTCTCGCCGGTTTCACGGAGCTGCTCACCGTGATCCAGCTTGCGGTCAGCAGCAACACTTTCCTCAGTCCTGAGCGCTTCTACAGCCTGCACACGCTTTCTGACACGGGCTACCTCTACTTCTTCGCGCTCCCCCTGTTCGCCGGGATCGCCACCTACGTACTGCCGCTCCAAATCGGCGCGCGCAGCAGTGCATTTCCGCGGCTTTCGGCCCTCGGCACCTGGATGATCGTGCTTGGCGGCGGACTGCTCTACTTCAGCACCTTCACCAATACTTGGCAGGGCACGGTCCAGACCTCCGCCCCGCTCTTCGAGAACTTCTACTCACCGGGCTCAGGAGCCGACCTCTGGCTCACCGCAGCGATCATGGCCGGTGGCGGCCTGACATTCATCGCGATCGACCTTGCCGTCACCTTCAAGACGCTGCGGGCAGACGGCATGAGTGCCGAACGTACGCCGGTTTTCGCGTATTCATCGGCAGTGTTCGCCTATGGGATACTCGCGACCGCGCCGGTGCTCGTCGCAGCCTGCTTCATGGCCCTGCTTGAGCGCCAGTGGACGTCCTTCGGAATCTTCAACCCCGTCGACGGCGGGAGCCCGATGCTCTGGAAGACGCTCTTCCAGTGGTGGTCGCACTCGGCCCCCTACCTGATCACCGTGGTCGCGGTCGGCGCAGTAAGCGAAATCCTCGCAGCAGCTTCGGGTCGCTCAATCAGCAATCTCCCGCAGCTGAAGAAGGCCATCCGCGCCTTCGCTGTACTTGGCGTGCTCAGCTTCGGCGTCGTGTTCTTCGGCGCTCCCGTCAAGCCGTACCTGAACCTCATCTTCATGGTCATCGGGCTCGCCCTGATCATCCCGGCCGGCGTCATCCTTCAGACCTGGCTCTCCACCGTGCGCGGCGGGAACTACCAGTCGACCGCGCCGTCGGCCTTCGCGGTCGTCTTTGCTGCGTTCTTCACGCTCGCGATCGTGTTCCATGTTGCGATGTCGCTCCCGGCGCTCTCGCAGTGGATCTACGGCAGTCAGATCGGCTACGCCGCCTGGATGAATCAGGTCTGGGCCACCGCGGCTTTCGGCGGGTTTGCCGCCCTGCTGTACTGGTTCCCGAAGATGACCGGCCGGAGCATCGACGCCGGCAAGGCTCGCGCAGCACTGGGCATGCTCGCCTTCGGAACCGGGATTCAGTTTCTCGCCATGTTCTCGCTCGGTGTAGACGGCTTCGCCCGCGAACTCTCCACCTACACAAGCAGCAGCTACGAGCTGCGAAACATCATTTCCCTGATCGCGCTTGTGATCGGTGGCTTCGGTCTGATCGGTGTGCTCGTCAACCTGATGCAGTCCAACTCCTCTGGCGCGCACGCCGGAAACGACCCTTGGCGCGCCGGCACCCTCGAGTGGTTCGTGCCCTCGCCGCCGCCGGTCAACAACTTTGACGCGATCCCCGCAGTGGCCAGCGAGACTCCGCTCGCCGACCTGCGCGAGCAGATCGCTGCCGACACCGGCGCACTCGTCGGATCGGTCGCTCAGTCACCTTCGGCCGGCCGGCCGTCGCTGCGCGAGTCAAAGCACTAGCGGCGCCCTCACAGAGTCGGTGTTTTTGGCGCGGTAGAATTACCGCCCGCAAGGCTCTCAGCACTACCCCAAGCAGTGGAAGCAGCAACGCACACCCGACCAATCCCGTCCGTGCAGGCGGTTCCGGCAGCCGAGCCGAGCGCTGGCGCACGCGTGCGCCAGGTTGCCGCCGACTACCTCGAGCTGACCAAGCCCCGAGTCCAGTCCCTGCTGCTCTGGACGACCGTGACAACGATGCTCGTCGCCGGCAGCCCCTCGCTTGAACTGATCTTCTTCACCTGCCTGGGCGGCGCGCTCTCGACCGGCAGCGCGGGCGCGATCAATCACTTCATCGACCGCGACATCGACCTGCAGATGGAGCGCACGGCAACGCGCCCGATCCCGGCGGGCCGAGTGTCACCGGCTGCAGCGCTGACCTACGGAATCCTGCTCGGCGTCGCTTCAGTCGTGGTGCTGGTGCTCGCCGTCAACACGCTGGCGGCGGTGCTCGCAACCTCGGGCCTGCTGGGCTACGTCTTTGTCTACACGCTCTGGCTCAAGCGCCGCACGCCACAGAACATCGTCATCGGAGGCGCGGCCGGGGCCGTTCCCCCGCTCGTCGGCTGGGCGGCTGTCACAGGGTCCCTGAGCCTCACGGCGTGGCTGCTGTTCGCAATCGTCTTCATGTGGACCCCGCCCCACTTCTGGGCGCTCTCAGTGCTGATCAAGGACGACTACGCCGCCAGCGCAGTCCCGATGCTGCCGGTCGTGCGCGGCGTGAAGTCCACGACGACCCACATTCTCGTGTACTCGATTCTGCTGCTGCTGACGACGCTGATCCCGGTCGCGACGGGCGCTTTCGGAGCGATCTACGGCGTTACGGCGTTGCTGCTCGGCGGATTGTTCATCTACCGCGCGGTTCAACTCACGCGCGACGACGCGCGGCCGGTGGTGCTGAAGACTTATCTCTATTCGCTGACCTACCTCGCGCTGCTGTTTGTCGCCATGGTTGTGGACACCTCGGTCTGATCTGCTAAAAATCTCCCCCGCATGAATCGCACACAAGTACAGCGCAACCTTCGTTCAACGATCCTCATCGGTGGCATCGCCGCCGTCGCATTCGCCTCGGCGTTCATCGTCACGGCGCTCTGGGTCGGCTAGCTCATATGAGCCACGAAGAACTGATCGATGAAGTGACGACCGGCACATCGGCAGCCACCGAGGTCGAGTCGATCTGGCTCACCACGCCCTCGATCAAGCCGATCGTGCTTGCGGTGTCGATTCTGATCTCGATCATCGGCCTGTTCGCCTTCCGGCCACTGATGTTCATCGGCCTTGTCGCGGTCATCGCGGTGACCCTCGCCTGGATCGGCGACTCACGCGAACAGTCCGACGAACTCCCGCTCAGCTAGCGCTAAGCGGTTCTCTGAACCGGTACCTCACTCGTGGCGCCGTCCTGCGCCCACGAAGTCACGATGTCACGCATCGAGAGGATCCCGACGATGCTGCCCGCATCGATGACGACAAGATGGCGAAAGCTGCCGCGCACCATTTCGTCGGCCGCCTGCTCCAGCGACCAGTCCGGTGAAGCGAAGACGATGCGCTCTGTCGCATGCTTTGACACCGGGTCGTCGCCGGTGATGCGGTCCTCGGCGTACGCGCGCAGGACGTCCCGCTCTGTGACGATCGCCGGACCCGGTGCATCCGGGTCGATCACGACCGCGGCACCGACGCGACGATCGGTCATCTGCCGGGCGACATCTCGCAGCGACTGTTGCGGTCCGACGGTCAGCACGACCCTGGACATTCCCTCACTCACCAACACGGCAGCAGCAACCCCTTTTCAGGTGCGGAAAGTTTCAAAGTTGCCGTCAGACTAACGGACATCGCCCACTTGTGTCGAGCGGGCGCTCCCCAAGTTGCTTGCGACACAAATCACCCCTGATCGACCGGATAACATACGCGCCGGTTCGATCTGGACAAAGGATCAGAGCCGGATTTTTCGCCCCCGTTCCCGTCTGAGCTTGCGTATGGCGCAAGCGAAGGAGCTCGATGAAAGCCTCACATCGCATTGTCGGCATTGTTGGCGCCCTGGTGGCGACTGCTGTGCTGATCGTGTTCACGCTCGAGTACGACTGGATGGGCACGCTGATCGCCGACGACATGGCGCCGATCGACACGGTCTACCGCGCCCTGACGATCGCCTCGATCCCTTTCTTCATCATCATCTGCGCGATCCTGGCTTTCTGCCTGGTCGAGTTCCGCGCCAAGCCCGATGACGACGAGGAAAAGGACGGCGCTCCGTTCCACGGCTCCACCAAGATCGAAATCGTCTGGACGATCATCCCGACGATCGTCGTGATGGCTCTGGGGCTCTACGCCTGGGCGGTGCTCGACAAGGTCGAGGCCAAGCAGCCCAACTCGATGACGATCAAGGTGATCGGTCAACAGTTCGCCTGGAACTACCAGTATCCCGAATACGACGTGAAGACCGGCGGCGACCTGGTCGTGCCCGTCAACCGCCCGCTCTACTTCGAGATGACATCTGCAGACGTCATCCACAGCTTCTATGTGCCTTCTGCCCGCGTCAAGCGCGATGTAGCCGACGGCTTTACCACGCGCATCCGCTTCGAGCCCAACAAGCTCGGCTCATACCCGATCGTCTGTACCGAGCTCTGCGGAGTGGGACACGCGACGATGCGATCGACGCTCCGTGTGGTCACCCCGACTGAGTTCAAGTCCTGGGTCGCGGCGCAGAAGTCAGACACAGCACCCAAGCCAAACGGCGCGAACGCCGAACCCCAGACCTGGCCCGGAGCCTTTGAAAACTCCGAGTCAAGCAAGTAGAACCCGAAAGGTAATCTGAACTCGATGGCCGCATCACTCCGCTCCCCAGGTTGGTACCGCGCAACCTTCTCGATGGCGATCGGCTGGGTCGTAGCCTTTGTTCTGGTCACCGGACTCCGCCTGATCCTCGGCTGGGACCAGGAGATCAGCTGGGAGTCGATCACCACAATTTCGCTGATCACCGTGCCGATCGGATTCCTCTACGGGATCGGCTGCATGGACTACTGGCTCTACTGGCTCTCGGGCAAACCGACCAAGGTTGACGACCACGCCGACCACGGTGCACGCAAGTGGCAGGACTACTTCCACTTCAACACCGACCACAAGGTCATCGGTATCCAGTACATCGTCACCACGTTCTTCTTCTTCATGGTCGGCGGAATGCTGGCGCTCGTCTTCCGCGCCGAGCTGCTCGCGCCCGGCATGCAGTTCGTCGACGCGCAGACCTTCAACGGCCTGTTCTCCTCGCACGCCGCCCTGATGATCTTCCTCTTCATGGTTCCGGTCTTCGCCGGCATCGCCAACTACGTCCTGCCGCTGATGCTCGGCGCGCCGGACATGGCCTTCCCGCGCATGAACGCGCTGTCCTTCTGGTTCCTGCCCTGCG
>JAEMRJ010000075.1 GCA_016463365.1 Thermoleophilaceae bacterium | reverse complement strand
TTCATGGACGAGTTCGGCGACGTGCTCTACAACCTCTACGGCTCGACCGAAGTCGCCTGGGCGACGATCGCCAAGCCCGAAGACATGCGCGCAGCCCCCGGTACGGCCGGCAAGGCCCCTACCGGCACCACGTTGCGGATCCTCGACGAAGAGGGCAACGACGTACCCCCCGGAGCGACCGGCCAGATTTTTGTTCAACACGACATGATTTTCGAGGGCTACACCGGCGGCGAACAGGCCAACCGCCTGGGCCACCTGGCCGGCACCGGCGACCTCGGCCACATCGACGACGAGATGCGCCTCTTCATCGACGGTCGCATCGACGAAATGATCATCTCGGGCGGCGAGAACGTCTACCCGATCGAGGTCGAAGACATCATCGCGATCCACCAGAGCGTCTACGAGACGGCCGTGATCGGCGTCGACGATGAGCAGTTCGGCGCTCGCCTGATTGCTTTTGTCGTGACCAATAACGGCGCGGATGTCGACGAGACCGAGATCAAGGACCACGTCAAGACTCACCTCGCAAACTTCAAGGTGCCGCGTGAGGTCTTCTTCCTTGACGAGCTCCCCCGCAACGCGACCGGCAAGATCCTCAAGCGCGACCTGCAGGAGCACAGCGGCCTGGCAGGCGACGCCGACGACGCGCCTGGGCAGACGGTCGTCGGCGCTGACTCCTGACCGGAGTCGTCGGCGCTCAGCGCCTACGCGGGATGGCCTGAGTTGTCAGATTGACACCCGCGAGCGTGTTCGAGCCGAGCTTCTTGACCTTCAGCTTGAAGCGCAGCTTTCCGCGCTTGAGGCCCTTGATGTTGGCGTTCACAAATGTCTTGCCCGAGCTGCGCTTGATCTTCAGCCGCTTCTTCGCAATCGAGATCGTCGCGCCGCTCGCGGTCTTCAGCGAAATGCTGGAGATCGAGAACTGATCAAGCGGGCTCGCCCAGGTGAGTGTCAGGTCCGCCGACGGCGTGTTGCTGCCGATTGCGACAACCTTTGACTTCGTCTGACCGACCTTGTTGAACGTGTCGGTAAAGGTCTTGGCGACCTGCTGGCAGTTGAGCGCGGCATCGACCTTGTTGACGGTCGCCGCGATGTTGCCTGTATTCACATCTGGGTAGTAGGTGCCGCCGGTCTCCTTCGCGATCGTCTCCAGACGCGTCGCGTCGAGGTTGGTCGCGCTGGCCGGTCCGATTCCGAGTCCAAGGACGTAGGTTGGCGGTCCGCCCTGATGGCCGTTCGTGTATTCGCCCGAGTTGTGCCCGCCATCGGTGATGAAGATGCGAGCGTCGGCGGACGGGTTGTCGGTCTTGCCCAGCGAAAATGCCGCGTTGTAGTCGGTCGCGCCGTTGTCAGCCTTGAGACTGTTGGTCAGGGCGGTGTTCATCGCGACGGCGTTCGCGCCGATCGGGAGCGGTCCGAAGAGCGTGACTGCCGCACCGATGGGCGGAGTCAGGTACGACTGGTCGCTGCCGAACTCGACGGCGCCGAGCGTCTTGCCGGAGTTGCCAGATTTTGAAATCAGAAGCTTGATTGCTTCAGAGCGGTTGGCGTCGCGATCGGTGACGCCCATCGATCCTGAGTCGTCGATGATCGCCTCGATGTTCGAAGCCGGCTTGCAGGTGGTTGCGGCGCCTGCGGGGGATGCGTAGACGGCAAAGATTGCAGCTATGAAGAGGACGGTGGAGAGGGGTGAGATGAGCTTCTTGCTGGAGGGCATGGGGCTTGCCTTTCAGTGGTTGATTCCCGGGATCCTTCGTGTGCGCGGCTATCGTGAATTCAGATGAGCGAATTGATCCACACCTGTTATCGCGTCACCGACGTTGACGCGTCAATAGCCTTCTACCAGAAACTGGGATTTGAAGAACGCCGTCGTATGCCCATAGGCGATGAGGCGATCAACATCTTCATGGGTCTCCCCGGCGACGGCGAGCGCCTCGAGTTGACGCATAACTTCGGCGTCGATTCCTATGACCTCGGAACGGGCTATGGCCACATCGCTCTGACCGTGGACGACATGGACGCGACGCTCGAGCAGCTTGCGGCGGTGGGCATCGAGCCCGAGAAGCCGCCTTACACGATCCGCGAGGGCGGCTCACGGCTGTGTTTCGTGCGCGATCCCGATGATTACCGCATCGAACTGATCGAGCGCAAGTAGCGCTTGATCACCTGCGCGTATCGCTAGCCTCCAGGTCCAGCTTCTCTCGGCCAACAGAAGGATCTCGCATGCCGTCCTCCCGTCTCGCACTCGGCCTGACCACTGCGCTCATCGCCCTGGTGACGCTCGGAGCTGGCAACGCGCTGGCTGCCCCTCCCGCGAACGACCCTTTTGCCGGGTCAAGCAGCATCGACAGCGCCGGAAACAACGGCGACATCGTTCAGATTTCCACGAACGTAGATGCCACAAGAGAGATCGCGGGCGGCGAGCAGGCCCCGATCGTGGGCGCGAACCCGATCCCGACCTTTGACAACACGATCTGGCACAACTGGACGGCTCCGGTCAGCGGCACGGTTTCGATCGACACATGCGCGACCACTGGCGTTGACGCCGTGCTCAGCCTCTACACAGGTTCTGCGCTCAATTCGCTCACCAAGGTCACCGGAGATGTTGACGGTGGCTGCCCCGGAGCCCTCCTCCCCGCGAAGATGACGGCAACCGTCACAGCTGGAGTGCTCTACCGCATCCGCATCGCCGGCTACCAGCTCGGTGATGTCGGCGCGATCAATCTGAAGATTCGAACAGTGCCCTACAGCGCCTCGCCGCCGACTCTCACCGGGACTCCGACTGTCGGTCAGGACCTGTCGACCAACGGCGGCACCTGGTTCGGAGCGATGCCTCAGGACAAGGTGTACACCTGGCTCTCATGCACGGACACGACCGTCGGTAGTTGCACGCCGATCTCGACGTTTGCGCAGGCTGGCTACACACTCCAGGCCGCGGATGTCGGAACCTACATTCGCGTTTCGGTGGCACCGACCAACTCGGTTGGCAGCGCGCCGGTTGCAGGCGTCTCGGGTCCGGTCGGGCCGATCGCCCCGTTGCCACCGAGCAACGACGACATCTCCGACGCGACCGACCTCGGCGGCTCGGCGGATGTTTTCCAGATCGCGACGAATCTCGGCGCAACGTTTGAAGCCGGCGAGCCGATGCCGATCAGCGGGGTCACATCGAGCATCAACTCAGTGTGGTTCAAGTGGACAGCGCCGACATCGGGACCCGCCCTCTTCTCGACCTGCCCGACCGGCGTCACATTCGATGGGGTGATGGCCATCTACACGGCGTCGGGATCGGGCTTTGGCGCGCTGAGCAAGGTCGGTGAGGACGACGACGGCTGCGGCCTGGACTCGAGGATGCCCACGAAGCGGCTGAAGGTGACCGCCGGCACGAGCTACTGGATTCAGATGGCGTCCTACAGCGCGAGCACCGCTCTCGGCGTGCCCGGCCCGTTCACGCTGACAATTGCGCTGGGACCCCCGAACGACGACCTTGCCGACGCGATCGACCTCGGAAATGGCAACGGCGTGACCGCTGACGGATCGCTCTACAACGCGACGCGCGAAGGCGGCGAGCCAGATCCGGTCGACTCGGAAAACATTCACACGGCCTGGTTCAGGTGGTCGGCTCCGGTCAGCGGCGACGCCCGGTTTGACACCTGCTCTTCGACTCCGTCCTTCGACGGCGTGATGGCGGTCTACAGCTCCTCGGGCGCGGGATTTCCCTCGCTTTCGCAGATCGGATCGGACGGCGAGGGTTGCGGCGGCATCGGGTCGATGCCAGCTTTGACGATCCCCGTCACCGAGGGCACGACTTACCTGATCCAGGTCGCCAAGCTGAACAACTCTTTCGGCTTCGGGCCACCCGGACCGATCACGCTGAAGATCGGGACGCGCCCGATCAACCTCACGCCCGCGCAGGTCAGCGGCTCGACGGTCGTCGGCCAGACGCTGAGCTCCGCCGCCGGCTCCTGGGCGGGCCTGCAACCGCTTGAGTTCGCACGCCAGTGGGAGCGCTGCGCGGACGCCTCGGGCACGGGCTGCGTGGACATCGCCGGTGCCACCGGATCGTCATATTCCCTGACCGCAGCTGACCAGGGCAGCTTCATCCGTACGTCGGAACTTGCCACCAACGCGCTGGGCGCGGCACCCGCCAGGATCCGCTCAAATTCGCTCGGCCCGGTGACCGCGCCGCTGGTTGATCCGCTTTCGATCGCCCTGCCCACGCAGAAGGCGAGCAAGCTGAAGGTCAAGGTGAAGAACACCGGGCTCACGCTCCCCAAGGTTTCCGTGACATGCGCCAGCTACGCAGCGGCGGCGTGCACCGGCAGAGTGAAGATCACCGTGAAAACCAGACGGAAGACGATCAGGCTCGGGACTTTCAAGCTGAGCTTCGCCAAGGGTTCAAGCGGCCCGATCAAGCTGAAGCTGAGCAAGACGAGCGTGAAGAAGCTGATGGGCGTCAAGAATGGAGCCGCATCAGCGGTGCTCGCGATCAGCGCCCCGGGATTTGCCAAGCAGTCCGCGACGGTGAAGTTCACGCTCAGCGGCTAGCCGACGACTGCGCTCTCCAGCAGGAAGATCACCGCCGCTCCGAGGGCGGTGCCAACTGCCGCGTGCACCCGTGTACCCGGGGCGAAGCCGTCAGGTACGAGTTCAACCGCGACCAGCACGATCATTGCGCCGGCCGCAAAGCCGAACGAGATCGGCAGCAGTCCGGTGATCTGATCGACCAGCAGGTACGCGATAACGGCGCCGATCGGCTGCGGGATACTCGTTCCCACCGCCGCCCAGAACTGCCGCCACACACTGATGCCCGCGTCTTCCATCGGGATCGCGACGCTGGTTCCTTCCGGGACGTTCTGCAACGCGATCGCCAGGATCACGAAAAGGCCGAGATTCTGATCGGGCGACGCATACGCCGTGCCGACGGCGAATCCCTCCGGCAGGCTGTGCGCAAAGAGCACTGCGAAGATCAGCGCCGCGCGCTTCCGGTCGGAGCCGCGCACATCAACGATGCTGAAAGTGTTGCGATGCAGTGCCATGCGCACGGCAAAGAACAGCACTCCGCCCAGCGCCGCGCCGCCCCAGACTTCCAGCGGCGTGCCAAGCTCCAGGCCGGGCTGCAGCAGCCCTACGACTGCCGCGACGCTCATTGCTCCGATCGCAACGCCGACCAACGCAGGTCGCCAGTTGTACGCGCGATCGCCGAGGTAGTGGACCGGCAGGGCGCCGATACCTGTTGCCAGCATCGTCGCGACGCCGGCAAGGAAGACGGTCAGCAGCTCGCTCAACGGACGCGGCTCAGTCGCCCTGGCGCCATGCGTCCTCCAGCGGAACGCCAAACGTGTTCAAGGCACCGGCGAGAGCCGAATATGTACCGACGAGCATGATGAACTCGAGGATAAGGGCCGGTGACAGGAAGTCTCGGAGCGCGTCGTAGGACGCATCGCTCAGCACGTGATTTTCAAGCAGTTCGGGTACTGCCGCGAGCAGCGTCCGGGTCTCGTCGTCAAGGTGATCACTGGTCGGGTCGGAGCTCGCGGCATCGACCTGTTCCCTCGTGAGTCCTTTGTGGCGGCCGATCGCCCTGTGCTGGGTCCACTCGTACTCGGACCTGCAGAGCCAGGCGACGCGGAGGATCACGGCCTCGGTCTGCTGGCGGGTCAGTTTGCCGGACGGCATCAGGCGCGAGTTCCAGAAGAGATACGGCAGAAACAGTCGGCCGTTGATCCCGAGCACGCGCATGAACTGAAAGCTGTAGCCCTTGGTCTTCCGCCGGGCGCCGGCCGTCACCATGCGCGTGAATGCGTTGCGTCGAATCCCGGGGTCGTCGGTGCGGTCGGGCCGCACGGGCCAGTCCGGGCCGCCGACCATCAGCTCAGGCGGCCTTGGCGCGCTTGCGCCCAAGTGCTGTTGACGCAAGCTGCATCTGGGTGATCACGCGCGAGCGCGCCGCGCCACCGAGCTGGCCTGAGCCGCCTTCGCGCCGGAAGTGTTCGGTGCTGAGAGTCACGAGGAGTCGAGCGGGATCATCCCAGGCTGCCCATGGAAGACTCTCGAACTCCTGGGAAAGCAGGAGCTTGCGCGCAGCCTTCGCCGGAGCTACGCCGCGATCAAGCTGGATGACGCCTTCCGCGGTGACCCACTCGAAGTACTCACGCACCAGGTCCACTTCGCGCTGCGTGCAGACCGGGCCGTGACCGGGAACAAACGTCTCTGCCCCGAGCGCGGAGATCTTCTCGAGCGCAGCGATCCAGCTGGCGATCGGGCCGGCCCACATGATCGGTGTGCCGCCGATGAAGAGAATGTCCGCCGCAAAACAAACTTTGGCGTCTGGAACCCACGCGACGGCGTCACCCATCGTGTGCGCCGGGCCGACCTCGATCAGCTCAACGCTTCTTGAGCCGACTTCGACCGTCATCGCAGAATCAAAGGTCTCCTGCGGGAGCGTCAGCTCGATGTCGCTCCAGTCGAACGGTGCCATCTCGTTGCCCATGTGCGTCAGCGGCAGCCGCGGGAGGTTGCCGTAGTCGCGCTGTCCGAAGAACGGGAGCGGCACGCGACCGATCGCGCCGATCAGACTGCCGCCACGCTGCATTCCGCGCAGTGACTTCGGAGGGTCGAGTGTCATCAAGTTCTTTGCCGTGGTCGTGGAGATGATCCGCGCACCGGTGAAGAGCTGGTTGCCCCAGACATGATCGCCGTCGGAATGCGTGTTGAAGAGCGTCTCCGGGGCGGCGTCGACGATGCTCCGAGCGTCCGTGAGCATTTTTTCCGTGAGCCTGTTGTCCCAGAGCGAGTCGACGAACATCACGTGATCGCCGTCATAAATGAGGCCGGCATTTGATTCACCGAGGCCACCGTTGGGCTGCATGTAGGCCCAGGTTCCAGGCGCCAGCTCGGTAAAACCCCCGGAAAACCGCGCGACTTCGCCGTGCAATGTCAGTTCTGTCGCCATACCGAGGGGCTCATCGTACACCGGGTAAGCGGACCGTCAGGGTGTGGCGGCGCGGCGGGCGAAGGCCTTTAGCTCCGCGATCAGGCTGTCGCGCTCCCGGGTGCCTGTTGGAGGATCTGACAGCGGGCCGACCAGCGCTTCGCCGACTCCGCCGACTATCGCTGCGGCGAGCGTCAACGAGCCGTTCAGGGCATGCTCCGCGACCAAATCGCGGTAGCGGCGGCGATACTCGAGGCGTTCGGCATCGACCAGTGCGTCAACCGGTTCAGCAATCAGGGCCCAGGCCACGCGCGGCTCGGCCAGTGCGCGGCGGGCGAAGGTGTCGATCGCCGCCTCCAGGCGATCGAGCGGATCGCTGTCGCCTTCGGCGGCCTCCCGCATCGCAGCCAGCTCGCGGCCGCTGAGACTGCGGAAGACTTCTACGAAGAGTTCTTCCTTGGAGGAAAAGTGCCTGTAGAGCGTGCCCGACGCGACGCCCGCCCGCGTCGTCAGCGCTGCGACCGTCGCCGCTGCATAGCCACCTTCTGCCAGAAGCTCGGTCGTGGCATCGAGCAGCCTCTGCCGGGTCGGAGCCGATGCCGCGACAGTCAAGCGCTCAACCCTTGAAAGTCGAACTGCCGTGGTCGCCGAAGGGCTCGTCGCGCTCGCGCACAGCTTCGCGGAAGCCGCCCGAAAGAGCTGCCTGCTGAAAGCCGTAGCCCTCGTCGGTGTGCCGCGCGATCCCGTCGAACACGGTGCCGAGCACCTGGGTGGTGCGCAACCCCTGCGCCTCGATCGACTGATTGACCAGCAGCTTCATCATCATCAGCTGATTGATCGGAAGTCGTGCGATCCGCTCGACGAGGATTTCCGTACGCTCGTCGAGCGCTGCGGCAGCCGGCGCCTCGATCGCCAGGCCCCATTCGGCAGCTTCGGTTCCGCTGATCGAATCGCCGGTCAGAAGCAGTCGCTTCGCACGCTGCGCTCCCACGCGGTGCGCCCAGAGCGCAGTCGTCGGCGAGCCCCAGACGCGCGCCGGCGGGTAGCCGATCTTCGCATCGGCAGCTGCGACGACGAGATCCGAACAGAGCGCCATGTCCGTGCCGCCCGCGACGCAGAATCCGTGAACCTTGCACACCACCGGCTTGTCGCTCTCAAACAACGACATGAATGCCCGCACGTTGCGCCGCATCATCGCGTAGTCGGTCATCGGATCCCAGGTGGCCTCGGGGTTGTGGTTTGCGGCCATCACCAGCGGATCGACGGGCGACCCCTCAGGGTCGGTGCCGGACCGCTCCGCACGCGCCATCCCCTCGGCGCTGTCGACCAGGTCGTAGCCGCCGCAGAATCCGCTGCCCGCGCCGCTCAGAAGGATCACGTGGACGGCTGGATCGAGATCGGCGCGCTCAACCAGTTCAGTCAGCTCGCGCAGCAGTCCGCGCGTGATCCCGTTTCCACGCTCGGGACGATTCAATGTGAGTCGCGCGATGCGGCCGTCGACTGCGTAATCGATAACGCCCATCACGCGATCACGCGATCGACGACTGCACGGGCGTCGACTCCCGCGGGCAGTGTGCCGTAAGCCCTTCCGCCCTCGCCGAGGCGCCCGGCGCAGAATGCGTCGGCGACGTAGTCCGGCGAGTTGCGCAGCAGCAGCGAAGCCTGAAACGCCACGCCGAGGTCCTCGACAACGCGGCGCGCTCCGAACTGCGCATCGATCAGGTCGGCTTCGGTCTCGCCGGAGGCGAGTCCGGAGAGCCGCGCTCCCAACGAATCGAGATGCGCGTCAAAGCGCTTGTCGGCACCGCGCCCAAGTTCACATTCAGCCAGGAACGCCGGCAGGCCCTCGGGCTCCTTCGCCATCGCGCGCAGAACATCGAGCGCCGCCACATTCCCGGAGCCCTCCCAGATCGACATCAACGGTGCATCGCGGTAGACCAGCGGCATCCCTGAGTCCTCCGCATAACCATTGCCCCCGAAGCACTCGAGCGCCTCGCCGGCGTGGCCGGCGGCGCGCTTGCAGATCCAGTACTTCATCACCGCGGTCGCAAAGCGCCGGAGCGAATCGTCGCCCTCATCGAAAGCACGTGCCACGCGGTAGAGCGCTGTGGTCGCAGCCTCGGATTCGATCGCCAGATCAGCGAGCACGTTCTGCATTGCGGGCTGATCGATCAGCAGCGCACCAAATGCCTTCCGGCCGCGCGCGTGGTGCGTCGCCTCAAGCACTCCGCGACGCATCGATGCGGCAGACCCGATCATGCAGTCCAGCCGCGTGTGGTTGACCATCTGGATGATCGTCGCGACGCCGCGGCCCTCTTCGCCGACGATCCGCGCACGTGCCGCGCGGAATTCAACCTCGCTCGACGGCAACGAACGCGAACCGAGCTTGTCCTTCAGGCGCTGAAACTCCATGCCCTCGCCGCGCTCGACGAAGAAGCAGGTCAGCCCACCCGGCGCCTGCGCCAGCACGAGAAAGACGTCGCAGGGCGGATACGAGCAGAACCACTTGTGGCCCGTCAGCTCGTACTCGTCACCGCCGACCGGGACGGCTCTGGTGGTGTTGGCACGAACATCCGAGCCGCCCTGTTTCTCCGTCATCGCCATCCCGGCGATTGCGCCGTTCTCGTAATCGGGCATCGTCAGGCGGTTCTCCCACTCAGCGGCGATCTCCGGCGCGTGTTTACGCAGCGGCGGAATCACGGCATGGGTCATCGAGATCGGGCACATCACACCGCCATTGGTCTGCGACCAGAGCTGAAACAAGCCGACGCGCACGACATGCGCGCCTGGCTGCGGCTCGCGCCAGGGCAGCGAGTGACACTCCGCCTCGATGCCAGTTCCGAGCAGGTGATGCCATGAGGGATCAAGCTCGACCTGATCGATCCGATGGCCGAAGCGATCGTGCGTGGTCAGGCGGGGCAGGTTGTGCTCGGCGCGCCAGCAGTGCTCACGCTGTTCGGGCAGCCCGGCCAGCTCACCGAGCGCGGCCAGGCGATCGGTACCCCAGGCGCCGCCCTCGCGCGCGATCGACTCCTGCAGCGCGAGGTCCGACGTGAAGTGGTTGATCGGCTCGAGTGGCGCGGCCTGGTTGAAGACTTCGTGTGTTGCTCGATCGTTGCTCTGCGCGACTTCCATCTGAGATCCTTCCAATGTGAATCGGGATTCACATACGGTACACAATCTCAGCTAAACGCGCCACCACTATCGTTCCCGCCGTGACCGAAGCCACGAAACGACGGGGGTCCGCCGCCGCATGGACACTCGCCGGGATCCTGCTGGCAGGTCTGGCGCTGCGCCTCTGGGGCATCCGCAGCGGACTGCCGATCGTCTACAACCTTGACGAGTACGCGCACTTCACAATCCAGGCCGTCGACATGTTCGGCGACGGGCTCAACCCCGACTATTTCCAGAACCCCCCGGCCTACACATATCTGCTGCACACGCTCTACTCGATCTGGTTCGGCGTACCGCCGATCGGCTCGACCGGAGCTGCAATCCACCGTGCCTTTGTTACCGACCCGACGACGATCTACACGATCGCCCGAGTGGCCAGCGCGCTGATGGGTGTCGGCGCGGCCTGGCTCATGTACTTCGCCGGCAAGCGCCTGTACGGCACGGCGGCCGGACTCGCGACGGCGGCCTTCATGTGCTTCACCTTCCTGCCTGTCCACTACAGCCACTTCGCGCTCAATGACGTGCCGACGTTGCTGCCCTTGGCGCTCGGCATTTTCGGCCTCGCCGGCGTCATCAACAAGGGGCGCATGCTCGACTACGGGATCGCCGGCGTCGGCCTCGGCCTTGCGACCGCCACCAAGTACACAGCGGCCGCGCTCTGCGTGGCGATCGCCGTCGCCTGGCTGATCCGCTTCTTCGAGGACAAGCAGCGCGGCAGGCGCGAGTTCCTCTACCTGCTCGGAGCCGCCGGACTGTCGCTGGTCGCATTCTTCGTCGCCAACCCGTACGCCCTGCTCGACGCCGACAAGTTCGTCTACGACGTTCGTCGGCAGGCCGACTACACGGGCAACATCGAGAAGCTCGGCACCGACGACACCAACGGCTGGTTCTACTACGCCT
>JAEMRJ010000074.1 GCA_016463365.1 Thermoleophilaceae bacterium | reverse complement strand
GAGACGTTGTTGCTGACGTGGGTCGCCGTTCCGGCGATCACTGCTGTGCGGGCTACCCCGCGTACTAGTCCTGGCATGGTGTTCCTTACCTTTCGATCATTCGAATTTGGGGTTTAGGCCTCGGCGGCTTCGAGCGTTGCGATCAGAGCCTGCACAGGGATGCGGCCACTGGCGACCAGCTGAGCACCGTTCTTGCGCAGCGCTGAGGCGAACGGAGCTGCCCAGCGGTTCTCCCAGACGAGGATCGCGGCAGAGGTGCCGGGCTCGAGCGCGGTTGACGCTTCGGCGATGTCGCCCTCGTCAAGCAGGCCGCTCGACGCGCCGTCGAAGACTTCGAACTCGGCTCCGAGCTCGTTGATCTCGATTCGGGCGACGGTGCCGTCCTCGCCCTTGGTCACGAAGACGAGGTCGAGCAGGCGGATGATTCCGCTGTCAACCAGGTCGATCAGGTGAGGCAACGCCTCGCCGTTGGGCTGCTGCCCGGTCCACTCAACAACGATGTAGTCAACGGGACCCATCGCATCCAAAGATTCATCAGTCATCTGCTGTCACGCCTCGGTTCATTTTGGGATTCAGCTGCTGGCCGCGCGGTTGAGGGCAGACGGCGCAGAGCGCGATCAGGCAGAGACTATTCGGTGGCAGCGGGAGCGAGCTCACTGTCTGCCGACGCATATTCGTCGAGCAGACGCTGCTCTTCTTGGAGTTTCGGGAACATCGTGAAGACGAGGACACCGCCGAGCGCCACGGCGATCGCACCGACCAGATAGGCCCAGTCCTGCCCCTGGACGAAAGACTCCTTCGCTCCGTTGATGATCGCCGTGGAGTACTGCGGATACTGCTCGGCAACGGTGGTCGCGCTGCCGAATGACTTGGTCAACTGGCTCTGCACCGAGTCGGTCACCTGCGAGCCGTTCGGCGCAGCGGCAAGTGTCGCGTTGACAGCTGCCGCATAGCCCGCGGTGAGCAGGGCCCCGAGGATCGACTGCATGATCGCGCCGCCAAGGTCACGCTGCAAGTCTGCTGTGGCTGAGGCCATCCCCGCCTTCTTGGACGGCACCGAGCTGGTGAGCGAGTGCGAAGCTGGTGTTCCGGCCAGGCCGACGCCGATCCCCATGAACCCGAACGCGACGCCGATCGGCAGGAATGAGCAGCCGTCGCGCCAGAAGAGCAGCATCGTGATGAAGGCGGCGAGGCAGAAGCCATAGCCCAGAAGCAGCGTGAAGCGCGAGCCCTTTGTCTCAACAAGCTTCGCGGAATGCGGCGCAACAAGCATCATCAGGAACGCTGCTGGCAGGATCGACGCCCCGGCCTCAAGCGTTGAGTACGCGAGCACGTTCTGGAGGAACTGCTGCCCGATGAAAATCGCCGCCATCAATGATCCGAAGACGATCACTCCGGCCGAGGCGGCGACCCAGAACAGTCTGCGCGAGGCGACTGTGACGTCATAGAGCGGATATTCAAGTCGCCGCTGACGCATCAGGAATGCCGCAGTCAGCGCGAAGCCGACGAGAATCATTCCGAGAGCCAGCGCGGCTTTGCCGGGAACCGGCGCGAAATTGAGACCGAGCACGATCGCCGCGACCAGGACGATCGACATGATGCCACTGAGGTTGTCGACCGGCTCTGTTGATTCGTCGACATGCGC
The DNA here is from genome assembly GCA_016463365.1 of Thermoleophilaceae bacterium. Next base: position 9,498 of record JAEMRJ010000074.1, on the reverse strand, counting down.
AGGAACCACACGAAAGGCCAGAACCAGAGCAACCACCGCAAATGGCACCGTGATGAGAAAGACCGAGCCCCAGTCAAACTGCTCGAGCATCGCCCCGGCGAGCAGTGGGCCGAGCGCCGCACAGGCTCCCCCGACCGCCGACCACAGGGCGATCGCCTTCGTCCTGGGGGCACCGGACCAGAGCACGGTGATCAGTGAAAGCGTTGTCGGGAAAGCCATTCCTGCCGCCAGGCCCCCGATCACCCGCGCGAGAAAAAGCACTTCGACACTGCCCGAGAGCGCCGCCGCCACAGATGCTGGGATCGCAATCGCGGTGCCCAGGAGAAGCAGCATCTTGCGGCCGTAGCGGTCGCCGATGGCGCCGAGGTAGAGCACGGATGCCGCCAGGCCGAGCGAGTAGCCGACAGCGATCAGGTTGAGGCCGGTCTGCGAAGCGTCGAGCGCCTTGCCGATGTCCGGGAGCGCGACGTTCGCGACAGAGAGGTTCAGGTTTGCGACCGCGGCAACGAGGATCAGGACGCTGAGCACCAGCCCCGATCGTTCCGGGCCCGTCCCCGGATCGGTCGTTTCGTTCGCGCTCACGGCGTCGAGCATACGGCGTGAGGCGGAGGCAGTTTCAAATCTTGAGGCGCTCGGCCCGTTGCTTGATCCCGAGCAACATCTTGCGTTCCATCACGAATGAACCGGGGACCATCGGGACCATCCCGATTCTGTCCACCGTCCGTGGCAGGCAGAAACGATTTCGGCTGATGAAGCGTGTGCGGCCGTCCTGCTCGATCAGGTTGAAGGACCACACCCAGTTGCCGTCGTCCGAGCGCCACGCCATCGAGCGTTGCGGATCGAGCAGCGATATCTCCATCTTGTTCTGCCCGATGCCGATCGCATCACCGAGCTGGGGGTGCTGAAACTCTTCAAGCACTTCGCTGGTGCTGTGCATGTTCAGGCCCAGCAGATTCTCGATCCAGTCATACGTGTACACGCCGCCACGCGGCGAGGGCCCGATCTGGACGATCCAGGGCCAGACGGCGCCGGGCGGGGCGTCGATCGTGATCGCACGGGTCGAAACACCATCGGCAGTCGGGAGCAGCTCATCGCCGGGCAGCGTGGCCGCAACCTCCGCGTCGGTTGCGCCCCAGTTGAGGAGCCGCTCGCGCAGAAAACAGTGGTAGATCCCGGTTGCGGCAGCGCCACAGAGCGCGATTTTGCTGAAGTTTTTCATTGCTGTCGATGAATCGTTGCAAATCTGTCTTGAAACGTGACCCGCGGCTCTGTTGACTTGAGGCATGAGCAAACAAACAAAGTCCAGAACGCCGTACTTCAACGATCTGCTGGATCTGATTCCGCCTTTCGCGGGTGACCAGATTCAGGTGATCGGCAATCCGATGGCGATGACCGGTCCTCCTGTCGTGCGGGAAGCCCGCCTCGAAGACTGCGATGACGACTGCGACATCTGCGTCGAACTGCGTCGCCAGATTCTCGCCGGCAGTCCGCCGCAGGTGATGGTCTTCGAATGAGCGACCGGTCAGAAACCGGGCGGGATGACGTACGTGTAGGACTTCGGCACCCCGGCCTCGGTCCACGTGACCGTGGCGCTCGCCCCGGTGCCGGAGATCTTCACGGCCGCCAGTTCCTTGTCGGTCATGCTCGGGCTCACCGACGGGTGAATCTCGCCGGTGTATCCGAACGTTGTCGTTCCCTTGACCGTGAGCTGGGGCACTCCGTTCACGCGTCCGGCGAATGCCGCCACACAGTTGCTGGAAAGTTCGATCCGATCGAGCGTCGCCGAGGGCTGACCGACGCCGGCCGTGAAGATGGCGGCCTGGCCGTTCTTGTTCAGGAAGTTGACGAAATCGAACAGGTACACCTGCGGGTTGTGCGTCGGCCCCTGAATCTTGAGGATCGCGCACTTCTTCCGGGTCACGCGCAGCTGCGAGAGCTTGTCGCCCTTGGTGATGCTGAACTCGCCGTAGAACTTCGGCCGGTCCTGGCAGATCAGAATGATGCTGCCGCTCTTCTCCAGGTACACGCTGAACCCGTTGCTCTTGGCCTTGAGCTTGCCTTTGACGTAACTGGCGCTCTTCTGGCAGTACGTTTTCTTTTTCTTGGCCACGTTCGCACTGTCTGGCTGCGATGCGAGCACGGCAGCGGGAACAGAGATCACCACGATCAGTCCAACCAGAACCAGGCCGAGAAACGTTTTCATGACAGTTAATTTAGCCGCAGACTCACCTGACGAGCGGACTGAGCAGATACTCGCTGCGATCAGGCGAATCCCCGAAGGACACGTGAGCACCTACGGCGACGTTTCGCCGGGCGCACCTCGCCTGGCCGGAAAGGTGCTCGCAACCGTGGTCAAGCCCGGCCTGCCGTGGTGGCGGGTCGTCCGCGCGGACGGATCACTCGCCCAGGGCGACCGTCAGCGCAAGCTGCTGCTCCAGGAAGACGTCGCTTTCAGGCCGGGGCTTGTCCGCGTGGACATGCGGGCGGCGCGGGTGAACAATCCGTAGCCCGCGCTCAGAGCTGGGCAGCCAGCTCAGTACCCTGGCGGATCGCCCGCTTGGCATCGACCTCTGCGGCGACGTCAGCGCCGCCGATCAGGTGCGCATCCACGCCCGCTGCGATCAGCTCGTCGTAAAGGCCGCGCACTGACTCCTGACCTGCGCAGAGCACAATCGTGTCGGCCGCGATCACGCGGGACTCTTCATGCTCTTTGCCGAGGCTGACATGGAGGCCTGCGTCATCGATCTTGTCGTAGCGAGCGCCCTTGACCATCTCGACCTGCTTTTTCTGCAGCACGGCGCGGTGCACCCACCCGCTCGTCTTGCCCAGGCCCCGGCCGAGCGATTCGTCCTTGCGCTGCAGGAGCACCACTTTGCGTGGTGATGACGGGACGTCGGGCTCGACGATCCCGCCTCGCGTCTCCTGCTCGGGTGCGACGCCCCACTCCTGTTTCCAGGCAGCGAGATCAAGCGTCGGGGATTCTTCGTTGGTGAGCAGCTCCGAGACGTCGAAGCCGATCCCGCCAGCGCCGATCACGACGACATTCTTGCCGTTGCCTGCGGGGTCCTCGATGGCCTGTGTGTACGAACGCACCATCGGGTGGTCGACGCCCGGAATCTGCGGCGTGCGGCCCTCGACGCCGGTGGCGACGACGACCGAGTCGAACGCCTCATTCTTGATCACATCGACGGTCACGCGCTCATTGAATCGACGCTCGACGCCGTGCTCTGTCAGCAGCGCATCGAAATAGCGGATCGTCTCGTCGAACTCTTCCTTGCCGGGAATGCGTCGGGCCAGGTTGAACTGACCGCCGATCTCTGCGGCGGCCTCGAACAGGGTGACGTCGTGACCGCGTTCTGCGAGCCCCGTCGAGCAGGCGAGGCCCGCCGGACCCGCGCCCACCACAGCGATGCGACGCGGCGCCCCCGCCGGAGCCAGGATCAGTTCTGTCTCGTAGGCGGCGCGCGGGTTGACAAGGCAGGTCGCGCGCTTGTTCTTGAAGGTGTGGTCAAGACAAGCCTGATTGCAGGCGATGCAGGTGTTGATCAACTCCGGCCGGCCGGCGGCGGCCTTGTTGACCCACTCGGGGTCGGCCAGGAACGGGCGGGCCATCTGAACCATGTCTGCCTTGCCTTCGGCGAGCAGCTTTTCGGCCTGTTCGGGCATGTTGATGCGGTTGGAGGCGACGACCGGGATGTCCACGACCTTTCGGATCGTGGCCGTCTGCTCGGCAAAGGCGGCGCGCGGCACGGAGGTGACGATCGTCGGGATGCGCGCTTCGTGCCAGCCGATGCCGGTGGTCAGCATCGACGCGCCGGCCTGCTCGATCTCGTCGGCGAGCGCGAGGATCTCGTCGATTGTCTGGCCCTCATCCACTAGGTCCAGCGCCGAGATCCGGTAGATCACCAGAAAGTCTTCGCCGACCTTTTCACGAACCGCCTTGATGATCTCGGTCGGGAAGCGGCGGCGCTTCTCCGGCGTGCCGCCCCAGTCGTCGTCGCGTTTGTTGGTGCGCGGTGCAAGAAACTGATTGATCAGGTATCCCTCGGAACCCATGATCTCGACCGCGTCGTAGCCGGCGGCGCGCGCAAGCACCGCGGCGTCCGCGAAATCCTGCACGGTCTTCTCAACGGTGCGGGCGCTCATCGCCTTGGCCGAGAACGGCGTGATCGGTGATTTGCTGGCCGACGCGCTGAGCGAAAACGGGTGGTACGAGTAGCGGCCGGCGTGGAGGATCTGCAAGGCGATTTTTCCGTCTTCGGCGTGAACGGCGCCGGTGACTTCCTTGTGCCTCTTCGCATCGCGACCCGAGACCATTTCGCCGGCGAACGGCAGCAGCCAACCGCGACGGTTGGGCGCGTAGCCGCCGGTGACCATCAGCCCTGCGCCGCCGCGGGCGCGCGCGGCGAAGTACGCCGCGAGTTTCTTGATGTCGGCTGCGCGGTCCTCGAGTTTTACGTGCATGGAGCCCATGAGCACGCGGTTGCGCAGCTTCGTGTGGCCAAAATCCAGAGGTTCAAGGAGGTGGGGGTATTCGTTCATGGTGGAGACGGTACAAGTTGAAGCGTGCGTCTCCCCTGGACGAGCGATCGCCGGGCGGTGCTCTGCTCCTGCGGATCCTCAGACTTTGAAGACGGCGATCTGTGCTTCCAGATCGCGCGCAGTGATGCGCAGGCTTTCGGCAGAGCTGGTGATCTCTTCCGAGGAGGCCGAGGCCTCTTGTGTGCTCGCCGAGGTCTGCTCGGCCAGCGACGCCAACGTCTCGGTCACTTCAAGGATGCGGTCGATCGCGTCTCCGACCGACTGGGTCGAGCCGGTCACATCGCCGGCGCGGCTCTGGACGGCATTCACGTGCCTGCCGATCTCGCCGAGCAGGCTCGCGATTTCTTGGAAACGCTCTCCCGCAGAGTCGACCACGCGAGCGCTTCGGGCCACTTCTGCCTTGCCGTCGCCGACCGCGCGAACGGTGTGGGTGACGGTCTGCTCGATCCCTCGAATCAGGGCGGAGATCTCTGCTGTGGCCTCACTCGACTGGGTCGCAAGCATGCGGATCTCTTCTGCGACGACGGCGAAGCCGCGTCCCTGGTCGCCGGCGCGAGCCGCTTCGATTGCAGCGTTGAGCGCCAAAAGGTTGGTCTGGTTGGAGATCGCTGAAATCGTCTCGACGATCCGCCCGATGCTGGCGGTGTCGTTGCCGAGCTGATCGACTGCCTCGCTGGCCGCGCCGATTCGCTCCGACATCGAGTCCATCGCCTCGCGGGCGTCGAGGGCACTCTTTGCCCCGGCATCCGCAAGCTCGTGCGCGCCGTCCGAAACCTCCGCTGCGCCAAGCACCTCAGATGAAGCGATCGCAGCGGCCTGCTCAAGGTGCTGCGCAGCGGTGCGCGCGGCCTCAACCTGATCAAACTGAACCTGCGCGCCCGAGACGACGTCCTGCATCGCGTGCGCGATTTCACCGACCCCGCGCGCCGACTGGTCGCTGCTGTCTGCCACAGCCGCACTGCTGAGCGTCAGATCGTTGGCGACGTCACGCGTCGCGCGGATCAGATCGGCGTGCGCGACTGTCATGCGGTCGACGCCCGCTGTCAGCTCGCCGAGCTCATCAGTCGTGGTCGCGGCGCCGCGGCGCGTCAGGTCGCGACCGGCGACGGCTCCGATCTGCCGCCCGAGTTCGTTGATCGAGCCGCCAAGGCTCGTCGTGATCGACCACGCGACCGAGGCGACCAGCAGCCCCAGCACCGGGATCTGGATCAGCAGCTCCACTGAGTCGCTCCGCCCGGGACCACCGGCACCGATGATGCTTGAGATCAGGCTTCCGCTGAGCATCAGCGTCGTTGCGATCATTGTCAACGTGAGCACGATCGTCACGCGCAGCGGTATGCCCATGCGATGACGCACCTTGCGCTCGATGTCATAGCCGGACGAGCCGTAGAGGTGGCGCAGCACCGGCCGTACGTGCGCTTCGACGAACGTGAAGATTCCGATCCCCATGGCAATCATGAATGCGACGACATCAGTGAGGACCGCAGAAGCCGATTCCGCGACGCTGCCGGAAACCAGCGATCCGACAAAAATCACCGGCACCATTCCGGCAATCCAGATCAGGTAGTAGGTGCGGGCGGCAAACATCGGCAACCCGAGAGCCGCGGAGATCGCACGTTCGCGGACTGCCGGGTCGCTGGCGCGGGCAGCCTCCTGACACGCCTTCATACGTCGGCTGAACAAGAACCAGAAGGCCACGATCAGCAGTGGACCGACCGTGACAGCAGCCACGATGTCGCCCTTTATGGCCTCGGGCGTCGCGAATCGCAGGAGAATCCCACGCACCGTCATCGTGAGTGTCAGCGCCGATAGCGCGAACACGAGCATCCGTGCAAGCCGGCGACGGGCCACGGCCTCGTGCTTGAGCGAGCGCGAGTCGGCTCTTGCGTCCGGTTCAACGGCCGCGGTGGCGGGGGCATCAGAGCGAAACATCTCCGGTTCTGATCGGCGCAATGCTCCGCACACTTGACTGGATATCGCCTGCGATGCAGATACGCTGGCCGCCATGGATCTGCATTCAGGCGAAACAATTGTCTTTGAAGGCCACCCTTCGTGGCGCGGCGTGCTGTCGTTCTATGTCAAGAACATCGCGGCGGATCTTGTGATCGCAGCGGTTCTGTGGTTCGCGTGGTCGCAGGTCTATGCAGTCCTCGTCTTCGGACTTCTGGTCGCCGGCACGATCTTCGTCGGCTTCATCCTGCGCGTGGCGACCGTGTACACGATCACCAACGAGCGCCTGCGCATCCGCACCGGGCTGATTTCCAAGCGCGTTCAGCAGACCGACATCAATCGCGTGCAGAATGTGAACACATCCCAGGGACCGCTTGAGCGCGTGATGCGAGTCGGAAAGGTCGATTTTGACACGGCCGGCACCGACGACGCATCCTTCACCTTCCGAGGAATCGCAAATCCCGAAGAGATCGTCGCTGCGGTCGACCGGGCCAAGCGCAATTCACCCTCATCCCCGGCGTCCGAGCAGGGCCTCTGAGTCGCCCGAAGGCGATGATCGACCTACCCGTTCAGAGCCTCACTGACTGCTTCGGTCTGGGCGTGGCGGGAAACTTTGCCGGGCACCTGGAACAGGCCGGCGAGGACGCCGACTTTGCTGAGGTGTCCACCCCGGCCGAGGCACCAAAAGGGATCTTCCCGTATTACCTGCCGGGCGACGCCGGATTTCTCGGCGTGTTTCCGCTCTCCTCGGACACGCTCAAGATGCCGCCGGACGGCGCAACGCCGAAGCTCCAGATTGAGCCCGAGGCCGGAGTCCTCTGCGAAATCGAATACAACATCTCGGGCGAGCCGGTCGGCCTTCGCCCGCGTGCGATCGCAGCCTTCAACGACTGCTCGATCCGCCGCGAGGGGGCCGTCAAGCTCAGCGAAAAGAAGAACTGGGGGCCGGCCTCCAAGGGCGTGGCCGAGCGCGCATTCGCGGTGAGCGAAATCGACTTCGACGGCGCGACCTCCGCCCTGCGCATCGCCTGCTTCCTGCGCAGGGGCGGCCGGACTCACGCATACGGAGTCGACAGTCCACTTCCCGGCTACACCTATTACGGAGAAACGCTTCTCAGCTGGACGGTCGACCGTCTGAACAATCAGACCGGCGGCGACACACCACTTGAGCCGGTCGGGAGCTACCTCGCAGCCTGCGGATCACCCGGGCGCATGCTGATCGGGATCGGGGCCACGCGCTACACCGAGTTCGGTGAACAAAACTTCCTACGGGTCGGCGACGAGGCGATCGTGATCGTCTACGACAGTCGCATCAACGATGCGGCGTCCGTGGCGACGGCGGTTCGAGAGCACTTCGAGGATTCGCTGAAAAGCGCGTCGGTGCTTGTGCAGACCGTGCTGGCGGCCTAGGCGCCGAAGCCGGGTGGGCGCTGCTGGTCCCAGCGGAGCTCGCGCTCGAGCTGGGCGGCCAGCGCGATCAGGCGCGCTTCGCTGCGGGCCTGTCCGAGCAGCTGCGCGCCGACGGGCAGACCGTCGATGAAGCCTGCGGGCACGCTGATGCCGGGCCAACCGGTCACGTTCCAGGGCCAGGCGTAGGGGCAGGCTCCGACGTAGAGGCGGTCGGTCGCCCAGCTGCTCAGGCCATCGAGGGCATTGGCGGTGAGCGGCGGCCTTGCTGTGGTCGGCGCGACCACGACATCGAAGTCGCGGAAGATCCGCCCGGTGCGTCGGCGCACCACTGCTTCCCAGCCGCGGGCAAAGCGCAGCGCCGGTCCGCCCATCAGTCGGCCGATGCGGACGTTCTCGCGGGTGCGGTGATCGAGCAGCGACTGGTCCGGTGTACGCGCGGCCCACTCAGCGACGCCGGCGAGCGAGCGTGGCAGAAAACTCAGGCCGACGTTCGAGTGGGTCAGGTCCCGCTCGACGACGTCGTGGCCCAGCGCGGCGAGCGTCTCGGCGACGCCGTAGACCTGCCTGCGCACGCGCGGGTCGAGCCTGGCCGGAACGCCGCTGAAGGGAATCTTGAACGAGACGGCGATCCGCAGACGGCCGGGATCGTCCTGCGCATTGCTGGCGAAACTGCGCTCCGGGGCGGGAAGGTGGTGGATTTCGCGCGGGTCATTGCCGGTCAGTGCGTCGAGCAGCGTCGCAGCGTCTTCAACCGAACGCGCGAGCGGTCCGATTGCCGTGATTCCGTTGAAGGCCTCCGGCTCGGGCCAGCTGGAAACGCGGCCACGGGTGGGCTTGATGCCGACCAGGTTGCTCCAACTTGCAGGAATGCGAACGGAGCCGGCGCCGTCCGACCCGACGGCCGCTGCGACAACGCCGGCGGCGACGGCTGCGGCGGCGCCCCCGGAGGATCCACCGGGCGTGTGGTCGAGATTCCAGGGGTTGCGCGTTGTTCCGAAGCCGGGGCCCGACGTGACCGATGACTGCCCCAGCTCTGGTGAGTTCGTCTTGCCGATGATCACGGCGCCGTCGCGGCGCAAGAATTTGACGATCGCGGCGTCTTCTGCGGCCGGGGGGAATGCTCCCGGACAACCGAATGCCGTCGGATGACCGGCGAGATCCGTGTCGTCCTTGACCGCGGTCGGCACGCCAAGCAGCGGCGTCGATTCGCCTGCGGCGATTCTGCGATCGGCTTCGTCCGCAGCGTCCAGCGCCTCTTTGTCCAGAATCAGCTTGAAGGCGTTGAGCGTCGGCTGGGTGGCGTGGGCGCGAGCGAGCGCGGCCTCGGTGAGCTCGCGCGAGGTCACAGTGCGGGCGCGCAGCTGGGCCGCCTGATCGGAAATTGACTCCGAGAGACCGTGCGCGTTGGCTGTCTGCTGCTCTTCCATGGCCGTTGACCGCTCTGGACTTTATGCGGTTGGCGTGCGACACGCACCATGAGTTGTCGGGAAGAATGCGCCGGAAGGATCGCGCGCACCGCGCGAGAATCGACAGAAGAGCAACTTCACAAGTTCGACAACACCGCCCAGGAGGATCATCTGATGAGCAACTTTCCGC
>JAEMRJ010000073.1 GCA_016463365.1 Thermoleophilaceae bacterium | reverse complement strand
GCTGGATCGAGGTCAAGCCGATCGCGCTTTTCCGTATGCACGACGACAAGGGCTCGGATGACAAGGTCATCTGCGTCCCGGTGAGCGACCCGAACTGGAACTACTTCGAGTCGTTGAACGACGTGCCCAAGCAGCTGCAGGACGAGATTTCACACTTCTTTGCCATCTACAAGGACCTCGAACAGAAGGCCGTGAAAGTTGAAGGCTGGTTCGGTGTGATGGAGGCCTGGAAGCAGATCGAAGAGGCGCGCAAGCGCTGGGACGACACCCACCCGGCCAAATAGTTCGCCCGAGGTTCAGGCGGGCAGCGGCAACCAGATGCTGAAAACTGCTCCGCCTGGATCTTCTGCATTTCTGGCTTCCACGCGTCCGCCGTGCGCATCGACGATCCCTGCAACGATCGACAACCCCAGCCCGGACCCGGCTTTGCCGCGCTCCCGGCCGGTCTCTGACCGCCAGAAGCGCTCGAAGATCTGCTCGCCGGCGCCGTCCGGCAGTCCCGGGCCGTGGTCACGCACATCAATGCGCACCGCTTCGTCGTCACGGGCAACCGCGACCTCGATCGGCGTGCCTTCGGGCGTGTGCACGATCGCGTTGCGCAGGAGGTTGGCGAAGACCTGCTGGAGCTGGTGCGCGTCGCCGCTGACCCGCTGCGGGCCATCTGCGGTCAGGGTGATCGTGCGATCGGGCGCGGCCACCTCGGCGTCGCGCAGAGCGTCGGCCGCGAGCTCTGAAACGTCGACCGGGGCGAAGGCGTTCTCGTGCGTTTCGTCGAGCCGCGCGAGCGTGAGCATGTCTTCGACAAGGACACCCATCCGTGCGGCCTCCTGTTCGATGCGCTCCATCGAGCGGTCCACTTCGGCCTCCTCACGGGTCGCGCCGAGCCGGTAGAGCTCGGAGTAGCCGCGGATCGAAACCAGCGGCGTGCGCAGTTCGTGCGAGGCGTCGGCCAGAAACTGACGCAGTCGGTTCTCGCTGGCTTCTCTTTCTTTGAAGGCACCTTCGAGTCGCTCAAGCATGCCGTTGAGCGCAAGACCGAGGCGTCCGATCTCGGAGCGCTCATCGGCCGGTTCGACGCGGTGTGAGATGTCGCCGCCGGCAATCGCGTCCGCGGTCGTGCCCATCCGGTCGAGCGGCCGCAGGCCGATTCCGACGAGCAGCCAGGCTGCGATCCCGAGCACAAGCAGTGCGAAAAGGATCACGACCGTTTCGACCAGCACGAGGCGGTTGATCGTCTGGCGCGTGTCGTTGAGCGGGACGGCGACGACGATCCGTTCGCCGGTCGGCGCGCTGCGCGTCGCAACTCGAAACTCGGTGTCGTCGGATCCGGTTGATCCGACCGTCTGTGGCTCGCCCGAGAGTCCGACGGAACTGAGGTCTGGCACGGTCGAGCCCTCGCTGCGCTCGAAACCGAATGAACACGAGGCGATGACAGCTCCGCTGGAGTCCACCAGGGCCGCGTAAGTCCCCGGCGGAAGCGAGAATCCGCCACGACCGCCAGGGCCGCGCTCGTTCTGGCGGTCATCGTCCTCGTCCCGCCCGAACGGTCCCGAGCCCGGCGCCGCGCCCTGACAGCTTCCGCTGCCGGACTGTTGCGCGAACGCGAGCACCGGGACGGCCGTGATCAGGCCGGACTGCACCTGCCGGTCGAGCCGGTCGTAGAGGTAGGAGCGCTGCTCGGCAAATGTCACTGCAGCCAGCACGATCATCCCGCCGAGCGACACGAGAAGCAGAATCGCGACCAGGCGGCCGCGCAGCGATCGCATCGTCAGTCCTTGCCCGCCGCTGCCTTGGGCCGCAGTGCGTAGCCGATGCCGCGAACGGTCTGGATCAGTGGCACGCCGCCCACGTCGACCTTTTTCCGCAGGTAGCTCACGTAGGTCTCGAGCACGCGCGCATCGCCGTCGAAGTCGTACTCCCAGACGTGGTCGAGGATCTGTTGACGCGTGAGTACGCGACGAGGGTTGAGCATGAAGTAGTGGAGGAGACGAAACTCGGTGGCCGTCAGCTCGATGTCGCGTCCTGCGCGCGTGACCTCGCGCGTCGCTTCGTCGAGCTCGAGATCCTCAAAGGTCAGGCGGTCTTCGTCGTCGCCGTCGGCCTGACCGGTGCGACGCAGAATCAGCCGAACCCGCGCCACCAGCTCTTCGAGGCTGAAGGGCTTGGTGATGTAGTCGTCGCCACCGATCGTCAGGCCGCGCACCTTGTCCTCGGTCGAGTCGCGAGCGGTCAGGAAGATGATCGGCGTGCGCCCGCGCGTTGCGCCCAGGCGCTCGGCAACCTCAAACCCTTCGATGTCGGGGAGCATGATGTCGAGCAGCATCAGATGCGGTTTGAAGGTGTGGACGGCCTTGATCGCGTCGATCCCGTTGTCGGCCGACTCGACCTCGAATCCCTGGTAGCGCAGGGCCATCGAAATCACATCGACGATGTTCGGTTCGTCATCGACGACGAGAATGCGGGCGCCGTCTGCTTCTGGAATTACATGCATGGAGCGATTATCGAGCAGAAACCTGAGAATTTCCTGTGACGCCCGTGAGTATCGCGTCAGCGAGCTTCGGTTGCCTCGAGCGCTTCGCGATCGGTCTTTGCCCACGTGCGCTGGTCGGTCACCTGGCGAAACACCGAGCGCAGCAGAACCGGCCAGATCAACCAGGTGTAGAAGGCGTAGACCTGAGCGATGAAGAAGCCGGATATGTAGCCCTTCCAGCCGCGTGGTGCCCCGGCCGCGACGCACCCCATGATCACGCCGCCAAATCCGAGCACATAGAAAAACGCGAGTTGGTACAGCGCATTCGAGTCATACAGACCCGCCTGTCCCGTGACCAGCAGGTAGAGCGCGACAAGCATCGAGATGCCGATCACCGACTGCCAGACCGGCATGAGGATGTAGAGCGAAGTCTCGATCCGGGCGATCAGCGGGCGTGGCGAGCGCATCACGGTACCGATCAGCGACATTGCCTGAAGATTCCCCTGCGACCAGCGTGTGCGCTGCCGCAGGAGCGGTCGCAACCGCGAGAGGCCCTGCTGGTCAACGGTCGCCCGCAGGTCCTGCCGTCCCAGCCAGCCCGCTCCGATCAGTCGCAGGCCGAGGTCTTGATCCTCGGTCAGTTTGTCTCGCCAGGGTCCGGTTTCGTCGGCCACCTCGCTGAGCGCCGAAAGCCGGTTGAACTGGCCGTTGCCGCCCATGCCGGCTGTGCCCCAGCCGTTGCGACCGCTCTGAAAGAGCGCGCCGTAGACGCCGAACTCGATGTCCTGAAACCATGCGAGCAACTTGCGCCGGTTGTAGATCCGCACTTGCGACTGCACGCCGCCAACCGCTGGATCTGCGAAATGGCCCGCCATCCACGACGGCGCGTCAGTGTGCAGTCGACCGTCGGCGTCCACGATCACGACGATCACGCGGTCGCGGTCGACGCCCGGCAGCAGCGCGCCGAGCTGGCGATACGCCCAGTTGAGCGCCGAAGCCTTGCCGGTCTGGGCGTTGGGCTTCTCGCGGCGCAACGGAACGAGCGCCGGGTGGGAGATGCCCGCAAGAATCTGCGGCGTGGAGTCCTCGGAGCCGTCGTCGATCACCAGTATCCGTTTGTCGCGCACCTCGACTGCAAGCAGTCGCTCCACAGAGTCAGCGATCGTCACCTCTTCGTTCAGCGCCGGGACCATGAAGACCCAGGTGAACTCGTCGGCCAGCGCCTGGTTCTGCTCGGGAGCGTGGCGCCGCGAGTTCTGACCGCGCACAAAAAGCACGACGGTCCAGAGGAACATCAGGATGATCGTCACCAACGCGAATGTCAGAACACCGCGCCACGGCTGGTCAAGGCCGTCAAAGGGAAGGGCCAGTGCTAGAGCGGCCAGGACTCCCGCTCCGTCGGCTCGTGGGCGTCGTGCAGGATGTCTTCGATCACCGGGGCCTGGTGAATTGCCGCCTGCGCCTTGGGCACACGGATTCCGGTCACGTCGGCGATCTCGCTGCGGCTGAATCCGTGACCGAACGGGATCGGGGGATTCTCGCCGGTCAACAGATACTCGAGCGCCTGCACGATCCGGTCGGCGGCGTAGCCGTCGCCGTAGGGGTTGGGTGAGTCTGCGACCACCGAGTAGGCAGCGTCGTCTTCGAGCAGTTTCGCCGCCTCTGACTCGATCAGCTCGGGGTCGGTTCCGACGAGGATCAGCGTTCCCGCGTGAACGCCCTCGCCGCGCTCGGTGCTCTCGCGTGCGACGAGCACCGGCTTGTTCAGCGACGGGGCTTCTTCCTGGATCCCGCCGGAGTCCGTGATCACAATTGAGCAGCGCCCGATCAACCGGGCGAACGAGGTGTACTCCAGCGGCTCGGTCAGCAGCACGTTGTCGAACATCACGAGCGGTTCGCCGAGTTCCTGCCGAACGCGGGGGTTGGGGTGGAGTGGGACGACAAACTTCACGTCGGGAAAGCGGTGGGCGAGCTTGCGGATGCCTTCGGCGATCTGTCCCAGACCCGAGCCCCAGTTCTCTCGACGGTGCGCGGTGACCAGCACGATCCGATCGCTGCTCTGATGCAGCGCCTCGACCGCGGGGTCCACGTACGGGGTGTCCAGCGTCGACGCCCAGCGCAGGGCGTCGATCCCGGTGTTGCCGGTGACAAAGATCTGCCCGACCTCGACGTTCTCGCGCACCAGATTCTCGAGGTTCTCGTAGGTCGGCGCGAAGTTCATCGCCGCGAGGCAGGTGATCACCTGCCGATTGAGTTCCTCAGGGAAGGGGCTCATGATGTTGCCGCCGGTGCGCAGGCCGGCCTCGACATGCAGGACCGGGATCTGAAGATGAAAGCTCGCGAGCGCCGCAGACATCGCCGAAGACGTGTCGCCGTGGACGATCACAGCGCCCGGATAGTTGCCGGCGATGATCGCGGCGCCGATGTCATCGTCAGCCGGGCGCGGCCCGAACCACTCAAGACAGAAGTCGTTGAAGCGCCGCATCGTCGTGGTCACACGCTCGGTCAGGCTGGCGCGCTCGGCTCCGGCCCAGAGGTGCACATGCGTTCCGACGCCGGCCTGTTCAAAGATTTCCTCGACCATGTGGTGGTGCTGGCCGGTCGAGACGACGACGGGTTGGAACATCACCGAGTCGCGCAGCGCGACGATCACCGGGACGAGCTTGATCGCCTCCGGGCGCGTGCCGACGACAACCGGGATCAGAACCTTGGGCGTGTCATCGCCGTCTCCGTCCGGGAAACGCAGGGGGTTGGACCCAGCGACGGCGTCGATTTCATGGTCGAGATTCATTCGAGCAGTATCGGTTGTCCGGTCGCCGGAGCATGAGTCCGCTTAATACTTGTGCACGCCCGACCTGTAGATTGCCCGCGAGCTGCCATGAACACCATCACCGAGATCGGCCGCGTCAACGCGACGCGTTACGTCACTCCGCTGCGCGAGGGTGGCTCGATGCCGGGCCTGATGGAGGCAGACGACGACGGCCTGTATGTCGTCAAGTTCCGCGGCGCGGGGCAGGGGACGCTCGCGCTGGCTTCGGAGCTGATTGCCGGTGCGATCGCCGGTGCGATCGGCGTACGCGTGCCGCGGCAGGCTTTTGTGGACGTCGACCCGGCGCTGGGGATCGCCGAGCCGGATCCTGAGATCCAGGAACTGATCGTCGCCAGCCCGGGCACCAATCTCGGCAGCGATTTCCTGCCGGGCGCGATGACCTACTCGCCTGCCGACGAGCGTCAGCCACCGCCAGACGAGGCCGCCGCGATCGTCTGGCTCGATGCGCTCCTGACCAACGTCGATCGCAGCGCGCAGAATCCGAACCTGTTGATCTGGCACGGCGAGCTCTGGGCGATCGATCACGGTGCGGCGCTGTATCGCCAGCACGCAGGGCTCGACCCTGATCAGGCGACGCTGCCGTTTGCGCAGATCGCAGAGCATGTACTGCTCCCGCATGCGAGTTCAGTCGCGGCGGCCGGCGAGCGACTTGCGCCGATCGTCGACGCGACGGTGATCGAGGCGGCGGTGGCGAGCGTCTCCGCAGAGTGGTTCACGGTCAGCCGGCCAGAGGTCTACGCGGAGTACCTGACCGCGCGCGTTGCCGCGTCAGCGCAGTTCAGTGAGGAGGCAGACAATGCCCGAGCCCGCTAGTGCCTTTTCCTACGCGATCATCCGCGTCGTGCCTGACATCGAGCGGGGCGAGTTCGTCAATGCCGGAGTGCTTTTCTTCGCGCGCCAGCACGAGTTTCTGGCGGCTCGCGTCCAGCTCGACCTCGCGAAGCTTGCCGCGCTCTGCCCGGAGTGCGACCCGTCCGCCGTCGAAGCGGCGCTGAAGGCGTTCACCCGGGTGGCCGACGGCGAGCCTGACGCAGGCCCGATGGCCGCGCTCCCGATGAGCGAGCGCTTCGGCTGGTTGGCCGCCCCGTCGAGCACCGTCGTGCAATGCTCGCCGACGCACACCGGGCTGTGCACTGACCCGCGAAAAGCGCTCGACGAACTCTTCGCAGATCTGGTTCTGTAGATCGCCCTCCGGGTCTAGATTGCAGACATGTCGCACAAACCTGCCGCCAAGAAATCGATGCCAAAGCTCGAGTTCGAGAAAGAACTCAGAAGACTCCAGCGCGAACTGGTCATCCAGCAGCGCTACATGATCGCCACCGGTCAGCGCGCGGTCGTGATCTTCGAAGGCCGCGATGCGGCCGGCAAGGGCGGCGTGATCAAGCGGATCATGGAGCGCGTCTCTCCGCGGCACACCCGCGTGGTCGCGCTCGGGACCCCTACCGAGCGCGAACGCACGCAGTGGTACTTCCAGCGCTACGCAGAGCATCTGCCCTCGGCCGGCGAGATGGTCCTGTTTGACCGTTCGTGGTACAACCGCGCCGGCGTCGAGCACGTGATGGGCTTCTGCACCGACGACGAGTACAAAGAGTTTCTGCGCAGCGCTCCGGAGTTTGAGCGCATGCTCGTACGCAGCGGTATCAAGGTCATCAAGTACTGGTTCTCGGTCAGCCCGGACGTTCAGGAAGAACGTTTTCAGGCGCGCGTGCACGACCCGATGCGCCAGTGGAAGCTCTCGCCGATAGACGTCGAGTCGCGCGACCGCTGGATGGACTACTCAAAGGCCAAGGACGAGATGTTCGCCGTCTGCGACATCAAGCAGGCCCCGTGGTGGGTCGTCGAAGCCGACGACAAGCGCCGCGCCCGCCTGAACTGCATCAGTCACCTGCTCGGTCAGATCCCGTACAAAGAAGAGCCCTGGGAGCCGATTGCCCTTCCGCCGCGTCCCGACATCTCAGCCTATGTGCGGCCGCCGATGGACGACCAGAACTTCGTGCCGGAGAAGTACTGACCGCGCATTGATTTCGGCTAGGATCCGCCAGATATGGAAGCCTCAGCACCGCAGCCGGACCCGGTGTCCAAAAGCAACAAGACCGTGCTCATCGTCCTCGGATCGCTCCTCGTGGTGATCGTGCTCGGACTGATTGTGTACTTCGTGACCCGTGAGTCCGAAGAAGAGAAGGCCCTGACTGCCGTCTGCACGGCCCGCGCCGACATCCAGAAGCGCGTCGAGAGCCTGGCCTCCACAAACATCACCAACTTCACGCTCAACGGCTTCAAAGAAAACGTCAGCGGCATCAGCAACGACGTCGCCACAATCCGTGACAACCAGTCCAAGGTCAATCCCGATCGCAAAGCTGAGCTCCAGGCCGCAAACCAGCAGTTCGAGACCGCAGTCACAGACACGCTCAAGAGCCTCGGCACGAGCCTTTCGCTCGAAAATGCGCAGGACAAGCTGAAGTCCGCCGGGCAGGAGCTCGTCAACTCCTACAAAGAGACGCTCGAGCCGGTCGACTGCAGCGGCGTCGACATCAGCAGTTAGCCCCGCTCGGTCCGCGCGATGCGCTCGCCGGTCAACGATTACCTCCAGACGCTTCACGATCGCCACGTCGGGGTCAAGGACGGCGCTGTCGCGGACTACATCCCAGAGCTCGCCGCTGCCGAGCCCGACTTCTTCGGGATCAGCATGGTCACGACGCAGGGTGCCGTGTATGAAGCCGGCGACACCCGTGAGCGGTTCACCATCCAGTCGATCAGCAAGCCGCTGACCTACGGCCTCGCGCTCGAAGAACTGGGCGAGCAGAAGGTCCGTGAGCACATCGGCGTCGAGCCGACCGGCGATGCCTTCAACTCGATCACGCTCGATCCGGTGACCGGGACACCGCTCAATCCGATGGTCAACGCCGGGGCGATCGCCGCAGTCGGAATCCTCGATCCGTCAACCGCGATGCCGCGGCTCGACCGGATCCTCGACACCTACTCGGCCTATGCCGGCCGGAACATCGAGCTCGACGAAGCCGTCCGCGCCGGTGAGGCACGCACCGGCGACCGCAATCGCGCGATCGCTTACCTGCTCCATGGTTCGGGCGCGATCACCGATCGCCCTGAGCCGGCCGTTGAGGACTACTTCTCCCAGTGCTCGGCGCTGGTCGACTGCACCGACCTGGCGATGATCGCGGCGACGCTTGCCAACGGCGGGGTCAACCCGCGCAACGGCCGCCGCGCTGCGAGCGAGAAGACGGTGCGCAAGGTGCTCAGCGTGATGGTCTCCTGCGGGATGTACAACCGCGCCGGCAACTGGCTCTACACGGTCGGTCTGCCGGCCAAGAGCGGCGTCGCCGGCGGGATCATCGCGGTGCTGCCGGGGCAGCTCGGGATCGGGGTCTTCTCGCCGCGCCTGGACGAAGCCGGCAACAGCGTGCGCGGCGTGCTTGTCTGTGAAGACATCACCCGTGAGCTCGGACTGCATCCGATTCAGACGGGCCGTGACCAGGCGTCGCCCGTGCACACGCGGTTCCGCCTCGATGAAATGCGATCGAAGCGTTGGCGCTCGCCCGAGCAGGCAGAGCTGATCCAGTCCGAAGGCCGGTGCGCTGGGGCGTTTGAGCTCCAGGGGGACCTCGATTTCGCCGCCAGCGAGCGGGCGATCCGCGCAGTGATCGGTGCCGATCTGCGCTTCACGGTGCTCGACTTCCACCGGGTTAACAAGATCGATCACGAGTCGGCCGTGATGCTCGCCGATCTCTGCGTCGCGCTCGAAGAGGACGGGCGCGGGCTGGTGCTCAGCAGCGTTGCGCGGTTTCACGAACTGTTGGTCGAGGCGGCCGGGCGCGAGCTGCGTGAACTGCCGGGGCTGGACCTTGCGCTCGAGTGGTGCGAAGACCAGCTGCTCGGCGACTCCGAAGCGGCGCCCGAACCAGAGGCGATCGAGCTCCGCGACCACTCACTGCTCAGCGATTTTTCCGAAGAGCAACTGGCTGAGGTGGTCGCTCTGATGGAGCGCCATGAAATCGCGGCCGGCGAACATCTCTTCCACGTCGGCGACGTTGCCGACCGGCTTTATCTTGTGACGCGTGGGCGGCTCTCGGCATTCATCGAACTGCGGCCCGGCGAGCAGCGCCGCGTCAGCACGGCCGGCCCGGGCGGTCTGATCGGCGAAATCGCGTTCGTCACCGGCTCCAACCGTTCGGCAACGGTGCGGGTTGATTCCGACGTTGAATACTGGACGCTGCCGCACAGCTCGCTGCGCGAACTACGCAACGCCGAGCCGGCGCTGCAGGCGATCCTGCTCAGGAACCTCTTGACGATCGTTGCG
Source organism: Thermoleophilaceae bacterium (assembly GCA_016463365.1). The sequence continues at coordinate 1,561 of JAEMRJ010000073.1, read as the reverse complement.
ATCGACGCCCGGATGTTCCAGCGGGCCCTGCAGACACTGGTCGGTTGAGCTATTTCGCCAGCGCGATGTTCCGGATACGAACGGTCGAAGCCCCGTTGGTGCCGGCCACGCTGACGCGTAGCCGAGCCTTTGTGGTGCTGCCGCCAAGTTGACGGATGCGCTTGCGCACCTTGTGCGGCACAAGGACCCGCAGGGTCAGGCGCGATCCCGCGGCGATCATCGCGGTGTCAGACGAAAGCTTCACAACGCCGCGTCGACCAGGCACGCGGAAGTTCGCGCGCACCGTTGAGAGGCACGGTGACTGCGGGCAGCTGACCTGCACGGCGATCGCACCGGTGCGGCCGGGGTGCTGCCTGCGCTTGATCTTCAGGCGTGAAGTCGGCGCAAGGACATTCACGCCCTGCAGGTCGACGCAGGTTGCGGCGACGAGCTTCTGGGCCTGGGCCAGGCGAGGTTGGTAGCGGCCGCGGTACTGCGCGGCAGGGCGCTCGATGTCGGCGATCCACACGCCGTAGGTCTTTGAGCTCGCGGCCGGGTCGCCCTTGCCGCTGCTCTTGTAGTAGCTGCGGACCGATGCTGCGGTGTCGGTGAACCACTGCATCTGCAGATCGGGTTTCTTCAGGTAACCCGCGTACTTGCCCTTGTTCCAGATGCTCGCGCGCATCTGAAAGAAGCCGACGCTGTCGGCGTCGCCGTAATTGAGGTTCTTCAGCCCCGATTCGACCAGTCCGGCCATCACCGGCAGCTCGCCGGGAAGGCCCTTTGCCATCGCGGCGTTGGCCATCCAGTTGGCGAACGACTCAGCGTCTGCTGAGTTGCCGGGGTACGGCACCGGTTTGCCACAGACGGCGGCGTCGGCCGGCGCACTCCAGACCGCGCCGGCCGCTGCCACAGAGATGGCGGCGGCCAGCGCGATCAGAGCTGCGCGAATTGAGCGGTGGGGCAGGGTCACCTGCGCGAGGCTATTGCCCGGAACTCGGACCGGGGTCCGATTCGGTGCAGACGCCCTGGCCGGAACTGCAGATCTTGTAGAAGATCCCCGGCTGCATCGCGGTGCGGCTGCTCACTGTGTATGGGACGCTGCTGTTGGGGCCGTCTTCCATCTGAACCACGTACGGCGCGGTGGTGCTCCAGCTGCCCAGACCACCAAGTGCCTGCGACGCACCTTCCGCCTCGCCCTCTGCTTCACCTTGGGCCTTACCTTGCTCGGTGCCTTCGGCGATTCCTTCGGACTTGCCCTCCTTCTTGCCAGATTCTTCGCCCGATGCTTCACCGGCCTTGGTTCCCGCAGCAGTTCCGGCGGTGGTGCCCGCCTTCGCACCCTCGGCGTAGATCTCGTTGTAGCCGTCCTTGCCGGGGTCGTAATTCTTTTTCTCGATCGCCTTTCCGCCGAAGAATGCGGCGACGATCAGGACGGCGGCGACGGCCGAGAGAATTCCCAGCTGCTGCTTGCGCTTCTTGTCGAGCTCGGCGAGCGGGTCGACGGGCTGCTGGTACTGCGGCTGGCCTGCGGGCGGTACGGGTGGTTGACCGGCGGGGGGCTGGCCGGCGGGGGGCTGGC
>JAEMRJ010000072.1 GCA_016463365.1 Thermoleophilaceae bacterium | reverse complement strand
GCGATGGCTTTCTGGGGACGATCGAGGCGGGCGTCAGGCCCGTCCGCGTCCCCGGAGCTCTCGCAGGGGTTTGACGCGGCCGCCTACGCGCGGCTCGCTACGCGGATGGAGGACGCGCTCGCGCTTGCTCGGGCGCGTGGCCGCTCCGTGGTTGTTGGAGTGACGGTCGCCCTCGACGGCGGGATCGACCCGCTCGCGCACGTTCAGGCCGCTCGTCGCGATGGTGAGCGCTGGGCCGCATTTGCGCAGCCGGCCCGATCGGACTTTGCCCTTGCGACGCTTGGCGCTGCCGCGATCGTCACGGCGGCAGGCGCCGAACGCTTCAGTGATCTGGGAGCGCGCTGCGGCGAAATGCTCGAGGCGGCGATCGTCGATGACCTCTTTGACGACCACGAGGCGCCGCCCGGCGCCGGCATCTTGTGGGTCGGGGGATTCGCGTTTCTTGATCATCGACCGGTCGCAGACATCTGGCGCAGGATGCCCGCGTCAGAACTCGTGCTGCCCAGCGTTTCGTTGGTGCGAGCAGGCAGTGCGCGTATGACGCTTGCGGCGTCAATTTCCCCCGACTCAATTGTCGCCGAAGAGCTGGCCGCGATCGAAAACCTGGTCGAACGTCTGAAGCTTGATCAGGATCTCGGACCGACCAGCTTTCAACCGAGGGCGGGCGAGGCCGCCGTGAGTTCAGTCGCGCCGCCGCAACACTTCGAACGAGCAGTCGCGGAGGCATCGGCGCAGATCGCCGAGGGCCGCTACGAGAAGATCGTCCTTGCCCGTGAGGTGAATCTTCGTCGGTCCGACGACATCGATCCGTTCAATGCCGTGCGCGGGCTACAGGATTCCTTCCCGGAGTGCACCACTTTCGCAGTCGGACAGGGGTCGACCACCTTCATCGGTGCATCGCCCGAACTGCTGATCCGCCGCGAAGGTCGACGCGCATCAACGATGGCGCTCGCGGGCTCGATGCGTCGCGGCACCGATCCAGAGACCGACGCTCACCTGGGCGCGCAATTGATGATGAGCGAGAAGAACCGCGAAGAGCACGCGATCGTGGTTGAGCGGATCGAGCGCACGCTCGGCCGGCATTCCGCGTGGATTGCCACTGGTGAGTCTCCGGAGCTGATCAAATTCACGAACATCCAGCACCTCGCGACCCCCATCCGCGCGCAGCTCACTCAGCCGCGCCCGACGATCGAGTTGGCCGGCCTGCTGCACCCGACCCCAGCCGTTGGTGGCGAGCCGTGGGGTGATGTGCGCGATCGGATTAAGGCGCTGGAAGGCTTCGACCGCGGCTGGTACACGGGCGGCGTGGGGTGGACCGACCTCTTTGAGGACGGGGAGTTTCACGTGGCGCTGCGCAGCGCGCTGATTGAGGGCCCGCAAGCGCGGCTGTTTGCGGGCTGCGGGATCGTCGGGGAATCCGATCCGGCGGCGGAGCTTGCTGAGACGGAGACGAAGTTTCAGGCACTTTTGCCTGTCCTTTCAGTCAGCTGACGGAAAAGCGGAGCATGTATAAGCATGCTAATATATGAGCATGTCCACACTCTCCAACCGCCTACAGGTACTTGTCGACGATTCACGAATGGCCCGGCTTCACGAAGCCGCCGAGGAGACGGGAGTGTCGGTCGGAGAGTTCGTGCGCCGCGCGATCGATGGCGCGCTGGCCAACGGCTCCCGGCGCGCCAGGCAGGTCGAGCTTCTTGATTTTCTGAAGTCGCTGGAGCCGATCGAACTGGGCACGTCTGATGAGGTGCTGGAAATGATCTCCGAGTCCAAGTCCCGTCAGTTCTTTCGGGATGAAGAGCGATGAGTCGGCTGGTTCTACTCGACGCGACAGTCCTTGTCGATGCTGTCGGCGGCAGCGCCAAGGACATGCACAACTCGCAGCACATCTTCACTGCCGTCGCGGAGGGCGATATTGATCCGCTGATCTCTGTGGAAACGATCCAGGAAACCTTTGCTGTTCTTGCACGACGTCGAGGTGATCGACGTTTTGCTCTGAGGATCGCACGACGATTCGCCGAGTCCATCCGCACGGTGGAGGTTGACGACGCGTTGCTGGCGACCGCGCTCGATCTGCTCGGCGATCATGACCGAATCATGGGGGCAGACGCAATCGTCCTCGCCACCGCCAAGCAAGCCGGGGCCACTGCGCTGGTAACTCGTGACAAAGGCCTTGGCGAGGCTGCAGGCGAACTCTGGGTGGATCCGTCAAACCCGGCTGCCCTCGCGGCTTTGGTCAGCCCGAATTGACCACTCAGTGAAAGGCGCCAGTCTCAGTCAGCGCCGCAGCGACTGACTCCAGCACGTGGCCCGCAACACGATCGTGCCCGGCCTTGTTGGCGGCTCGATCGGTCTTCAGGTGCACGAAGCCCGGCTGCTCGACGGCAGCTCTGAGTTCGTCCACGTTGCGTGGTGCCGCGTAACCAAACCCGTAGGCAGTCGCGACAGCCTCGACATCCACACCCGACGGCGTAGCGATCAAATCTTCGAAGTGCGCCTCGTGCTCGGCAACGGGCAGGAACGAGAAGATCCCACCGCCGTCGTTGTCCACGCACACGATCGTTAACGGAATCTCGTGCTTTGCGGCGATCGCCAGCGCGCTCGCGTCGTACAGGAACGCAAGATCCCCAGTCAGCACGATCACGCGGTCGCAGTTGTAGGGCGCGCGCACGCCCAGCGCAGTGCTGATCACGCCGTCGATCCCGTTGGTGCCGCGGTTGGACAGGTAACGCATGTCGTCGCGTCCGATCGGGCCGTAGGCCTCGACATCGCGGATCGGCATCGACGAAGAGACAAAAATGGTTGCGCCGCGCTCGAGTCCGCCCAGCAGGGATCGGTAGATCGCCGGCTCAAAGGGGAATGGCTCCACGGCGAGCGCATGGTCGATCGCCGACTGCGTTGCCCGCTCGAGTCCGGTCCACGTCGCCGTCCAGCTCGGCGCGGCTGTGCTCCCTTCGACGCGCCCGGATGCGGCGGTGAATGTCGCGAGCGGATCGCACACCCACACATCGCTCGCATTGCGCGTCGGATCGAGCCAGGCTCCGCGCGGGTCGAGCACGATCTGACGGCACTCGGCAGCTGCGAGCCAATTGCGGAGGGGCTTGGACGTCGGCAGCTCGCCGACGCGGATGATCAGATCCGGAACGAGCTGATGGGTGACCGGCTGCGATCGGAGGATCAGGTCATACGCCGCGACGATCGGCGTGTGCTCGGCAAGTTGCGCCCGGCGCAGCTGCGAGAGCGAGTCCGCGAAGACCGGAATGCCCGTGGCCGTCGCGAAGTGCGAGATCGTGAGCGCGAGCTCGCGCTGGTGCTGATCGCCGATCACGATGATCGGGTGCTTGGCCGCCGCAGCAGCGCTGTAGAGGTCTTCAGCAAGTGGCTTTGCGCTTGCCTCGGCAGTCCAGGGCGCGCCATCCGGTCGGCCGACGGCGCCGAGCGATCCTGCCGCGTCGCCAAGGTCCCCGGCGATCGGCCGCAGTGGCTCGCGCAGAGGAAGATTGATGTGCACCGGACCGGGGTTCGTTGCCGTCGCCTCGGCAACTGCGCGAGAGCCGAGCGCGCGAAAGTGGCGTAGGGTCTGATCGCTCACAGGATGGTTTCCCGCCTCGACAAACCAGCGCGCCGCGCCGCCGTAAAGGTTGATCTGGTCGATCGCCTGGCCTGCGCCCACGTCGCGCAACTCCGGCGGCCGATCTGCCGTGAGCACGATCAGCGGAACGCCGGCGTGCGAGGCCTCGATCACCGCGGGGTGAAGGTTGGCCGCTGCGCTGCCCGACGTGCAGGTCACGATCGCGGGCTTGCCCGTGGACTTGGCCAGGCCCAGCGCAAAGAATCCCGCCTGGCGATCGTCAAGAACACTCCAGGTCTTCAGGCCCTCATGGTCACCGATCACGTAGGCGATCGGCGCGTTGCGCGAGCCCGGCGCCACAACCGCGTACTCCACGCCGGCGCGCACGAACTCATCGATCATCACGCGCAGCGGGGCAAATGTCTCGTTGGTCAGATCCATCAGGTGTGATTGTGGCCGGTGACGAGACGCCGCTCGTGCTCGTGCACGGTTTTGCGCAAACGCCTGCGTCGTGGGATGCGACGATCGAAAATCTACCGGCCGGGGTGGGGGTCATTGCTCCCGAGCTTCCGGGACACGGCGCGACCGCGCTCACCCGGGGCGAGCCGTCGGTGGAGCTTGCACGGCAGATCGTGCTTGAGTCGATTGAGCCTCCCGCAGTTGTCTGGGGGTACTCGCAGGGCGCGCGGGTCGCTTTTGATCTCGCCTTGAACGCGCCGGAGTCTGTGAGTGCGCTGATAATCGAGAGCGGCGTGCCCGGGATCGAGAACGCGGTCAGCCGCGCTGATCGTCGGAGTCGTGACTTTGCCCTGAGCAAGCGGATCGAGGCCGGGTCGATCGAGGACTTCGTGGCCCTGTGGGAGAAGGTCCCGGCGCTCGGTGAGCAGTCAAAGGACATCATCGAGCAGCAGCGGCCCGATCGGTTGCGGCAGGATCCGGTGGCGCTTGCGGCCGCGCTGCGCGGGATCGGGCAGTCGGCGTACGAGCCGATGTGGGAACGGCTGCATGAGATCACCTGCCCGGTGCTGCTGATCACCGGCGAGCGGGACGTGATCTATTCGCGCCACGCCGACAAGATGCTGGGGCTGCTTCCGGATGCACGCAAGGTCGTGATCCCCGGGGCCGCGCACGGCGTGCACGTTGCCCAGCCCGCCGCAGCCGCCGAAGCCGCTGCGGATTTCATCGTCACCCTCGGCTAGGCAGTTTCAAGCCAGATTTCTTCCATGCCCCCGTCCCAAAGACGAGAGCATGGATCAAATCGCGCTCAGCAGAGCGGTTCAGCTGATCGACAGATCCAGCAGGGCGTCTTCGTCGAGCTCGATTCCGAGGCCGGGTACGTCTGTCAGCTCCAACGCGCCGTCCACAACGTCCGGCAGCCCGAGCGCGTAGCTCTCTTCGAAGAGGCCACCGGTGGCGAGTCCGTTGGCGACAGAGAAGTCAGACCGCGCCGCGGCGAAATGCAGCCCAGCTGCCAGTCCGACAGGTCCGTCCAAAGTGCTCGTCACGAAAGTCAGCAAGCCGGCCCGCGCAGCATTCCCCGCCAGCAGCGAGGCACTGGTGATCCCGCCGACCTGGGCCAGCTTGATCGCCACGCCGTCGCATGCGCCGTTGGCCACGTGCAGGTCAAGATCCTCAACCGAGCGCACGCCCTCATCCGCGATGATCGGAACCAGCGAGGCATCGCGCACGCGATGCATCGACGCCAGGTCATCCGGCGCCACCGGCTGCTCGATCAGCTCCAGCCCGAACTCCTGAAACTCGTTGATGTGGTCGATCGCCTCGCCGGTGAACCAACCGCCGTTGGCGTCGAGGCGGATCAGGGTCTCAAACCCGACGGCTTCGCGCAGTGCCTCGAGTCGGGCTCGATCGTCAGAGGCATGTCCGACCTTCAACTTGATCGTCGCGAAGCCGGCCTCCACAGCGTGCTGGCCCAGCTCGGCGACTTCATCGACCGTCGGCGCAGTGATCGTCGCGTTCACGGCGACCCGCTCCTGGACTTCGACACCGATCAGGTCCGCAACGCGGATCTCTTCACGACGGGCCAACAGATCAAGCAGCGCAACGTCGATCGCCGACTCAACAGCAGCTGGAAGCTTCGAGTCGAGCGTCAAGCCGTGGTCAAAGATCTCGGCATCGAGCAGCTGGTCGCGGGCGCCACTCTCGAAGGCGGCGATCAGGTCATCCAGCGGCGGTGCGACCGGATCGGGGTACGGAGTGATTTCGCCGACGCCGGTCCGACCGTCTTCGTCGGTCAGTCGCAACACGCCAAGATCGCGGAAGTCGGTCGTCGTCCCGCCCGAGTGAAATGGCGAACGCAACGGCAGTCGCAAGGCAAAGAGCTCAACCCGATCGATCTTCATGGGTCAAGCGTAAGGCGCTCGCGCTAGGCGAGCAGCAATCCGATCGAAAGAAGCACGCAGAATGCCAGTTCAAGGCGGGCGCTTTCGCCCAGTGCCTTGTTCAGAGCGGCGCCGTCGGTGCGCTCGCGAACGGTGCGCGCGAGCGGCGGGTAGAGCGGCAACGCCAGGAGTGCGAGGTTCATCCAGGCGGTCAGCCCGGTTGCAAGCCAGACGACCGGCACCAGAATGAACGCGATCAGAATCGTCGCGCTGAAAACTGTGCGCATCTTCTCGCGCCCGAGGCGCACGGCGAGCGTCTTCTTGCCTGCCCGACGATCGGTGTCGATGTCGCGGATGTTGTTGACCATCAGCAGTGAACAGGCCAGCAGGCCGACCGGGATCGAGACCGCGACGGCCTCCCAGGCAAAAACAGTCGTCTGCACGAAGTACGAGCCGGTCACGGCGACCACGCCGAAGAAGAGAAAGACGAAGACTTCGCCAAGTCCGACGTAGCCGTACGGGCGCGGCCCGCCGGTGTAGAGAACGCCCGCGACGATCGATGCGGCGCCGATGAGAATCAGCTCCCAGCCGGCTTCAATCACCAGATAGACGCCGGCGAGCGCCGCGATCGCAAAGGCGACCCAGGTCGCATAGAGCACGTACTTGGGCGGAACCAGTCCGCCCGCGGTCACGCGAACGGGACCGAGTCGATCCTCCGTGTCGGCGCCGCGACGGGCGTCCTCATAGTCGTTGGAGAGATTGGTCCCGATCTGAATGAACAACGCGCCGATGATCGTGGCAAGCAGGACGAGCGGTTTGAAGACTCCAGCCGGTCCGGCGGCCAGGCAGGTGCCGACAGCCACCGGAGCAAGCGCAGCCGGAAGCGTCTTGGGACGCGAGGCCTTCACCCAGACCGAAAGCGCGCCCACTACGGCCGCTTCGGGTACTTGCTGAAGTCCGGTTCGCGCTTTTCGACGTACGCGTTGCGGCCTTCCTGGCCTTCCTCGCTCATGTAGAAGAGCAGCGTGGCGTCACCGGCGAGCTGCTGCACGCCGGCCATGCCGTCGGTCGCGGCGTTGAAGGACGCCTTGAGCATGCGCAGCGCCAGCGGCGAGAGCGCAAGCATCTCTTTGCACCACTTGACGGTCTCATCTTCGAGCTGTTCAAGCGGGACGACAGTGTTGACGAGGCCCATGTCCAGAGCCTCCTGCGCGTCGTACTGGCGGCAGAGGAACCAGATCTCCTTGGCCTTCTTCTGGCCGACGATCGCGCCCAGGTAGCCGGCGCCGAATCCGCCGTCGAATGACCCGACCTTCGGACCGGTCTGACCAAAGCGCGCGTTGTCGGCCGCGATCGAGAGGTCGCAGACGATGTGCAACACGTGTCCACCGCCGATCGCGTAGCCGGCGATCGAAGCGACAACGGGCTTGGGGCAGCGGCGGATCTGAATCTGCAGGTCGAGCACGTTGAGCCGGCCGATGCCCTGCTTGGCGACCTCGTCGTCCCCGATGTAGCCGTCCTTGCCGCGGATCCGCTGATCGCCGCCGGAGCAGAAGGCGTCAGGGCCCTCACCGGTCAGAACGATCACGCCGACTGATGTGTCGTTCTGTGCGCGGTTGAAAGCGTCTGAAAGTTCAAAGAGTGTCTGCGGCCGGAACGCGTTGCGTACCTCGGGCCGGTTGATCGTGATCTTCGCGATGCCTTCGTGAAGCTCGTACTTGATGTCGCCGTACTGCTCGCCGGCGTTGGTCCATTCGACTGGCATGGGGCTCCTGTGGCACTGAGTGTGTCTATGGGGGACGTCGGGAAAGATAGATCAGACTTAACCGCGCGTGAATCTTCATGGATTTAGGGTTTGTCCCCATGGCACAAGCAACTCTCACTCACCGCACTCCAGTGGTCCTTCTCAAGGTGATCGCGGTGCTTGGGACAATTCTGGTCGTGGTGCCGATCGCGCTCGTGCTCTTCGGACTGGTCGTTCAGCAGTTTCACGCGCCCGTGACGGCCGAGTCGTTGAATGTCTCAGTAGGGGTGGCTGCCGGGAGCGCATTCGTGGGCGACGGCTTCGGCGAGTGTGAAAGACGCAGCGATCGGACATGGCAATGCGAAGTCTCTGATCAAAGCGGAAGCGGCAGCTACGTCTACTTGGTGACCACGGAATCCGACTCATCCTGTTGGACCGCGCTGCTAGGCGACGATCTTGGTGAGTCTCCGCCCCGAAGAAGCCTTTCTTCCTGTGTCGGGCGCTTCGAAGAGGGCTGGTGGGGAGTGCTCGGCGTCTGACCGGCAATCCCGGGTTGAGCCTGCTTCAGGTGATCGGGCGGCGTGATGCGCGCTTGGCCCAGGCGCTGCCGGGCAACGCGTCAAGCAGGCTCCCGACCATCGAAACGATCCCGAAGGTGAACAACCCCAGAAGCGCGAAGCCCCATCGCCCTTTGAGTAGGCAGATGGCGAAGCAGGTCAGGCTGATGATCACGAAGACTGAGCTGAATGCCACCCAGACCATCAATTCATTACCGGGTTCGACCATGATCGTTTCGGAGTCAGACATGGCGCCAATTATACGGACGGGCCAGCTGTCGTACGGCCTTTGTTGCGGTACCCTCGCGCCCATGATTTACGACAACGATGCAGACCTCACAAAGCTTGACGGCAAGACCGTCGCAATCCTCGGATTTGGTTCACAGGGCCACGCACACGCCCTCAACCTGAAGGACTCCGGCGTAAACGTCGTCGTAGGCCTTCGTCCCGATTCTTCTTCAGTCGCCAAGGCCGAGGCCGAGGGCCTCAAGGTCGTAAGCGTTGCGGAGGCCGCGAGCCTCGGCGACGTGGTGATGATCCTCCTGCCGGACGAGATGCAGGGCGAGATCTGGGAGTCCGAGATCAAGGACGGCATCGCGCCGGGCAACACGCTGCTCTTTGCCCACGGCTTCGCGATCCTCTACGAACAGGTCGCACCTGACGACTCGATCAACGTCGCGCTCGTCGCGCCCAAGGGCCCGGGCCACCTGGTCCGCTCGCAGTTTGAAGAAGGCGGGGGAGTCCCCGGCCTGGTCGCGATCAACCAGGACGCGACCGGCGACGCCCGTGACATCGCGCTGGCCTACGCCCGCGGCATCGGCTGCACCCGCGGAGGCGTCATCGAGACGACCTTCAAGGACGAGACCGAGACCGACCTCTTCGGCGAGCAGGCAGTTCTCTGCGGCGGCGCCACCGAGCTGGTCATCGCCGGCTTCGAGACGCTGACCGAGGCCGGCTACAGCCCGCAGCTTGCCTACTTCGAGTGCCTGCACGAGCTCAAGCTGATCGCTGACCTCCTCTACGAGAAGGGCATCGGCGGCATGGAGTACTCGATCTCAAACACCGCTGAGTACGGCGACCTGACCCGCGGAACCCGCGTGATCGGTCCCGAGTCGCGCGCCGCGATGAAGGAGATCCTCAACGAGATCCAGTCAGGCGACTTTGCCCGCGAGTTCATCGCCGAGAACAAGTCCGGCAAAGAAAACTTCACCCGCCTGCGCGAGCAGCACGCCAATCACCCGATCGAGAAGGTCGGATCTGAGCTGCGCGACGGCATGGACTGGATCGACACAGAGTTCAAGAACGGCTGATTTCGCGCTGCCGGCCCGGTGCGACTGCGCACCGGGCCGGCAAGTAGCGCAATAATTGCGGCGATGGAAAGCGAACAGCCAAAGCCACCGCCACCACACCAGGCGCCGATCTTCGTGCCGCCGGGCCAGGCGCCGCCGCCCGGCTATACCGCGCACTATCCGGTCCAGCCCCAGGGGCCACTCCCGACCAACGGTTACGCGATGGCCGGCCTGATCGTCTCGGGCAGCTCGCTCGCGTTCCTCTTCCTCAGTGCTGGAATTCTGGCGCCGGCGACGCTTTTCATCTCGATCATCGGCACTGTGCTCGGCCACAAGGGCAAGACCGATGTCGACCAGGGAAAGGCCGCGCAGCAGCGCGATATCGGCGTTGCGGGCTTCTGGACGGGAATCGCCGGGATCATCCTCTCGGTGCTCGCGCTCGCTGCATGGGCCGCGCTCCTGATCTTCATGATTTCGCTCGACGAGGCCAGCAGTTCCTTCGACTGGCACGATGAATTCATGACTCCGGATGGTCAGGACTGGCGGCGCTAGCGCGGCGATGCCGGCGATCCTTCTTCCGCCCACGACACCTCACCGCTGATCGCCCGCTCAAGGCTTTGAGCAGAAACGGGGCCATCGCTAATCTCCGTCCCCGATGACTCCCAAAGTGTTGGTTAAAGAAAAGATCGCCGACGCAGGCGTAGCCCTGCTGCAGGACAAGTACGACGTCACTCTCGGAGTTGACTGGGACGGCGCGGAGCTTGACGCCCGGATCGGCGAGTTTGACGCCCTTCTGGTGCGCTCTGCCACCCAGGTCGATGCGGCGCTGATCGAGAAGGCGACCAACCTGAAGGTGATCGGCCGCGCCGGGGTGGGCGTGGACAACATCGACGTCCCCGCGGCGACCAAGCGCGGAATCATCGTCGCCAACGCTCCGGAGTCCAACATCGTCACCGCCGCTGAGCACACGATGGCGCTGCTGATGGCTGTGGCGCGCAACGTGCCTCAGGCTGATGGCGCACTCAAGGGCGGAGAGTGGGCCCGCTCCCGCTACGGCGGAGTCGAGGTCTACGAGAAGACTCTGGGAATCCTCGGCTTCGGTCGGATCGGTCAGCTGGTCGCGGCCCGCGCTCGCGGATTCCAGATGAACGTGATCGCCTACGACCCGTTCGTCTCGGCAGAGCGGTACGCCGAGCTCGGCGTCGAGAAGGCCGCAGACACCGACGCGGTGCTGAAGGCCGCAGACTTCCTGACGATCCACCTGCCCAACACGCCCGAGACCAAGGGCTTCATGAACACCGAGCGTTTCGGGATGATGAAGGACGGCGCGCGCTTCCTGAATGTTGCCCGCGGCGGACTGGTCGACTACGACGCGCTGCTTGAGGCGCTGACCTCCGGCAAGCTCGGCGGCGCCGGACTTGACGTGTTCGAGTCCGAGCCGATGACCGAGTCGCCGCTGTTCGCGCTTGACAATGTTGTCGTCACCCCGCACCTGGGCGCATCCACCACGGAGGCGCAGGACCGCGCAGGCGTGCAGACCGCCGAGCAGATCGACGCAGCGCTCTCCGGTGAGATGGTCTCAAACGCCGTGAACATCCCGAAGGTCGGCAGCGAGGACATGAAGATCCTCGAGCCGTTCATTCCGCTGGCCGGTCGACTGGGCAAGCTCGCTGTATCTCTGGCCGAGACGCCGGCGGTGGATTCGATCGAAATCGACTTCCAGGGTCGCCTCGCAAACTTCGACACGCGC
>JAEMRJ010000071.1 GCA_016463365.1 Thermoleophilaceae bacterium | reverse complement strand
GAGAGGTGGTCGAAGACTTCGAACTCGGCCTTGCCGGCAGGCAGGTCGAGGTCGCGTTGAAGCCGCACACCCGCAGGGATGTCGGCGAAGAGGTCATCGATCGATTTCGCCCCGATCGCGGCCAGCATTGCGGCGCGGTCGTCGGGCGTGTCAGAGGTGTAGGTGCTCAAAGACAGTCCTTCTTGAGTCGGGGGACGAGAGCTGGGGTGAGCTCAGCGTTACAGGAACCTTAGAAGGTGGTGGTGTTGGCGGCGATGGACAAGTGGAGCGCCGTCGCCCTGCTTGTATCAATTGCAACCCTGCCTTGGCACCAGGTGCCAAGGCGGTGTTGCATGTGCCACTAACTTCCGCGCAAATTGCGGGGGTAATCCCCGCTGCCGCTAGAGCAGCGCTTTGTACGCAGCGGGATCGAGCAACGCGGCGACCTCGGACGGGTCGCTGAGCTTGATCTTGACCATCCAGCCTGCGCCGTAGGGGTCGTCGTTGATGGTCTCCGGGGCACCCTCGAGCGCGCCATTGACTTCGACGATCTCCCCTGACAGTGGCGCGACGACTTCGCTGACCGCCTTGACCGACTCGATCTCGGCGTAAGAAGCATCTTTTGTCACAGTCGTTCCGACGGCTGGCGGCTCAAAGAACACAACCTCGCCCAGGGCGTCCTGCGCAAACCAGGTGATTCCGAACGTCGCGACATCACCGTCGATCTTCGCCCAGTCGTGTTCCGGGTGGTAGATCAGATCTTCGGGGTAGTGCTCGTCAGCCACAGGTCGGTCCTCTCGCGGGTCGGTTCAGTCGGGCAATTCTATTGCTTGGCGTAAAGCGGCTTCTTGCGCGTCTGTGCAGGGCGCAGCTTGCCGCGGATGTCGATCTCGATGTCGGTGCCGGGGTCGGAAAATTCTTTGTCGAGATAGGCCATGCCCACGCCGTTGTCGAGCGAGGGCGAGAGCGTTCCGCTGGTCACGACACCGATCTGCCTTCCGCCGCGGAACACCGGGTTGTCCTGACGTGGGATCCCCGGTCCGACGATGCGGAAAGGCACGAGCACCTGCTCGGGACCGGCATCGCGAATCTTTTTCAGCGCGTCGGCCCCGATGAAGCCGGTTTCGAGCGCGCACGCCCAGCCGAGTCCGGCCGAGATCGGATCGCGGTCACGCGAAAGATCGTTGCCGTAGAGGTGGAAGCAGACTTCAAGCCGCAGCGTGTCGCGTGCGGCGAGTCCCACGGGCTTTGCCCCCGCGATGATCAGGTCCTCCCAGACAGAGGAAGCGTTGGCGGGCGGCAGGAGAATCTCGACGCCGTCCTCGCCGGTGTAACCAGTGCCGCAGATCAGCGCCGGATGACCGGCCACGTGACTCTGGACCACGGTCATGCGCGCGGGCTCGGCTCCGTCGCCGAGCAGCTGTCGCAGGATGCCGCGGGCTTCAGGACCTTGTAACGCGATCATCGCGTACTCATTGGCGCGGTCAATCACGTCAACGTCGAATCCGCCGGCCTGCTGCGCGAACCACCGGTAGTCGGTCTCGTGGTTTGAGGCATTGGTGACGGTCAGGTAGCGCTGCGGTCCGAGTCGATAGGTGAAGAGGTCGTCGATCACGCCGCCGTCCTGCTGGCAGAGCAACGAGTACTGAGCACCGCCGATCTCGAGCTTGGAGACGTCGTTGCTGAGGATGTGCTGCAGGAACTCGGCGGCCTGCGGCCCCGCCGTCTCGATCTCGCCCATGTGCGAGACGTCGAAGATTCCGGCGTGCATCCGCACCTGCTGGTGCTCTGCGCGGATGCCGTCGGCGTACTGGACGGGCATCTCCCAACCGGCGAACGGCACGAGCTTCGCCCCGGCTTCGCGGTGACGGTCAAAAAGGGCTGTCCGGCGCAGGTTCTCGTGCGGCACTGTCATCGGCCGCGAGACTAGCCGTTCCGGATCAGGCGCGGGTGCGTTTTCGGATTCGTCTGGCGATGCTGCGCAGCGGCCTTCGCGATCCGCCAACTGCGTAGTAGTTCCAGAGCTCGAGTTCGAAAAGTACGAGGTAGACGTCAAACAGGGCGTCAAAGCCCGCGGGCTTGTCGCCGTATCCCTCAAGCACTGCCCGGGTCAGATCGTCCCCTGGAAGCGGGCAGCTGTGGATCACTCGCACCAGATCCATTACGGCGTCCCCGGTGAAGGCTCCCTCCAGGTCGATCACGCCCGCGAAACTCAAAGTCGACGCGTCGCCGGTGACGAAGATGTTTCCGGGATGCAGATCTCCGTGGCAGAGAACCGGCGCCGCCGACCGGGCCAGACATTCGGAGGCGTCGGCAAAGTAGGACTCAAGCCTCCCGGCCAGACGATGACTTCCGCCATGGGTCAGAAAAGTGACCAGTGCGCGATCGACCCTGCGGGCCACGAACACCGCATTGTCACGATCGAGCCGCTCGTCCGAGAGCTCCGAGAACCCGCGACCCGCGGTTCGGTGCAGCGATGCCAGAAATCCGCCGACCCCGCGATACACCGCCAGCAGTCGCACGCGCTCGAGGCCGCCGAAGTTCATGCTCAGGGGCTCGCCAGCTGCGATCGTCAGCAGCGAATAGCCGAACGGGAAATCCGGCGTCTCTGCCGCCGCTGCGAGCAGCCGCGGAACGTGGGAGCTGTGCTCGCCGAGCAACCTGTAGGCAGCGTGCTCGCGCCCGGCGCGACTGCCGCTGCGAAAGACCTTCAGCGCCAGTGGCTCGGCGTTCTCGAGTTCAAGTTTCGAGACGACGCTTTTCGCGCCCTCTCCCAGCATCGACGTAGCCGCGACGCGCGCGTCGATCCCGGCCGCGCCGATCACCTGCTGTGCCAGGTCGCCGCTCACGTGTGCCGGGCCGTCAGCCCGGCGCAAGATCAGTCCTCGCGGAGGAAGTCAGGCACGTCGATCTCATCGTCCGAGATCTCGAGCGAGCCGCGGTCGACGTCGCTGCGTCCGACGTCGCGTCGCGGACGGCGCGAAGAGCGGCTGCTCTGAAAGTCGATGCCACCACCGCGCTGCGCTCCGGCGCCGCGCCGGTCAAAGCCGGTCGCGATGACAGTGACGCGGACTTCGTCGCCCAGCGCCTCGTCGATCACGGCGCCGAAGATGATGTTTGCGTTCTGATCGGCAGCGCTGGAGACGATTTCGGCGGCTTCGTTGATCTCGAAGAGTCCGACTTCTTTGCCGCCGGTGATGTTCAGAAGGATGCCCGTCGCACCCTCGACGCTCTCTTCGAGCAGCGGCGAGCTGATGGCGTTCTTCGCGGCCTCACCAGCGCGACCTTCGCCGCTGCCGGCGCCGATACCCATCAAGGCGCTTCCGGCATCGCTCATGATTGTGCGGACGTCGGCGAAGTCGAGGTTGATCAGGCCCGGGGTCGTGATCAGATCCGTGATGCCCTGGACACCCTGGCGCAGGACGTTGTCTGCGTCGCGGAAGGCGTCGAGAATTGAGGTGCGCCGCTCGACCGTGCTGAGCAGACGTTCGTTCGGGATGACGATCAGAGTGTCGACCTGCTCGCGCAGGCGCTGGATGCCTTCGTCGGCCTGCTTGGCGCGCTGCGAACCCTCGAATGAGAACGGTCGCGTGACGACGCCGACGGTCAGCGCTCCGACTTCCTGCTTGGCGATCTCGGCGATCACGGGGGCGGCTCCGGTGCCGGTGCCTCCACCCTCGCCGGCGGTCACGAACACAAGGTCTGCGCCCTTCAACGATTCTTTGATGTCGTCGCGACTCTCGGCCGCTGCGCCGCCGCCGATCGACGGATCAGCGCCTGCGCCAAGGCCCTTCGTCAGCGTCGCGCCGATGTTCAGCTTGACGTCGGCGTCACACATCTGCAGTGCCTGCGCGTCAGTGTTGACGGCGATGAACTCCACGCCCTTGAGGCCGGCGTCGACCATGCGGTTGACGGCGTTGGTCCCGCCGCCGCCCACGCCGACGACCTTGATCACGGCCAGGTAGCTGCCTGCGTCGCGACCAGCCTGGCTGGTCCCCTGCGGTGTGTAATCGAAATCGTTCATAGTGGGGAAATTAACGGCCTCCCGGCCCGATTGCGTAGCGCTACAAGGTTTGTTGCAGCCCAGAAGTCTCAAGTCTTAGTTGAGGTGCGGGGCACTCTCTACTTCAGCTTGAGGGTCCAGACGTTGAGGGTTCACTTGGGAGTTATACATGGTTTTGACTGCAATCCGAACCCCGCTACCCGTCGGGTGCCGCACCGCCGGCGGCAGGCGCTGGTGCCTGGGGGACCTGTTGAGCTGGAGCCGGAGCCTGCTGCACGGGCGCGCTCTCGGCGACCGGAGGCTGTGTCTCGGCGGGCGCTGAAGTCTGCTGTTCAGCCGCGGCTGCGGCCTCCTGCGGCGTCGCTTCAACGACCGGTTCGCCAGTCACTGTTGACGGCGCCGCGCCAAGGCCGCCGACAGCAGGGCGTCCCGGGACGCGCAGGTCGAGGTAGGCAAGACCCCTTGACTGCTCGTCCGCGAGCACTGTTGCCGCGTCACGCCACTTGAGCTTCGCGTCGACGGCATTCCCGAAGTAGAGATCGGGACCGCTGTCCATCGACACCACAAATCCGTACCGGCCCCAGCGGATCGCGTCGACCTTCCTGAGCAGGACGTCCGGAGCAGCACCGAGCAGTCTGGCCGCAGCCAGTCCCCTGCCGCCGGTCACGCGATTGTTCACCACGTCGCCGCTCGCTTCAATCCGGGGAAGCCCAGACACAGCGGTCGTCCTCGTGATGACCTCGCCGTCCTGAGAGAGAGTGACCGTGCGCCCGTTGAGGCGGGCGAGCAGCACCGGGCGACGCACGTCGAGATAAATCGTCGCGGCGTGAGGAAAGTCAGTCTCGACCGTCACGCCCGCAACGTCCACGAACTCGCCGGCGGCCTCCTGGATTCGGGTGGGGTCGAAGTTCATCGTCGTCATCGTCATCGCCTCCGCGACCACGGCCTTGCGAGCGGCCTTGTCGTAGTGCCCGGACAGCCCGATCACCTTCACCTCGCGCACCTCGACCAGCGGCGTGTTGCGCAGCAGGAAGTACCCGCCGACAGCGACGGCGCTGAGCACGATCACCGCGAGCAGCAGTGTCCAGCGCGACGGCCGCCGCAGGCCGCGGGACATCGGACGCAACGAGATCTGCGGCGCGCGCACGCGGCGCAGGTCGACCGCATCGGTGAAGCTCACTCTGAACCCCACGGCTCGCCACCGACATCGCCGAGAACCTGAACCTCGGTCTCAAGACGGACGCCGCACATGTCTTCTACCCGAGCACGACCTGCGGCGATCAGCGCAAGCACATCAGCGGTGCTCGCCGACTGGAAGTTTTCGACGAAATTGGCGTGCTTGGGAGAAAAGCGCGCCCCGCCCTGTTCAAGGCCTTTGCATCCTGCGGCCTCGAGCAGCTGACCTGCGGTCCGCCCATCGGCGCGCGGGTCGTCCGGGTTCTTGAAGGTCGATCCAAAAGTCTTGATACCCGAAGGCTGCGCCGCCCTGCGCCGGTCGCGCAGCTCGCCGAGGGTCTGCTTGACCGCTTCCGGAGTCGACGGCGTCAGCTTGAACTGCGCGCGCGTGACGACCTGATGGCCGGCGATGTTGCTGTGCCGGTAGGTGAACTCAAAGTCTGACGGAACGCGGCGCTCGACGCCGTCGGGGGTGGCAACCTCGGCCCATTCGAGCACGTTTGCAAGCTCGCCGCCGTAGGCATTGGCATTCATACGGATCGCTCCGCCGACCGTGCCGGGGATGTTGACGCCGAACTCCAGGCCCGCGAGGCCGTGTTCTGCGGCCTTGGCCGCAAGGCCGGGCAGCCGCGCGCCGCCGCCGCTGAGCACGCCGGCGTCGTCAAAGTGGAGCTCCGTGAGATGTCCATCGAGTTTGATCACAAGACCGCGAAATCCGTTGTCCGCTATCAATAGATTCGATCCCGAGCCGATCACCCCTACCGGCAGTCGGTCTGAACTTGCCCATGCAAGTAGCTCGACGACCGCCTTGTTGCTCGACGGCCGTGCGTAGAAGTCGCAGGAGCCACCGGTCCGCACCGTCGTCAGGCGGGCGAGATCAAAGTCCTTCTGAACTCCGGCCGGGATGCTCATGCCGGCTGCCCCACGATGCGCCGCGCCACGCGATAGATGTCGCCTGCGCCGATGGTCATGCAGAGATCGCCCGGTCGAAGAATCCGATCCAGCTGTTGCACCACATCGTCGTAGGTCGGCTCATAGAAGACGGGCATGCCCGGCGCGGCATCAGCGGTTTTTGTCGCGATCAGCCAGCCGCTGATGCCGGGAAAGTCTTCGGCGCGCTCGCGGGCGGGATAGACGTCGGCCACGATCACAACGTCGGCAAGCGTCAACGACTCACCGAACTCGCGCGCGTAGGTTCTTGTGCGCGAGTAGAGATGAGGCAGAAAGACTGCAACCACGCGGCCGCCCCCGGCCGTCTGACGTGCAGTTGTCAGCGCCGCCCGCACCTCGGTCTGGTGGTGGGCGTAG
Source organism: Thermoleophilaceae bacterium (assembly GCA_016463365.1). The sequence continues at coordinate 4,795 of JAEMRJ010000071.1, read as the reverse complement.
TCGTCGTAGACGACGGCACCGCCGGCCGTTCTGCCGATCAGCTCAAAGCGGCGGCCGACGCCGGCGAAAGTCCCGAGCGCGGCGGCGGAATCCGCCCGCGACACTCCTACAAGCTCCAGCGCGGCGATCGCCGCGAGCGCATTCTTCACATTGTGCTCACCACGCACGCTCAGCTGCACGAGCTCGTCGCCCAGCCGGAAGCTGCTCCCGAGCGCCGGATCCTCGGGCGTCAGGACCGCCAGCGCGGTCAGGTCTGAATCGATCGGCTCCGGCGCAAACGTGATCGCCCGCGCGCCGAGTTCCAGCTCGTCGCGGCGCGGCTGATCGGCCTCGATCACCACGTGTTCGGCAGGCCGGGCGAAGTCGCGGAAGGCGTCGAGCAGCTCGTCCAGCCCACTCCAGGTTTCTGGATGCTCGAACTCGATGTTGGTGATCACGGCGATCTCCGGGGTGTAGCGGAGGAAAGAGCCGTCGGATTCGTCGGCTTCGATAATGACAATGTCACCGTCGCCCAGGTGCGCGTTTGTCGTCCGCGCGCCGATCGTCACCTCGCCGCCGACAAAGTACGACGGGTCAAGGCCCCGCTCGTCGAGCACGTGGGCGATCATTGCCGTGGTCGTCGTCTTTCCATGGCTGCCGGCAACCGCGATGCAGCGTGGTCTGGTCGCGACGAGTTCCGCGAGCAGCTCAGAGCGGTGACGGATCTGCAGCCCTTTTTCGCGCGCTGCGACCAGCTCCGGGTTTTCGTCGAGGACTGCGGTGGATCGCACGACCTCGGCCCCGGAAGGGATGTTTTCGGCGTCGTGGCCGATCGACACGGTGACGCCGGCCTGCTCAAGGCGAGCGGTGTAGGAAGACGCTTCGCGGTCGGATCCGCTGACCTCGGCGCCGAGCTGACGCGCGACCAGCGCCAGTCCGCTCATCCCGACGCCTCCGACGCCGACAAGGTGGATTTTCCGACCGGCGAAATCAGCGCTCATGCTGTGGCCTCAATCAGCGCATCGGCGATGCGTTCTGCCGCGTCGGGCATCGCGAGTTCCAGAGCATTGGCACTCATGGTCTTCAGGCGGCCGGGGTCGGAGAGCATCGGGGCCAGCAGATCCCGCAGCGTCTCACCGTTCAGCGCGTTGTCACGAACCATCACTGCGGCGTCGCCTTCGGTCAGCCAGCGCGCATTCAGCGCCTGATGGTCTGCCGTCGCGAACGGATACGGAACGAGGATCGCGGGCAGGCCCGCAGCGGCGAGTTCAAAAATCGAACCACCGGCGCGACAGACCGAAACGTCGGCTGCCGCAAGCGCGACGTCGAAGTCACTGGTGAAGTCGAGCAGCCGGTAACGCCCGCTCGCTGCCGCCTCTGCCAGGGCGGGCCTCGAGTCGAGGATCTCCTGCGACGCGCTGAAGTCGCCGCGTCCGGTCAGATGCAGGACGCACAGACCGGCCGGCAGTCCGTGCTCGAAGGCGTCGAGCGCCGCGCGGTTGATCGTGCGTGCGCCGAGCGAGCCGCCGAAGACGAGCAGGCAGCGCCCGGCCTCGGGCAGCTCAAAATGCGTCCGGGCGGCCGCTCCGGTCAGGCCATCGCGCCGCGGCGCGATCGGTCGACCGGTCACGATGTATTTGTCGCCGCGCTTGTCGGTCAGGTCAAACGCCAGGCAGACACGCTGCGCGAAGGGCGCAAGCAGCTTGTTGGCCACGCCCAGGTGCGCGTCGGCTTCGGTGACCACAAGCGGCAGCCGCAGGCTGACAGCCGCGGCACCCACCGGTCCGGCGACGTACCCCCCACCTGCCATCACAGCGTCCACGCCCTTGGCCTTCAGCAGACTGCGCGCCCTGAACACCCCGCGCACCGCGAGCCACACGGCGCGCAGGGCCTTCAACGGGTTCTTGCGGTCAAGCCCGGCGAGATTCAACTGGTTGAACTCGTAACCGGCCGCAGGCACGAGCTCGGCTTCGGCGCGCTCGCCGCCGAAGAAGACAACTTCTACGCCGCGCGCCCGGAGGGCGTCAGCGACTGCCAGGGCCGGGACGGCGTGTCCGGCCGTTCCCCCCGCTGCGACGGCGATTTTCATATTGACCCCCGCGAGGTCTTGACGGTGTTCGGGATCCTCCGGCCGCGGCGACCTTGCGCTGAGCGTGCGGTCGCGCCTTCTGGTGCGATGAACGTCCACCACCGCGGATCACCCGTACGCGCGCCTGATGACGACCAGACGCGACATTGATCAGCAACCCCATCGCGCAGAGCATGATGATCAGGTTGGCTCCGCCGTAGGAGATGAACGGCAGCGGCACGCCGGTCAACGGCGCCATGCCGAGCACGGCGAAGAAGTTCAGCAGTGCCTGCGCGGCGAGCATCGAGGTGATGCCGACGGCCAGCAGGCGCGCGTAGACGTCGCGGCTGTTCCTGGCCGCGCGCAGTCCGACGAAGATCAGGCCCGTGTACAGCGAGGCCAGCACGATGATCCCGAGCAGACCGAGCTCCTCTCCGATCACCGCGAGGATCATGTCGGTGTGGGCCTCGGGCATGTAATGGATCTTCTGCACCGATTCGCCAAGCCCGACGCCGAAGAACCCGCCCGATCCGATCGCGATCCGCGCCTGCGCCGTCTGGTAACCGGCGCCGGTCAGGTCGTGGTCGGGATTCAGGAACGAAGTGAGGCGCGCCATGCGGTAGGGCTCGAGGATGCTCATGATCAGAACCAGCACCGCAAGACCGGCGACGACCTTCGCGAGGTCCTTCAGCTGCGCTCCGGCTGCGATCAGCAGCAGCCCGATCGTCGAGCAGATGACCAGATCTGTGCCCATGTCCGGCTGCAACATGATCAGGCCGCAGGCAAGCGCAATCACGTAGAAGAGCGGGTTGGCCAGCGAGGAGAGCGAGCGTACGCGTTTCGGGTCCTGGGCGATCAGCATCGCCGCGTAGAGCACCAGCGCGATCTTCATGACCTCGGACGGCTGAAAGCGGATCAGGCCGGCGCCCAGCCAGCGGGTCGCGCCGTTGACCTCCACGCCGAAGCCGGGGATCAGCACCAGCACCAGCATCCCAAAGGCTGCCATCAGGAGGATCGGAGTGAACTCGCGGACCCGGTTCAGGTCGATTCGCGAAGCAAAGCGCATGAGGACCAGGCCCACCGCTCCGATGATCAGGTACCGCTTGAGGTAGCCCGTCGGGTCCCCGCCCACAGCCAGGGCCGCGTTGCCCGAACTCGCCGAATAGACCATCACGGCGCCCGCTGCGAACAGCGCGATCGTGATCGTCCAGAGCAGCTGCTCGTCGGGTGTCTTCGTGCGCGCGCGCGGAAGCCTCATCCCGACTGAGTTCGACGGCGTCCACGCGACCCCTTGCGTTACCCGGCCAGTGCAGTGACAAGCTCGCGGAAGCGCCCTCCGCGCGCCTCGTAGTTCTTGAACTGGTCAAAGCTGGCGGCTGCCGGGCTGAGCAGGACGGTCTGGCCCGGCAGTGCCGCCATCGACGCGGCGGCAAAAGCCTCGTCGAGGCTCGCGAAGCTGTGTACCGGCACCGCGGCGCCCGCGAGCGACTGCGCCAGCTCCGGCGCAGTTGCGCCATTCAGATAGACAGCGACGCAGGCGGACTCCACGGCAGGCTTCAGCGCGGTGAAGTCCTCGCCCTTTGGCGAGCCTCCGATCAGCGCGTGCGCGCTGTGCTCGTAGGACGCGAGCGCGGCCACTGTCGCTGCGACGTTCGTCGCCTTGGAGTCATTGACGTATCGGACCCCGGCCCGGACCGCGATCAGCTCCATGCGGTGCGGCAGGCCCGGGAAGGTTGCGAGCGTCGCGGCGATCGAGAGCGGGTCAACGCCCATCAGCAGCGCGGCCTGCGTCGCGATCACGGCGTTCTCTTTGTTGTGCGAGCCCTCCATCGCGATCGAGTCGCCGACAGCATCGAGATCCGGCGCGGGCACGCGGTAACCCCGAGCATCGCCGGGGAGCTCCAACTCGATCGCAGGGCCGGTGACTGCGAACTGGCCCGGACCCTGGCCGGCGAAGATTCCGAGCTTGGCCTCACGGTAAGCCTCAAACGTGTGGTGCCGGTCGAGGTGATCGGGCGCGAGATTCAGCAGGATCGCGCATTCGGGGGTGAATTCCGGGGCATCTTCGAGCTGAAAACTCGAGGCCTCGCAGATCACCGTCGCGTCCGGCTGGATGTTCTCGACCAGATCGCACAACGGGGTGCCGATGTTCCCGGCCACCGCCACGGGCAGCCCCGCATCGCGGTAGATCTGGCCGATCAGCTCGGTGGTCGTCGTCTTGCCGTTGGTCCCCGTGATCGCGATGAACGGGTTGGGCAGCAGTCTCCATCCCAGCTCGAGCTCACCGAAGACGTTCTTGCCCTCGGCCCTGGCGGCCACCACGGCGGGCGCTTCCTGCGGCACACCGGGACTCTTCACCAGGTTGTCGATCTCGTCGACGAATTCTGTGCCGTCGGCCTGCAGATGCACCTCCACGCCAAAGTCTCCAAGCGTGTCACTCCCGGCCGGCGCGCCGCTGTCGACGGCGATCACCCGGTGACCGAGCGCCGCAAGAAGCTTGGCCGCAGACTGGCCGGAGCTGCCCAGCCCGACCACCAGGTACGCGCCGGCTGGAACCGCCGGCCGCGGAACGGACTCGTATGTGGTGCCTGAGCTCACCGCCGCAGAACCTAGAAGATCGCGGCGCCGCTAGAGCGGATTCAGGAACAGCACAAAGCCGACGGCCGCGCAGCCGGAGGCGACGATCCAGAAGCGCAGGATGATCTTCGTTTCCGACCAACCGCGCATCTCGAAGTCGTGGTGGATCGG
>JAEMRJ010000183.1 GCA_016463365.1 Thermoleophilaceae bacterium | reverse complement strand
TCGACAGCCCCGGCGCGATCCAGTCGCTGCGCATGCGCGCGCAGGAAGACGCGCACATTCCGGTGGCGTTCAGCGCGACCGTCACCAAGGGCATGAAGGGCAAGCAGCTTTCCGAGATGGCCGAGCTGGCCGAGGCCGGAGCGATCTGCTTCACCGACGACGGCCTGCCGATCGTCGACGCCGGACTGATGCGCCAGGCACTGCAGTACCAGCGTCTGGCCGGGCGCCCGTTCGCACTGCATCAGGAAGACCCGGCGCTGACGCGCGGAGGCGTGATGCACGAAGGTCGCGTGAGCGCCGAGCTCGGGCTGGCCGGATACCCGCCGGTCTCGGAAAGCACGTTGATCGCCCGCGACGCACTGCTGGCCGAGTACGAGGGTGGCCGGATCCACGTGCAGCACGTTTCCTGCATCGGCTCGATCGAAGCTGTGGCCGCCGCGAAAGAGCGCGGCGTGCAGATCACCACCGAGGTGACGCCCCACCACCTGACTCTGACCGACGAGGCGATCGGTGACGGCACCGATGCGAACTTCAAGATGAACCCGCCGCTGCGCACCGAGGAGGACCGTCAGGCGCTGATCGCCGCGCTGAAGAGCGGCGTGATCGACATCATCGCCACCGACCACGCCCCGCACGCCGCGCACGAGAAGGAAGTGCCATTCGAGCTTGCGGCGATGGGGGTGACCGGACTTGAAACCTCGTTCCCCGTCGTCTACACCGACCTTGTCAGAACAGGAGTCCTTGATCTGGGCCTTGTGATCGATCGACTCACCCGCGGAGCGGCGCTCTTTGAGCTGCCCGTGCCGACGGTCGCCAAGGATGCGCCCGCGAACTTCAACCTGATCGACCTCGATGCCACCTGGGTGGTCGGAGAAGAGGGCTACGCCAGTCGCTCCTCCAACAGCTGCTTTGCCGGTCGCGAGCTCAGCGGCAAGGTCCTGATGACCGTTGCCGCCGGAGTCGTGGCCTTCCGCGCGCGCAGCTTCGCGATGCAAGAGGTCAGCGCATGAGCGATCGCAGCCCCGCATACCTGCTGCTGGAAGACGGAGCGCGCTTCGACGGCCACGCCGCCGGCGCGAGCGGCCCGGTCACGGGCGAGGTCGTCTTCAACACTTCGATGTCCGGCTATCAGGAGGCTCTGACCGACCCGAGCTACCGCGGCCAGATCATCACCTACACGTATCCGATGGTCGGCAACTACGGCGTCGCCGAGGCCTTCATGGAATCAGGCGCTCCGCACGCCCGCGCAGTTGTGATGCGCGAGATCGCGCCTGCGGGCACGCCCGGAATCCAGGGCGACTGGGAGGCCTGGCTGATCGAGCAGGGGATCCCCGGTATCACCGGCGTGAACACGCGCTCGCTGGTGCGCCACATCCGCGACAAAGGCGCGATGCGCGGCGGAGTCTTCGACGGCTCGGTCAGCGAATCGGATGCCCGCGCGCAGATCGAGGCCGAGCCGACCATGAAGGGCGCCGACTTCGCAAAGGAAGTCACGCCGAGCGAGCCGATCGTCCTCGGGGACGGCAGCGCGGCCCACGTGGTCGCGATCGACACCGGGATCAAGCGCTCGATCATCGACAACCTTGTCGCCCGCGGGGTGAAGCTCGAGCTGCACCCGTGCGACACGCCGGCCGAGACGCTGCTCGCGCGCAACCCCGACTTCTTCTTCCTCGCCAACGGCCCCGGCGATCCGGCCGCGCTCGACTACGTGGTCGAGAATGTCCGCCAGCTGATCGGCAAGAAGCCGGTCTTCGGGATCTGCCTCGGCCACCAGCTGCTCTGCCGGGCGATCGGCCTTGAGACCTACAAACTTCAGTTCGGACACCGCGGCGCAAACCACCCGGTCAAGGACCTTGAGACAGGAAAGATCGACATCACCTCACAGAACCACGGCTTCGCGGTCCAGACGCCAGACGGCTCGGGCAAGGTGCTCGGCGACGAGCCGGTGCGCTGGGAGACCGATTTCGGCGCCGCCGAGCTCAGCCACGTGAACCTCTACGACCGCACGGTCGAAGGCCTGCTCCTGAAGGACGTCTCGGGCGCAACAGTTCAGTACCACCCCGAGGCCGGCCCCGGACCGCACGACGCGCTCTACCTCTTTGACCGTTTTCTGGAGATGGCATAGATGCCGCGCCGCGAAGACATCCAGAAGATCTGCATCCTCGGATCCGGGCCGATCATCATCGGCCAGGCCGCGGAGTTTGACTACTCCGGCGTGCAGGCCTGCCGCGTGCTCCAGGACGAAGGCTTTGAAGTCGTCCTGATCAACAGCAACCCGGCGACGATCATGACCGACCCGGAGTTTGCGACCCGCACCTACATCGAGCCGCTGACGCCGCGCTCGGTCACGGCTGTTCTTGAGAAGGAGCGCCCCGACGCGTTGCTCGCAACGCTCGGGGGCGGGACCGCGCTGAATCTTGCGCGCGATCTCACCGAGGGCGGCGTACTCGAGCGCCTCGGCATTGAAATGATCGGTGCTGACTACGAGTCGATGCGCAAGGCCGAAGAGCGCGAACTCTTCCGCGAGGTCGTGCACTCGATCGGACTGCGCTGCGCGGGATCTGTGGTGGTCCACGATCCCAACGGCGACGGCCGCGTGCCGGACGACCAGATCGACCGCGTGATCGAAGCGGTCGGCATCCCCGCGATCATCCGCCCGGGCTACACGATGGGCGGTTTCGGCGGCGGGATCGCCTACTCGCGCGACGAGCTGAAGACGATGCTGGGCGCCGCGCTGGCCGCGAGCCCGATCGGCGAGACGCTGGTCGAACAGTCGCTGCTCGGCTGGGGCGAGTTCGAACTCGAGGTCATGCGCGACAAGAACGACAACGTCGTGATCATCGCCTCGATCGAGAACATCGACCCGATGGGCGTGCACA
>JAEMRJ010000182.1 GCA_016463365.1 Thermoleophilaceae bacterium | reverse complement strand
ACATCACCGACGAGATCAAGGCGCGCATCGACCTGATCGCCGAGACCGAAGACGTAGACGTCGTGATCACAGAGATCGGCGGCACCGTCGGAGACATCGAGAGCCTTCCGTTCCTTGAGTCGATCCGCCAGTTCCAGCAGGAGCACGGTCGCGAGAACTGCATCTTCGTCCACCTCACTCTCGTGCCATACATCGCGCACGCTGATGAGCTGAAGACCAAGCCCACGCAGCACTCTGTCAATGAGCTTCGCCGCATTGGTATCCAGCCCGACATGTTGATCTGCCGCTCCGAGGAGCCGCTGCCGCAAGAGATGCGCGACAAGATCGCGCTTTTCACAAGCGTGGCCAAGAGCAGCGTCATCAGCGGTGAGAACGTCAAGGACATCTACGAGGTCCCGCTCGTCTATCGCGCCCAGGGCGTGGACGACTCGATCCTCGCTCACTTCGGCATCGAGGCCGGTCCGCCGAACCTCACCGAGTGGGAGAAGCTGGTCGACGACGCCCGCGAAGCCGCAGAAGCCGAGCCGGTGCGCATCGCGCTCGTCGGCAAATACATGGGCCTCCAAGACGCATACCTCTCAGTTTCAGAAGCGCTGCGCCACAGCGCGATCCACCACGGCCGCAAGATGGAAGTCGTCTGGATGAACTCCGAGAAGCTCTCGCACGAAGAGATTGAGGCGCAGCTTCAGAGCTGTCACGGAGTGCTGATCCCCGGCGGATTCGGAATCCGCGGAGTCGAAGGCAAGATCCACGCGGCGCGCATCGCCCGCGAACAGGGGATCCCGTTCCTTGGCATCTGCCTTGGAATGCAGGTTGCCGTCGTCGAGTTCGCCCGCCACGTGGCCGGCTTTGAAGGCGCCAACTCAACTGAATTTGATCCCGAGACGCCGTACCCGGTCGTCGACCTCCTGCCGGATCAGAAGGAAGTCTCTGACATCGGCGGCACCATGCGATTGGGCGCCGACCCCGTGAAGCTCCACGAAGGCACCCGTACCCGCGAGGTCTACGGCGAAGCCGTCGTCTACGAGCGCCACCGTCATCGCTTCGAGGTCAACAACCACCTGCGCAAGCGCCTCGAGGGCAAGGGCCTTGTCTTCAGCGGAACGTCCCCGGACGAGCGCCTCGTTGAAGTCATCGAGGTCCCCGAGCACCCGTTCTTCATCGCCTCGCAGTACCACCCGGAATTCAAGTCACGCCCGCTGCGTCCGCAGCCGCTGTTCCGTGATTTCGTCGGTGCGGCCGTTGAACGCACGCCGTCGCGCACCCCCGAAGAGGTTGCAGCGATTCTCTCGCGCGAAGTCGACACCGGTGAGATCGAGGCCGTTGACACCGACGGCTCGAACATCGCTGCCTCCGGCGGCGTCTAGGCCTCACGGCCCAGAGGTCAAGTGATGCTCAGCCTCCGGCGCGGAACTGTCGTGTCGATTGAACGGCCCGCCGCTGGCGTGCGCGGGATCGAGCGCATGGTTGTTGAGGTTGAAGGCGTCGAGCGTGCTGCGTACGCCGATGTCGGGATGGTCGGAGGGAGCCTGGTTGGCGACGACGTAGTCGTGAACACCGAGGCGCTTGACCTGGAGCTCGGCTCGGGCGGCAGCGACGTGGTCGTCGCAAACCTCACCCGAGGGCTCGAAGGCAAGGGCGACCCGTCGCGCCATGTGATGAAGCTCAATTACTCGCCGATTCAGACCGGGGTGGACCCGGTCGAGCCCGAGGTGCTCGAGGCTCCGATCGGAAAGCCGGTGGGTGTCTTTCAGCTCCACGGTCAGCTCGCGCCGGCCGTCTGGGCTGCGGCGCAGGAGCGGCCGGGGGTGAAGATTGGCTATGTCCAGTCCGGCGGCGGCGCACTGCCAGGCGCGCTGTCAACGACCGTCACCGAGCTGCGCACCCGCGGAATGCTCGTCGATCACCTGACTGCGTCGCCGGCCTACGGCGGTGAGGCCGAGGCGATGTCCACAATTGGCGCCCTGCACGCCGGACTCACCGAACGCGGCTGGGACTGCGCAATTGTCGGCCCGGGACCGGGGATCATCGGCTCAGGCACTGCGCTCGGCCACGGTGGGATGATCGCCCTCGACAGCGCGCACGCTGCGCTGGCACTCGGCTGCCCGACAGTGTTGGTCGCGCGCGCTTCAAATGGCGACCCGCGCGAGCGCCACCAGGGCATCTCGCACCACACCCGTTCGGTTCTGGGTCTTCTGCTTGCCCCGGTCACTGTTGGCCTGGGTCCGGGCGCGCCGGTGCCGGTCGAGCTTGAGGGCCATCGCTGGGTGCGCGCAGAGCCAGATCTTGCGGCATATGCCGAGAGCGGCCTGCCACGACGCACGATGGGGCGCGACATGGACGACGACACGATGTTCTTTGAGCAGGCGCTGGCGGGCGGAATCGCGCTCGCACGTTCCGTTTCGTGACCTGACGCCGCTACTTACGCCCGTTCTAGAGTGTTCGAACGTAAGAGTTCGCGAAAAACTCCTCGTTTTGACTTCACTCCCTGAGCGCCATCACACCCTCCTTCGCGCGGCCATTCTTCTGCTGGCCGCCAGCTTTGTGCTGCTGTTTGCGGCCGATCGCGCGAGCGCGGCCACATACGTCGTGGACACGCCTGATGACGATGCGCTTCTGAACACCTGCGGCGCCGGATCGAACGACTGCTCGCTCCGCGGCGCAATCGACAAAGCAGACGAAGACCCCGCAACCGACGTCCTCACCTTCTTGGACTCGAGCGTCGACCTCGACTCTCCGCTTCCCCAGATCCAGGAGAAGCTCACGGTCAACGGCGGCGGAACGACCGTCGTCGGCACGTTTTTGTACACAACGTCTTGCCTTCCGAGTGAGTATGCGTTTGACCTGACCGCAGCACAGGTCGCCCTGTACGAGCTGCCGATTCGCAACGTCTGCACGCGTCCGATCAAGTCGAACATTCCGGCGCCGACGATCAGCGT
>JAEMRJ010000181.1 GCA_016463365.1 Thermoleophilaceae bacterium | reverse complement strand
ATTCCGTGGTCGACGAACTTCTGGTCGACATCTTTGAGCAGGACTGGGATGCCGGCCGACGCGATCACGAAGGCGATTTCTCCGCCCATCGTGCCCGCGCCGACTACGGCTGCTTTGGTGACATTCATGGGGCGGAAGCCTAGAGGCCCATTGACCGACCGATGAGCTCCTTCATGATCTCGTTGGTGCCCGCGTAGATGCGGTTCACGCGTGCGTCGGCCCAGAACTCACTGACCTTGTACTCAGTGGTGTAGCCGTAGCCGCCGAACATCTGGACGCAGACATCAGCGACGTCCGACATGAGATCTGTCGTCCAGTACTTGGCCATCGCAGCTTCCTGCACGGTGCAGGTGCCGTCGACGTACTTCTGGATGACCGTGTCCATCCAGGTGCGCGTGATCGTGATCTTGGTCTGGGCCTCGGCCAGCACGAAGCGCGAGTTCTGGAACGAGCCGATCGGGCGACCGAATGCCTTGCGCTCCTTGGCGTACTCGAGCGTCAGATCCAGCACTGCCTCGGAAGCGGCGATCGAGCTGACGGCGAGACCGAGGCGCTCCGGGATCAGGTGGGCCATCAGCTGGGAAAAGCCCGTGCCCTCTTCGCTGAGCAGGTTCTCGACAGGGACGCGGCAGTCATTGAAGTAGAGCTCGGCGGTGTCATTGGCGTGCTGACCGCGCTTGTGGATCTGCTTACCGCGCTCGAAGCCCTCCATGCCGCGCTCGATGACGATCATCGAGAGGCCCTGGTGCGGGTCATCGCCGGTGCGTACGGCCGTGACGACCTGGTCGGCGTTGATGCCGTTGCTGATGAATGTCTTTGAGCCGTTGACGATGTAGTCGTCGCCGTCGCGCACCGCGGTCGTGCTGATGGCCGAAAGGTCTGAACCGGTGCCCGGCTCGGTCATGGCGAGGGCGAGAATGCTCTCGCCGGACGCGATCTTCGGGTACCAGCGCGCCTTCTGCTCGTCGTTGGCGGCGGCCTTGATGTAGGGAAGGCCAAGATCCGTGTGTACCGACGGGCCCATCCAGGATGCTTGGACGCCCGCGTATGCAGCTTCTTCGGCGAGTACGGCGTTGAAGCGCCAGTCGTCGACGCCGAAGCCGCCGTACTCCTCGTCCACAGCCATGGCGATGAATCCACCTTCGCCGGCCTTGGTGAAGAGTTCGCGGTCCACAAGGTGCTTCTCGCCCCACTCTTCGTGGTGCGGGACTACTTCCTCCTGGAGGAACTGGCGAAAACTCGCGCGGTAGTCCTGGTGTTCATCTTCGTACAGGGGCCTTGAACCGGCCGGAGCAACAACTGCCATGGAAATTTGCCTTTCAGGTAGAACCGGCCGTCATGGGGTGGCGGCACGCGCTTCCGATACGCGTAGGTTCCGATGAAGGGAAGATTAATCGCTCAGGCGCCGAGTTCGCCCTTAATCTGACTGATCGTGGCCTCGAGCGCGTCGAGCGATTCCTTCGCGCCGGGAGTGAGGCGGGAGAGTTCGGCCTCGCCTGCTTCGGTCAGCGAGTAGAAGCGACGGCTACGGCGCTCCGGGTGCTCCCACTGACCCTCGATCAGGCCACGGGCCTCGAAGTCCCTGAGCAACGGGTACATCGTGTTCGGGTTCACGGTGAGCACGCCGCCGGTCAGCGTTGTGATCTTGTCGATCAGCTGGTTGCCGTAGGTCGGTTCCTGCTGAGCGAAATGCAGGACCAGGAGCGGCAGAAGCTGCTTGCGCAGTCCCCCGGCGAGCGGATCGCCGCTGGAGCGTTTGCGAATCGTCGCCGGCGCTTCGGGGCCGGCAGCGGCCTCGCGCTGCTCACGCAGGTATTGCTCGGTCGCAGCGCCTGCGGCCTTGGCGACGGCGTCTTGCTTTGGCTTTACGGGCTTGGCGGGCACGGCAGGGAATATACGCCCAGGCGCTCAGGTCATGGCGGCGGCGACCGCTTCGTGCAGCCGGTCGTCGCCCCAGAAGACATGATCCCCGACGACGATCGTCGGGACGCCTTCGGCACCGATGTCAATCGCTGCCTGAGTGTTGTCGATCAGAGCCTGCTTGACGGTCTGATCCTGAGCCGACTCGAGGGCGAAGTCCGGGTCGAGCCCGGCGCGGTGCGCGGCAAGTTCGATGTTCTCCTGTTCGCTGAGCGCCAGGCCGTCGTTGAACTGCACTTCGAAGGCGGCGCGGGCGAAGCGTCGGCCGGCGCCGGCGCTGTGGGCCCATGTTGCGACGCGCATTGCGGTGAGTCCGTTGTTCGGCCAGGGCTCTGGATAGCGGAACGGAGGCATGCCGTAAGCGGATGCCCGCTTGGCGATCTCGGCGATGCCTTCTGCGCGGCTTGCGGTCTCGGCCCAGGAGCTGCGGCCGTTGGCTTTGAAGATCCCGCCCAGGAGAACCGGAACCCAGTCGACCGTGATCGAGGTGTCGAACTGCTCGTCGATCCGGTCGGCCGTTATGTAGGCGTAGGGCGAGCCGAGGTCGTAGAAGAAGGTGACGGTGGGCATGGGTTGAGGATAGGTCGGTGTTGCTTGCGTGGCTGGAGAGACCATGTCGATTTGCGGCGATGAGGTGAAGTCCGATGGGTGAGTCGGGGATTCGCATACGTAAGCCATAAAGCGCCCCAACGTGCGGACGTTGGGGCGCCCCAACGTCTGCACGTTGGGGCGCATAACCCGATACCTAAGGGATTTCCTCCAATCAGCCCCCGCGCCGGCAGCCCGCGCGCGAGGCCCCGAACCGCAACAACGGACTTCACCCCGTCGCCGCAAATCGACAAAGAGACCCAACCACGCGAGCCCACACCAAATACCCACGAAAAAGGGCGGCCCCGAAGGACCGCCCCTGATCGAACTCAAATGCGTGTCGAAGGAACTAGACGGCGACGGTGTCGCGCGAAGGAGCAAGCGTTTCCTTGGCGATGACGAGGCGCTGGATCTGGCTCGTGCCTTCGTACAGCTGCATGA
>JAEMRJ010000180.1 GCA_016463365.1 Thermoleophilaceae bacterium | reverse complement strand
ACGACGTCGAGATGGACATCGAGCTGATTCAGCCGATCGCCATGGACGAGCAGCTCCGCTTCGCAATCCGCGAGGGAGGCCGTACCGTCGGCTCCGGAGTGGTCACCGCGATCGTCGAGTAGAGGCATTTGGAATAGACCCCGGGGCCGCTGGCCCCGGGGAGTTCCTCTCTAAGAAAGTTTCAATGGCAGCAATTACGCAAAACAAAATCCGCATCCGTCTGAAGGCCTATGACCACGAGGCCATCGAGGCTGCTGCGAAGGAAATCGTCCAGACCGCCGAGCGGACTGGCGCGACGATCTCTGGGCCGGTACCGCTTCCGACCGAGAAAAACGTCTACTGCGTGATCCGCGGTCCCTTCAAGGACAAGGATTCACGTGAACACTTTGAGATCCGCACGCACAAGCGTCTGATCGACATCCACCACCCGACCCCCAAGACGGTCGACTCGCTTCAGCGTCTCGACCATCTCCCCGGCGGCGTCGACATCGAGATTCGGATTTAGAGCAATGGCAGGTTTGATTGGAAAGAAGATCGGGATGACCCAGATCTTCCAGGAGGACGGCAAAGTCGAGCGCGTTACCGCGATCCTCGCCGGCCCCTGCCACGTCACGGGGCTCCGCAACGCGGAACGCGACGGCTACGACGCCGTCCAGCTGTCCTTTGACGAGGTCGCAGAGAAAAAGCTGAACAAGCCGGCCGCCGGTCTCTACAAGAAGACCAGCACGCCGCCGTCTCGCAAGCTCGTTGAGTTCCGCGGCCTTCCCGACGACTTCGCCGCAGAGGGCGAAGAACTGAAGATCGGCGACACGCTCACGGTCGAGCAGTTCGAGAAGGGCCAGACCGTCAAGGTCGCCGGTGTCTCGAAGGGCAAGGGCTTCGCCGGAACGGTCAAGCGCCACAACTTCTCACGTGGCCCTGTCACCCACGGTTCGCACAACACGCGTGCTCCGGGTTCGATCGGTCAGAGCGCGGACCCGGCACGTGTCTTCAAGGGCATCCGCGGTCCCGGCCAGATGGGTAACGAACGCGTCACCCAGCGCGGTCTTGAAATCGTTGATGTTCTCGTTGACGAGAACGTGATCCTTGTGCGCGGACCGGTTCCGGGCCCCAAGGGCGGATATGTAGAGGTTCGCAATGGCTGATATCAAAGCCCCATACCTTGGCAAGACCGGCAGCGTTGCACTGGACGCGGGCGTGTTCGGCGAGCCGTTTGACGGTTCGCTGGTCCACGAAGTCGTTCGCGCAGAGCGCAACGCGCTCCGTGGCGGCAACGCATCCACCAAGACTCGCGGCGAGATCGCGATGACCGGTGCAAAGGCCTGGCGTCAGAAGGGCACTGGTCGTGCCCGGGTCGGCGCGCTCTCTTCCGGCCAGCGTCGCGGTGGTGGTGTCACCTTCGGACCCAGGCCTCGCAGCTACACCTTCAAGGTCAACCGTAAGGTCCGCCGCAAGGCCTTCCGCGCAGCGCTCAGTCTTCACGCGGGTCGCGGAACGCTCGCGATCGTGCCGGCCGGTGCCTTCAACGAGCCGTCAACCGGGGACGCCGCCGACAAGCTCGCCAGCTGGACCGAAAAGGGTTCCGTCGTCGTGATCACTGCAGGCGCCCAAGACGTCAACACGGCCAAGAGCTTCCGCAACATCGGCCGCGTCCGCGCCGTCCTCCCGCCCAGCGGAATCGGCGTCTACGAGCTGACCGCAGCGCAGAACGTCGTGATCAGCGAAGACGCCCTCGAAGCGATCACCGCGCTCGCCTCTACGGAGATCACTCGTGACTCCAAGAAGCCGGTCGTCGCAGTCCGCGCCGGCAAGCAGAACAAGACACTCGTCAAGGGCCAGAAGAAGGCTCGCAACGCCGAGGCGCCCGTCGCCGAGGCCGCCCCGGTCGCAGAAACGGCACCGGCCGAAGAGGTAACCGAGGAGGCGACCGAGTAATGGACGCACGTACCGTCATCATCGAGCCCGTCGTCTCGGAAAAGTCCTACGCCCTGATGAGCGCGAACAAGTACACCTTTCGCGTCCACGACGACGCGCACAAGGTCCAGATCGCTCAGGCAGTCGAAGAAATTTTCAACGTCGAGGTCGCCAAGGTGCGTACCTCCAGCGTGAAGTCCAAGCCGAAGCGTCGCGGCGGATTCAACGGTCGCACCCGCGACTGGAAAAAGGCGATCGTCGAGCTCAAGCCCGGCAATCGCATCGAACTCTTCGAAGGGGCGGCAACCGAGTAACCATGGCTGTCAAGCGTCACAAGCCCACATCCCCAGGTCGTCGTTTCGCAACCTGGATCGTCAACGACGAAGTCACCAGAACTTCGCCTGAGAAGTCCCTGACCAGCGGCCTGCGCAAGTCCGGCGGCCGCAACAACAAGGGTCGCAAGACTGCTCGCCACCGTGGTGGCGGAGCAAAGCGCGCCTTCCGTCAGATCGACTTCAAGCGCACCAAGGACGGCGTGCCCGCAAAGGTCGCAGCCATCGAGTACGACCCCAACCGCACCGCGAACATCGCGCTGCTGCACTACCACGACGGCGAAAAGCGTTACATCCTCGCGCCGCAGGGCTTGAAGGTCGGCCAGACCTTGCAGTCCGGAGACGGTGCAGAGATCGCGGTCGGCAACACGCTCGCACTGAGCGCGATCCCCACCGGTACGGTGATCCACGCCGTCGAGCTTCAGCCCGGCAAGGGCGCCCAGCTCGGCCGCAGCGCCGGCACCTCGATCCAGCTTGCCGCAAAGGAAGGCGCCAACGCAACACTGCGCCTGCCCTCCGGCGAAATGCGCATGGTCCTCGCGACCTGCCGCGCAACGATCGGCGTTGTCGGTAACGCCGACCACCAGAACATCACGATCGGAAAAGCCGGCCGCGCCCGCCACATGGGCAAGCGTCCGCAGACCCGAGGCGTCGCGATGAACCCCGTCGACCACCCGCACGGTGGAGGCGAAGCCCACAAGACGCCGGGTGGACACCCGA
>JAEMRJ010000179.1 GCA_016463365.1 Thermoleophilaceae bacterium | reverse complement strand
CGCTGCGTCAGGAACGCAACGAGCTCGGCGGCAAGTTCGCGGCGAGTATACATATTTACGCTTGCTCAGCGATCGATGCGGAAGGTCGCCCGGGCGCCCTTCGGCGCCTCGACGAGCCCGCCGCGCTTCTGAACCGCACGGGTGTACACGCGGTACCTGCCCGAGGCGAGCTTGCGCATAGTCACGCGCAGGCTCCAGCGCTTTGTGCCCCTGGCCCGCACATACCGAAGTTTTGCGCCCGGCCGAGCGATCGCGACCTCAACGCGGGCAAGACCCAGCGATCCACCACTTGCGCTTCCGCGCAGCGCCACGTATCGCGATGACTTGCGCAGCTGGCTGAGCTTTGAGAACGGGTCCTGGCAGCCGTCCTTGTTGCGATCGGTCCATGGCTTGAGCAGCGGGCACTTGTCCAGAGCGTTCGGGTAGAGATCGCCGTCGATGTCGGGGTCACAGTCGTCGCCGATGCGATCGGCGTCGACGTCGCCCTGCGAGGCGTTGGCAAGTCCGAGGCAGTTGTCTCGTGCGTCAAGCGCGGAGTCCCGGTCTGTGTCGTCATAACGCAGCCGCACGATTCTGCTGTTGCCGGTGTCGGCGACGTAGACCAGGGCGCCCGGTGCAGTTGCGACCGATCCGGGGTCATCGAACTGTCCGTCGCCCGAGCCGGCGCTGCCGAACTGCGCGAGAAAGCCGAGTCCTCCGGCGACCGAATTGAAAAGGTCGACGCGATCATTGCCGGTGTCGGCGACCATCAGGCGGTCCACCGGGTCGAAGGCCAGCCCGAGCGGGCCGGAGACCTGGCCGGGGGCGGGGCCGGCGGATTCGATGCTGCCGACGAATGAACCGTTGCCGTTGTAGAGGCGCGGGGCGTCGGTCGGGCTTGCGCTCGAGACGACTATGCGCTCGTTCTCGTCGATCGCGATTCCCGCGAGCGGACCCCAGGGGCCGGGGTCGGTGACGCCGAACGCGAACAGGCTCGTCAATGCGCCGCGCGCCGGATCCAGCGACTGGACGCGACCGTTGTCGGCCTCTGCGGCGTAGATGCGTGGCTCCAGGTCAGCCGCGATCTGGCGCAGCCCGGAGAACTGACCGAGCGCCGGCCCGGTGGTGCCGGTCGTGGCGAGATAGTTCGCGCCCCAGTAGTAGGGAGTGAACGCGACAATCGCATTCTTGGCCGCGTCGGCGACGTAGATGTAGCCGCGCAGATCGATCACCACGGCCGTCGGATCTTGAAGCTGCGCCGCGGTGCCGATGCTCGCCAGGAGTCGATTTCCGCCCCGGGCGTTGTCATAGATGTTGACCTTCGCCTGGTTGCGAATCGGAACGTAGACGCGGCCGGCCGCGTCGGTCGCGATCGATCCCGGATCGACCGCCGTGATCGTTGCGCCTTCCCACTCGAAGGCGACCGCGCCGGCCGAACCAGCCGCAGTCAACGACAGCGCGAGGGCGGCAACGAGCGCCGGAATGAGCCGGCGCAGCGCGCGTGCGGAGTGAGTGTGCGGCTTTGAAGACAAATCGAGAGGCTGCGGGAAGGTCAGCGCAATACGTTAACCGTCCAGGCTCCCGATGGTTGCGCTTGATCTAGGGAGACTGAAACACGCTGGGCAGTTTGGCCAGCGTCATCGGACTGCCCTTGATCCTGAGCTTGCGCGTGAGCAGCGCGCGGCCGGGCTGCACAAACCCGCCGGAGATCCCGATCCACGTCGCAAGATCGGTTCGGAAGACCACGTCAGCGCCGTCGGCGGGCCCTGTAGCCACGGTCGCCTTCACACCGTCGATGCGCATGTGCCGCGGCGGCGCATCGGTGAAGTCCCAGAGAATCGTCGTCGGACCCTTGAGCTTGTTGTCCGGACTGACCGAGGCTGCGACCAGGTCGAAGTAGAAATCGAGCGCCTCGTCGTCGGCTCTGATCGGCTCAGTTCCGCCGCTGAAGAAGCCGGCTCGCTGCATCGTGAAGGCGCGGGTCGCACGCTCTGCATGGCTGACGTCCGGATCCAGGAACGGCAGTACTCCGTCGGGGCCGTAGGACTCAAGGCCGGCCGCAGCGACGCGCATCTCGAGCTGGCGTGATCCGGTCACCGCAACGCCCACCATTGTCTCGCCGAAGACCTCGATGTAGCGCTCGTCGTCATTGGGCGGACGGAAGACGCCCAGCGTGTACGGCATCACGGCACCGAGGATTTCGCGCACCGCCGGGCGCACCTCGGGGTCCTGGCGATTGAGGTCGGCGAGCAGCTTCACTCCGAACGCGATGTGGCGCTGCTCGTCTTTCTCGACGTTCTCCATGCCCTCGCGAAAGCCGGGGAGTACATCCATGCGATTGAGATAGTCGGCGATGAAATGTTGCCCCGTCTGGGCAAGCGTGCCCTCAACGATGAAGTGGTACAGCGCCACGGCCTGCGCAAGCTTGGGCTTTGAGTGGTCGCCACGACGTAGTTCGTCGGTGACTGTGTTCAGCAGTCCGAAGACCTTCTTGATCCCGTACGTCAGATCGCCGTCGATCGCTTTCAGCCGGTCCGCGTAGTCCGCGCCCTCAAGGCCGATCACTTCCTTGAAGAAGCGCGAGAAAAAGATTGCGTGGCGCGCCTCGTCGACCTGCTGCGTGGTCAGGAAGTACTTCTGCTCTTCGAGCGGCGCCGCATCGATGAATGGGGAAAGCTGGTCGGCCACCTCATCCTCGCCGAAGAAAAACAGCGAGTAGTTCCAGCGCGCTGCCTTGCGCATGAAGTCATCGAACTTGTCGTTCCAGTCGATCCTGTCCTGCGTGAAGTCAAGATCCATCGCCGACCAGTTGCCCAGCTCCCAGCGGCGGTAAAGATCTATGTAATCGATCTGGTCGGCGGCAATCTGCGGTCTGCCCGGCTCGGAAAGCTGAATTGGTGGCGTCATTGTCATCAGATCATGACAAGTTTTGCGGACCCGTGGGCCAAAACCTAGGGGCCTACCAGCCGCCGCCACCGCCGCCGCCAC
>JAEMRJ010000070.1 GCA_016463365.1 Thermoleophilaceae bacterium | reverse complement strand
ACTACCTGAAGATCGGCAAGACCGAAGGCGCCAAGCTGCCGAAGATCTTCTACGTGAACTGGTTCCGCAAGGACGACGGTGGTCACTTCCTCTGGCCGGGATTCGGCGACAACAGCCGCGTGCTCGAGTGGGTATGCCGTCGCCTCGACGGCGAGGTCGACGCAGTCGAGACCCCGATCGGACTTGTCCCGAACGCAGCCGACCTCAACCTTGAGGGCCTGGACATCGACCCGGCAACGCTCGACGAACTGCTGACGGTCGACCTCGAGCGCCTGAAGGCCGAGCTCCCGCAGGTCAAGGAGTTCCTGGCCAAGCTCGGCGAGCGTCTGCCCGAAGAGATGAACCAGCAGATCGCCGCGCTCGAAGCGAAGCTGAGCTGATCCACCTGATCCATCGGCACGCCTGATGGGTGAGCTGGTCTATGTACTCGGGCGCGACGGAGAGCAGTTCTCCGCCGGCGCCGAGTACTACGCGGTCGCGCACGGCAAGGCCGCCGTGCGCGGTGGCCTCTGGCCGCAGTGGTACTCCTTCGCCTCGCGCGCCCAGATCGTAGAGACGGACTACTGCACGATTCACCGTGTCGGCTGGCCGGGTACCGAATACCGCTCCGAGTACTCGTTGATGTACCGCCACCGGTTGGCGATGCCGATCGTCAACCACCTGAAAGATCTTCCCGGGCCGCACGTGATCCACTCCTTCGGGACCTGGGGAGCGGCCGGAATTCTGGCCACGCGAAAGTTGAAGAAGCTCGGCGTTGACGTCAAGCACGTGAACACGTGTTACGAATTGATGGGACCGCACACGAAGGCGAAGCTCGACAACGGCGTAGTCCGGAGCAGTCCGTTCCGTTACGCGCGCCAGAGACTGATCTATGAGTGGGTCAGGCGCTCGACCATTCCGATCGAGAAGAACGCATACCGCGAGAGCGACGCGGTTGTGGTCAACTACGAGCGGCTGCGCGACCTGATCCACAGCGAGTACGACGAGTCGATCAACGTCGTGAATCTGCCCTATGCCGCGGCGACCGCGTTTGACCCGCTCGACAGCACCTCTGAGCAGCCGGCGGCGGTGGCCGGTCTGCAGTCCAAGGACGGCCCACTGATCGTTGCCACGAGCCGTCACATGCCGCGCAAAGGGGTGGACGTTCTGATCCGTGCGCTCGCTCGGGTGCGCGATGACGGTCACGCTTTTCGTGCGGTGCTCGTCGGCACCGGCCAGCTGCTCGAGGCGCACCGCCAGCTCGTCAGCGAGCTGGGCCTTGCTGACCGCGTCGCGCTTCCCGGGCGTGTGCCGACGGTCGGGGCGTACCTGCGCCACGCTGACATCTTCTCGCTGCCGTCGCTCGCCGAGGGCAGCGGCTCGATGTCCGTGCTCGAGGCGCTGCAGTACGGCGTGCCCGTCGTCTCAAGCGCCGTCGACGGTATGACTGAGGACCTCACAGACGGCGTCGACGCCGTTCTGGTCGAGACGGGCAGCGTCGAAGATCTGCACCGCGGGCTCAGCGCACTTGTCACAGACCCGGCACTGCGCGAACGACTCGGCAAGGCAGGCAACGCGCTCTACGAGCGACGCTTCTCAGCCGACGCCGCCACCGTTGCGCTGATCGACTTCTACGCCGGACTCGGCCTGAAGCCGACCCGCTCCTAGCGGCGCCGCGACCTGCTCGACTGCGTCGGCGACGCGCGCCACGTCCTCCTCGGTCAGCCAGAGCGTCGACGGCAGGTACAGCCCCGTCCGGCCCATCCGCTCGGCGCCCGGGTGGCGTCGGCCCTCGAACTCATCGATGTAGGCCGGCTGCAGGTGCAACGGAACAAAAAAGGTGCGCGTCTCGATCGCTTCGCCTGCAAGGTGCTGTCGCAGCTCGTCACGTGAGAGCGGAAAGTCATCGTCAAGCATCACGCCGAACATCCAGTTCGCGTCGTCAAAGCCGGGTTCGGTGGGAGGCAGCGTGAGCCCCGGGATCGGCCCGAGGTGCTCGCGGTAGAGCCGCGAAAGCGTGCGCCGACGCTCGAGAAAGCCGTCGATCCGCTCAAGTTGAGCAAGGCCCAGCGCCGCCTGCAGATTGCTCATCCGGTAGTTGAAGGCGCGGCGGCGGTGCCAGAAGTGCCGATCGCTCGAGAATGCATGAGCGCGCAGGTCGCGGGCGGCCTCGGCGAGTTCCGGACTGTCGGTGGTGACGATGCCGCCTTCGCCCGTGGTCACGATCTTGTTGCCGTAGAACGAGAACGCCGCAGCGTCCGAAGTTGAGCCGATCCGACGGCCGCGCAGCTTCGCTCCGTGCGCCTCGGCGGCGTCCTCAAAGAGCGCGAGCGAGTTCGCGTCGGCGATGTGCCGCAGGGCGTCCATGTCGACGGGGTGCCCGTAGGTGTGCATCGCGATGATCGCCCGTGTCTTCGGGCCGATCGATTCGACGACCCGCCTGAGGTCCATGTTCCAGGTCGCGAGGTCGCTGTCGACAAAGACGATCTTCGCCCCGACGTGGTGAACGGCATTCGCGGTCGCGACCATCGTGAAGGTCGGCATGATCACCTCGTCACCCGGGCCGATTCCGCCGGCGCGCAGCATCAGCTCCAGCGCTGTGGCCCCGCTGGCCGTCGTCACCGCGAAGCGCGCTCCGCAGTAGGCGGCGAATGCAGCCTCGAACTGTTCGACGTAGGGACCGGTCGATGACACCCAGTTCGAGGCGATCGCCTCGGTCACGTACGCGAGCTCGTTGCCGCTGAGGTCAGTGTCGGCCACTGGGAGCGCGCGGACGCCTTCCCGACCGGCTGCGAGTGGTTCCGGCCCGGGGATCTCGGCCGCGATCTCGGCGAGCTGCCCAGCCGAGGGCTCGGCCGGGGCGGGAGCGCGCGGCCGTTCGTGGGGCGACCGGTGTTCGCTCGCAGCGCGCTGCGGCGCACGGCTGAGTGGCGCGGCGATCCAGTCGCCCAGTGCGTGCGTACGCCGAATGGTTGCTGCGTAGTCGGCGAGCGGTTCTGCTTCGAAGTGTTCGCTGAGGATCGACTCGAGCCTCGCGCGCAGGCGCTCGTCGATCAGGTCCAGATACGCCGCGCGGAACCCGGGCTCGGGGCCCGGGTCAGGGGCGGCCAGGACCGTCGCGCGAATCTCGTCGCACGCATCGACCGCATCCGCTGACAGTCCGGGCGGCGGCGCGAACCGCTCGATGTCTTCGGTGGCGGTCGACCTGAAGAAACGCAGGTACTGCGCGTCCACCTGGACGCTCGCGAGTGTGCCGACGATCCCGCGCGGCCGGCTGGGTTCGCCGCCCGGCCGCCAGTCGCGCATCGCCGGAAGCAGTTCGTTCAGATCGATCCCGATCTCGCTCGGAGCGATTCCGTCGTTCATCAGGTTCACGGCGATCTCGAAGCACTCTCGGCAGCGGCTGCAGACATCCTCGCCCGGTCGCTGCGACCAGCACGAGTACTGCAGATCGCGCAGGTCCGGGTAGCGCAGCCCCAGGAGGCGCTGAACCTGGAACTGGCGGAGCGGGTAGGTCAGGCCGCAGTGGCCGATTCCGCTCGGGGCGATCAGCGTCCGCAGCGCGGTCTGAGTCACGGCCGAGTACATGAAGTGTTTGTGCTGGATGACCATCCCGTCGCGGACGGCGTTCTCCTGGACCTCTGACTCGGAGGCGAGGAACACCGAGCGCGCGCCTCGTGCCCAGGCCGTCGCCCAGGCGGCAGAGAAGTACAGCAGCGTGTCTGCGATTTCGCTGATGCCGATCCGGTAGCGGGCAGCGAGCGGATCATTGTTGTTCCAGCAGCTGCGCAGATCCGAGGCGATCTCGACCAGCTCAACATCACGTCGGGCCGGGGCCGCTTCGATGACCGCGCGCCGGCGCTGCGTCTTGAACTCTTCGCTGCCCTCGCGATCCGAAGTGACGGTCACAAGCAACGGCGTCTCGCCGAGTTCCTGAAGCAGACCGAGCTGCGTCAGGCTGTCGCGGCCGCCGCTGAAGGCCGTGGCAACAAGCTGATTGTCGGGCGCGGCAGGCATCGGCCCGATCGGGCCTCCCGAGCCGACGACTTCGACCATCCTCGCCGTGCGAAGGTCGTAGGACTCAAGCTCGTCGCCGTCGCGGTCGGCCTCGAGCGCCCACACCGCTGCGTCGACGAAGCGCATCCAGAACTCGTACTCCCCGTGCGGGAGCTGGAACGGCGCCACGACCTTGCACGGACGCATGAGACCCCACTGGGTGTGCAGGCAGATCATCATCACGCGCAGCCAGACGGCCATCGGAACGGTGCTGACGTCGACCGTGTCGGGAAAGTCGAGCCGGAAGCTGTTCTGGCGATAGAGCGAGGACGCCGGCTCAATGTCCCACGCAAAGTGAACAGAGTTCGCGCGCACCTGCGGCTGATGCAACGTCACTGTTCTCATCGCGCGCGCCTGAAGAACTGCAGGCGGTTGCGCAGCTTCCACCACCCGCCGTTTTCGATCCCGGTCAGGCTCGCGTTGCGCTGCTCGAGCCACTCCAGATGTTCACGTGAGACCTGCGTCAGCGCCGCGTCTGAGTCGCCCTTGAACAGCGGTTCGAGGCCTCCGTTGATCCACTCCATCAATGTCCAGGAAGTGCCGCGCGCTGCGACGAGCTCAAGCAGGAGCCGGGTCCTTGTGGCGTCGAGTATGCCGTCGCGGTCGCGCAGTTCTGGAAAGTGCTCGGTCAGCGGTCCGGCCAGAAGCCGGCCCTGCTGCGCGTAGAAGTTGGCGTGCGCAGAGAGCGCGCGAACCGCGCGAGCGCGATCGATGAAACTTGTTCCGTGCCCGACGGAATGCTCGATCCGCGATACGACCGTCGCAGTCGGGCAGGCGCGCAGGCTCTCGGGCTCGGCCAACGTGGCGCGCAGCACCCAGTCGGCGTTCTGACAGGCCACATCCATGCCGTCGGCAAACGGGGTCTGAATCAGGGCGCTCCGCCTGAAGAGCGTCCCGTGGGCGGGCACCCAACCGGTCACGCCGGTATCGACAGCCACAAGGTGTTCAAAGCCGGCCGACTCCGAGTCGACCAGCGGCCAGCCGCCACAGTGCAGAATCCCGCCAGCCTCGTCGACGACGCTTGGCGCCACGGCCGAAGCTCCCGGCTCCGTGTCCAGCACGGCCACCAGTTGCTCGATCACGCCGGGCGTGAGGCGCATGTCGTCGCGAAGGAACATGACGTACTCAGAGGTTGCGAGCTCGGCTGCAAGGCGCAGGCTGGCGGCGGCCCCGGAGTCGCGATCGGCGAACTTGAACTGCGCGTGCGGCGCGCGCGGCGCCACCGCAGCCAGTGCGTCCCGCGTCTGTGGCCGCGAGTTGCGGTCGAGCACCAGCAGCTGCGCGTGATCGCCCTGTTCGAGCACGGAATCGATCGCACTCGTGACCGCGTCGCCCTGGTCACGGCTGACCACCACGACGGTCACCTGCTCCGGCGCGACCGGGCGGGCCACGCCGAGCCGCCCGGCGGTGTCTGCCGGCGGGGGGATTTCCGGTAGCGGGTCTGGCTCGGGCAGCGGGCTGACGTCGTAGTCGCCCAGCGCGTACTCCGCGATTGCTCTCACCTTGAAGTAGCTGCTCTCTGCGTATTTGACGGTCTTGCCCATCAGCGCAGCCGCGATCATCACGTG
Source organism: Thermoleophilaceae bacterium (assembly GCA_016463365.1). The sequence goes on along the minus strand of JAEMRJ010000070.1, from coordinate 6,143 downwards.
CGCCCGGTCGGTGTTGACCACTGCGTGTCGCTCGATCGTGCGCAGCCACGCTTCAAGCGATTCGGCGGTCTCAGAAATGTCCTCGTTGTCCGCCGGAAGTGCTCGCAGTCCGCGGCTCTCGTCGTCCATGCGGAAGACGTTCAGTTCGCCGGCTCCATCGGCGCCGTAGTCAGAGAGGTCGGCAAAGAACGCGCAGTCGTGCGCCAGGCGCGCACGGCAGAGGCCTTGGATCTGCTCGAAAGATTCGAGCTCACGCGCGAAGATCAGTGCGTTCGAGTTCTCCAGCGCGGTGCGCACCCGGTCCTCGGAAACCTCGAAAGTAGAGGGGAGCACGATCACCCGCTCGAAACGCATTTCTGCGATCGCGAGCACCTCGGGCATGAACTCGTTGTAGCGCCGGCTCCAGGCCCCGCCGCCGCTGATGACCGCAAGCTCGCCGCCGGCCGACGCCAGTTGATCGATCCCGATCTCGCGATAGACGTGCGCGCCCAGCAGCTCCCGAGTCCCCGCCCAGATCAACTCGTCGCCGTGGTTCCCGAAAGGACGGATCAGGGTCATCTCTGGCGCCCGACCGATCGCGTCCAGCAGCAACTGGCGACTGTGGTCGAGGGAGCGCGCCGAGGGCGTTTTGAATTGCGGGCTGGAAATGGTCAAAATCAAGCTCGCGCGGGACTCCGGACGCGAAGACGGATCCTACAAGCAGGAATTGCAGCAGCTGAATGTCTCTTGACCTTCGGCCACGTTCGGTTACGCTTGTTGAGTATCTGGTGGGGGGGACCAGACGTCGGCGCCGCGGCGAACAGTCCCATGAATTGAAAAAGGGCCTGGAAGCTTCTTGGCAGTTCACAGGAAAGCTCGGAGCTTGGTAGACCTTGCAGCCGAATCGGATCAGCTGCAGGTCGAAGAGCTGATTGAGCGATACGGAAATCAATGGCTCGCGACTGCCCGGCGCAGCTCGCCGACCGCAGCTGACGCCGAGGACGCATATCAGCGCGCGCTCGAAGTCCTGCTCGTGAGCCCGCCCGATGAGCGCAGCCCTGAAGGCATCGCCGCCTGGATGCACACCGTCATCCGTAATGAGGGGCTGCAGATCGTCCGCTCGCGCAAGCGCGAGGTTGACGCCGATTTCGAGGTGATCGTCGGAGGGCTGGCGGGGGATGTCGCGCTGCCTGAGGATTCGCTGGTCGATGGCGAAGCGCACGGCATCGCGAAAGAGGCGCTCAAGCGACTGCGCCCGGACCAGACCCGCTGCCTGCTGCTTCGCGCCGATGGTTTCGACTACCCAGAGATCTGCAAGCTAACCGGGTTCTCTTACGCCAAGGTCAACCGCCTGCTCAGCGAAGGTCGCAAGTCGGCTCGTATGAACGTCACGGCGATCGACTCCGGCCGCGAATGCCAGCGGATCGAGCCGCTGCTTTCGATGTTTGCCGATGGCGAGTGCGACTCCGCCGCCGAGGACGACGTGCTGCTGCACCTGCGGGGCTGCACGAGCTGCCAGGCAACTCTGCGCGACTACAAGCTCGCCCCGCGTGACCTCGCGTCGCTCTTTCCGGTTGGCGTTCTGGCGATCGCCAGTTGGCGCGGGCGGATTCTGGATCCACTGCACCGCGCGGCCGAGTTCGTCCAGGCGAAATTTGGCGGCGGCGATGCCTCGATCGCAGTCGCCAAGAAAGCTCTCGCGGTCGTCGCCGTCGGCGCCACAGCCACCGGCGGCGGGCTTGCAGTGCATGAGGCGGCGACCGGCGACGACAGCTCGTCAGCCGCGGACACCGCTCGAGCTCCCGCGAAGCTTCTGACGCCGATCAAGGGCACTTCGCAGACTTCTGCTCCTGAACGCCGCCGCGACCGCGCCCAGCGTCGCGCCGCCGCGGCGACTGACGATCAGGTTGTCTCCGGCGAGACTCGCCAGGCCCCGCCCGCCGCCGTGGGCGCACCGGTCCTGGCCGACGATGAGGTCGCAGATGACGAGAACACAGCCGTGCCGCAGGGCGCCGGCGAAGAGACCGGAACTGATGTCGGAGGGCTCGGGCCGTGAAGCGCTGCGGAGCTGGAGCGATGATGCTCGTTTGCCTGACGGTGCTGTTCTCTGCCTTCTCGGCGGTCCCGGCCGGCGCTGCGACCAACACCTACGTCGAGGAGCCCTGCGCCGGCGAGGAGTCAACCTGGCCGGGCTGGATTGCGGTTGATGCCGAGCAATGGGAGGCTGCCACGGGCTGTCCGCACGGATTCATCTTCATGCTCATTGAAGACGGTCACGCTGGTGATCCGGAGGGCGTCTATTCGCTCGTGACCGAGGAAAGCCAGATCGAGTCAGTTTCTGCGGTCATCGATCAACTCGGCGAGGTTCCGCCGGGAATCGAAGTCGGCCTGCAGGCATGCCGCTTCAATGAGTGCGGAACGTTGGTGGTCGGCACGGGGGCGTACGATCCGATCGAGATCGTGCCCGACGAACGCGACCCGGACGTCGAGATCCCTGACGGGGCCAACCGCTTGCGCATCCGTCTTCGTTGCACCTTGAGCGTCTGCCCGGCGCAGACGCCCATCCTTCTGGCAGACCTCTCGATCGTGCGAAGCGACGACACCCCTCCTTACGTCGACGCCTTCGAAATGAACCTGATCTCCGACCCCGACCCGGATGTCGACTACGACGAAGTGCTCCAGCGGCGAATCGAGCCGCCGGTGTGGAACAGGGGACGGATCTACCCCGGCGCCGAGCACGAAGATCCAGAGTCGCCACTCGAGTATGTCCGTTTCCAGATCGGGGACATCAGCCTGTGCGCGGGTGCACGCGAGAACGTGTACGTTCCGGACTGCCCGATGTACGAGCCGTCCAGCGGGATGCCGCGGTTCTTTGCGTCCGACCTGCAGGACGGACACAACACCTTCACCGTCACCGCGTACAACCGCGCAGGGCTCTCGGCATCAGATTCGTTTGCAGTGAAGACAGACGCCACGCTCCCGGCCCGCCCTGCGCAGTTCAGACTGTCACCGCGATTCAACGGGTGGGTTGGCGGGCGCGACGTGCAGGTCCAGTGGGAGAACTTCGGCGAGACGGTCGAAACCGAGACGCAGTCTGGAATTGTGGGTTACAGGTACGACGTCAGCCCGTACAGGAATGGCGACCACCCGCCTCCTCCAGACGTGATCGATCCGCCGGAGCAGTACGTCGTCGGAGCGGCCGCACACGCAATGCAGTACCGCTTTCCCAGCAACGGTGAGTGGACGATTTCGGTCCGGACTGTCGACGGGGCCGGGAACGTCAGCGATCCGGGCGAGGCCTACCTGAACATCGACAACGGGCGCCTTGTGGCTCCGGAACTCGAACCGATCGAACCGATCAACGCCGCCGATGCGCAGAGCGGCCGTACGATCAGTTGGACCTATCCTGAGCTTCCGGACTCAGGGGTCTGCGGTCACGACTATGCGTTCAGCTCGGTATCGGGCTTCAACCCGGGCGAGGATCCCGCCACTCCCAGCCTCACAGGATCAGACCTGCAGCTTGCCCTGACTCCGCCGCAGGTCCAGGCTTTGAGCGAAAAACCGCAGAAATTGCACCTGCGCGGGTACTCCTGTGCCGGTGTTCCGGGTGAGCTCGTGCACCAGCCGGTCGTCGTCGACCTCACGCCGCCGACGATCACGCTCGCCCCCGGCGGCGGAACAGTCGGTTCGGGCGAGCCGATCCTGATCGACGTCGCCGACCACAAGTCGGGTACGATCCAGTCCGGCGTCGACGCGGTCAGCTGCGCGATCGCCGCAGAACCCGTCGACTGCTCGACGCAGTCGGGAGTTTCGCTCCGCGAGGGCGAGAATCACCTCGTCGTGACGGCGACCGATCTGGCCGGCAACTCGTCGAGTGCAACCGCTGACTATCTGGCCGACAGCACGCCGCCGACGGGCTGGTTTGAGGACCCCAGTCCGGCAGACCCGACACATGTGCGTGCCGCCGCACGCGACTCCGGCGCCGGCCTGGCAACTGCGACGATCGAGATTCAGGCGGCAGCCGGGGGGCCGTGGACGCAGATCGGCTCCGGACTGGCGGGCAGCGGTCCCAGCTCCGAACCCGCCGAGCTCACTGCGCGTATTCCGGACGACGGCCAGTTGGCCGACGGCGAGTACAGGCTACGGATGCGCCTTCGCGACGCAGCCGGCAACGGGGCGACGGTGGCGCGCACTGCAAGCGGCGCGGAGGCGACATTCCGAATCCCGTCGCGTGGCCAGAGTTCGATGACGGCGGGTCTGACCCGCGCTGGAGCGGTCTCATCTGACGGACTGACCCGGCGCACGATCGAATACGGCGCGAACTCGCGGTTGGTCGGACGCCTGACGGGAGCCGGGGGCACGCCTGTCGGCGGTGCGTTGGTCACGGTCACCGCCAGCCAGGCCGGCTCCCCGCCGCAGGTGTTCGCGGTCGCCACCACGCGGCCCGACGGGACATACGCTGTGCCCGTCGGCGCGGGCGCGACGCGCTCGTTCGTCGTACGCTTCGCGGGCAGTCTTTCCACGCGTCCGACCACCGCCGCGGCAAAACTGTTGGTCCGCGGGAAAGTAACCTTGAAGACCTCCAGGGACGTGGTGCGCAGTCGCCGCAGCGTTGTGCTCAGCGGGAGAGTCTTCTTCGACGGCGCATCGCTTCCGCTCCGCGGGAAGGCGGTCGAACTGGAATTCGTGATCAAGGGGCGCTCAAGTCGGTGGAAGCAGACAACACGTACAGATGCCGCCGGCCGCTTCCAGTTTGTGCTGAGATATCCGGCTGCGCGCCGGGCCGCCCGATTCACTGTCAGAGCGATCGCGACGATCGAGCCGAGCTGGGCATTTGAAACCGCTGTCTCACAAAAGCAGAAATTTGTGGTGAAGCCGTGAGACCGCGTCTCCGCACGATGGTGGCCGTAGTGGTGGGGCTTGCGCTCGCAGGCGCGTCCTTGGGCGCGCAGCCCGCGAGCGCGGGAATCACCGAAGTCCGCTCGTGTGATGCCAGCACGCTGAACGTTGACTCCTTCGGCCAGGCCTGGGAGGTGAGCGCCTATGGCACCAGTTGGATCCCGCAGAACACATGTCCCGAAGGAATCGTCTTCGACGCCGACAGTCCGACGATCTGGGACCATCCCGAGTGGGTGACCTGGTTCAACGCCAACACGACTTCGATACTCCGAACCGCAGAATTCACATACTTTGGTGGCGACACGTCCGGTGCGTATCGCTACACGATCAATGCGTGCGAGGACCGCTGGTGCGATGAGATCATGGAGCTGACTCCGGGCGCGGATGCTGACTCACCCTCGGTCGCGCAGGTGACTCTGACGTCGCTCCAAATTTCAAGCTTCGCCATCCAGGGTCGCTGCGTCGTAGAAATCTGCCCCGATCCGCCGCCATTTGTGGTGAAGAACTTCCTCCTCGAGTACTCCGACGAGGTCAGCCCGTCGCTCGTCAACCTCAATGTCACCCCGTCCGGCGCTACCGATCCGGGTTCGCCCGTGTGGCTCGACGGCGACGAGTTGAAGCTCGAGTTCGATGCAGTCGACTCGGGTTCCGGCGTCGCGCTGGTGGTGATGGGAGTCGACCAACCGACGACAGAAAATCTGGCCGGCGACAAATGCGGCTATGGCGGACGCGCTGCCTACTGTCCCGCCGTGGCGCACATTTCCAAGACGATTGACCTCTCGGCTGTGAGCAGTGGCGAGCATTTAGTCCGCATCGTGATCTACGACGCCGCCCTGTCCGACCCGCTCGTGCTCGATCTGCCGATCCGGATCGACCGCAAGCCGCCGGACGAGCCGAGCGGCGTGAGCGCCACGGGCGGCGTCACGAAGTGGGGGTGGACGAGCGATCCCCTGGTCACGGTCGCCCACGATGACCCGTCTGACAGCCCGGACTTCGTATCTGAGTCGGGATGGAAGTCCGCGACCTTCGACCTGCGAGAAAGCGCCAACGGCGAGGTCGTCCAGTCGCACATCTCGACGCTTCCAGCTGCGACGACTCAGTTCACGCTGCCGCACGAAGGCAGGTGGGACGTCGGGGTCACCTATCGCGACAATGCCGAAAACGTCGGCAATCGCGCGCACGCATTTGTCGGCTACGACCTGGACACGCCGCTGCCGGCCGACCCTGAGCCGCTGGGTTGGATCAGCTTGAACGACCTCTATGCC